>NZ_LMCU01000002.1:0-300000 GCF_001424905.1 Leifsonia sp. Root112D2
CCAGGACTGGATCCACAGCTACAATCACCACAGACCCCATACCGGCATCGGCGGCAAATCACCCATCGACCGCGTTCACAACGTCAATGGGAAGAACACCTAGAGCACGCTGTGGATGAGCGACACCATGCGGTCTGTGCCGTCGCGCATGCCCACGCTGGCCGCCCGCTCACCCATCGCCGCCACGGCGGCGCGGTCGCCCAACAGTGCGAGCACCTCGCGCTCGACGAAATCGGGCGTGAAATTCACATCATCGACGAGGATGCCTCCCCCGGCACCGACGACTCCCGCCGCGTTGAAACGCTGCTCACCATTGCCGACCGGGTATGGGATGTACACGGCGGCGATACCGAGCGCGCTCAGCTCGCTCACGGTCGCCGCACCGGCGCGGGACACGGCGAGATCCGTCACGGCGAAGGCCAGGTCCATGCGATCGCAATAGTCGATGAGGTGGTAGCCCTCGATGCCGGGGTCGGTGAGCTCCGCGAGCCCGCCCTGCACGTGCAGAACCTGCCAGCCGGCGCCCACAATGCGTTCCGCGCTCTGCCGGATGGTGCGATTGATGCGGCGCGCGCCCAGCGACCCTCCGGTCACGAGCAACAGGGGCTTCGCCGCATCGAGTCCGAACTCGGCCAGCGCCTGGGTTCGCACGGCCACGCGATCGAGGGTCTCGATCTCGCGACGCAGTGGCATTCCCACCAGTCGTGCGTTGCGCAACGGTGTGCCCGCGAAGGCCACCCCGATGGCGCGCGCCGAACGGCTCCCCAGGCGGTTGGCGAGCCCCGGCTTCGCATTGGCCTCGTGCACCACCAGCGGAACACCCGCTCGCTTTGCCGCGAGATAGGCCGGTGCGGAGGCGTATCCGCCGAACCCGACCACCACATCCACCTCGCGCTCGGCTATCAGGGTCGTGATCTGGGCGATGGTGCGCCGCAGTCGGGGCAGAAAGGTGACGGCCGAGGCGTTCGGTCGCCGTGGAAACGGCAGCCGCGCGATGGTGAGCAGTTCATAGCCGCGCGCCGGCACGAGACGAGCCTCGAGACCCTCCGCGGTGCCGAGTACCAGGATCGTCGCATCCGGTTCGGTGTCGCGGATGCGATCGGCCACGGCAAGCAGCGGATTGACATGGCCCGCGGTTCCCCCGCCGGCAAGAAGGTACGTCGTCATCGGCGAACGCGTCCCCGGGCGGATGACACCGACGCCGCAGCCGGAGGCCGCGCGGCGGTGTCACTGTCACGCGCGTAGGAGAGCACGATTCCGATGGCCACGAGTGAAGAGATCAGGGCTGTGCCACCGGCCGAGATGAGCGGCAACGGCACCCCCAAGACCGGGAACACCCCGAGCACGACGCCGATGTTCACGAGGCCCTGGCCGATGAGCCAGACCATCACGGCCGCCGTCGTGACCCGCGCCGCCGGGTCCGTGCTCGCGTGGAAGATGCGCAGGAAGGCGACGGCCAGCAGCGCGAACAGACCGAGCACGAGGATTGCGCCGATGAGCCCGAGTTCCTCCCCGATGATGGCGAAGATGAAGTCCGTGTCTGCCGACGGAAGCCAGGCCCACTTGGAATGCGAATTGCCGAGCCCCACACCGAAGACGCCGCCGGACGCGAGGGCGAAGAGTCCATTCTGTGTCTGCCAGCCCGTGCTCATGTAGTCGCTCGTGTGCGGCTGCAGGTAGCTCATGATGCGGTCCATGCGATTCGCGCTGGTCACCACGAAGAGCAGCGCGGTGCCGCCGCCGATCAGGAATGTCACGATCAACTGGCGAAGAGGAACCCCGGCGAAGTAGAACGCACCCAGGAGAATCGCGGCCATGATCAGCACGGTGCCCAGGTCACCGCCGGCCAGCACGAGGGCTATCGCAACCCCCATGACCAGAACGGCCGGCAGTAACGTGTGACGCCATTCGGCGAGCTTGTTCTGCTTCTTGGCGAAGAACATGCCCAGCCACAGAACCATCGCGACTTTGATGGCTTCGGAGGGCTGCAGTGCGGGAAGGGAACCGATCTGCAGCCAGTTCTGGTTGCCGTTGACCTCAAGGCCCAATGGGGTTGCAACGACGAGAACCTGAAGGCCACAGGCGGCGGCAAGCGCGACCCATGCCCACCTCTTCCAGAATCGCGCAGGCAAGCGCGACGCGATCAACATCAGCGGAACGCCGATGATCGCGAACATGCCCTGTTTCATGAACTTGGCGAAGAAGTTGTTGTCGTCGATGTGCGAATCCACCGAGGAGGAGGAGAGCACCATGATGAGCCCGAAGACCACCATGAAGAGTGTGATGCCGAGCAGAAAGCCGTAATTGGCCGATTCGGCCTTGAACACGCGGCCCAGCGAAATGCGGGCCGAACCCATCGTCGTGATGGGGGGCGCCGATTCCTGGGTCGGCTTCTGCGGCGATTTCAGCGTCGCAGCTGGCCTGGGGCTTCGCACCCTAGTCGGCCTCGCCACCCGAGGCGGATTCGTCATCCGCCTCACCTCCCAGATACTCATCGACGGCAGAGGCGAAAAGACGACCGCGCTCCGCATAATCCGCGAATTGATCCATGGAGGCTGCGGCCGGCGCGAGAAGAACCGTGTCTCCCGCCCTGGCCGCTTGTCCGGCGAATCGCACCGCGGTCGGCATTACTCCCCTAGTTTCGTCGGCGTCGACCTCGAACAGGGGAAGTGTGGGCGCGTGTCGCTGGAATGCCATCCTCAGCGCTTCGCGATCGACGCCGATGAGCACCACGGCGCGCAGCCGGTCTGCGTGCCGGCTGACCAGGGCGTCGATGTCTACCCCCTTGAGCAAACCACCCGCGATCCAGATCACCGAGTCGAACGCGCGCAGCGAGGCATCCGCCGCGTGCGGGTTTGTCGCCTTCGAGTCATCGACCCAGCGGATGCCCGCCTCCTGCCTCACGATCTGGATGCGATGCGCGTCGAGACTGAACGAACCCAGGCTCTGCCTGATGATCTCCGGGCGAACACCGTAGGAGCGCACCAGGGCACTCGCGGCGAGAATGTTCGCCACGATGTGCGGCGCATCCAGCCCCGCCGCCGCAAGCTCCTCGAGCGTCGTGAGTTCGATGGCGGTGGAGAAGCGGTCTTCGAGGAATGCCCTGTCACAGAGGATGCCGTCGACGATGCCGAGATCGCTCGGGCCCGGCACGCCGAGACCGAAGCCGATGGCACGCGCCCCCTCGGCGACATCTGCCTGCCTCACCATCTGCTCGGTCGCGGCATCCGCCCGATTGTAGACGCAGGCGACGCGCGTGTTCGCATAGATTTTGGCCTTGGCATCCCTGTACCGCTCCGCAGAGCCATGCCAGTCGATGTGATCGTCGGCAATGTTGAGGCACACACTCGAGTAGGGCGAGAGCTGACCGCCAACGTTGCGATTCACCCAGTGCAGCTGGTAGCTGGAGAGTTCGACCACGAGCACGTCGAATCCCTGCGGATCCCGAATCGCGTCGAGCACCGGTATGCCGATGTTGCCGCACGGGGCCGCCCTATACCCTGCCGCCACCAGCATGGTGGCCGTGAGCTGCACGGTGGTGGTCTTGCCGTTGGTGCCCGTGACCGCGATCCAGTCGGCCGGAGTACCGACCTTGTCGCGCAGCCGCCAGGCGAGTTCGATGTCCCCCCAGACCTCTATGCCGCGTTCCTCAGCCCACAGCAGAAGCGGGTGATCGGGGTGGAAGCCAGGTGAGACGACCAGCAGCTCAGGGTCGAATTCGACCAGCCGGGTCGGCGGTTCGCTCAGCTCGGGCGCTGTCAGGAGCTCGGCTCCGATCACCTCAAGCAGGCGAGAGCGCTCCTGGCTGGCGGCGGAGGCGACGACGAGCACATCCGCCCCCAACTCGGCAAGGGTGTCCGCCGCCGCAAATCCCGTCACGCCCAGCCCGAGAACCGCCACCCGAAGGCCCCGCCAGTCGGAATGCCAACTCGTGAGTGTGGCAAGTCGATCCATCAGCGCGTGAGCCATTCAAGGTAGAAGATGCCGACACCGCCCGCGATGAGCAGGCCTGCGACGATCCAGAAACGCACGACCACCGTGATCTCCGCCCAGCCCTTGAGCTCGAAATGATGATGGATGGGGCTCATCAAAAAGATGCGTTTGCCGTGGGTCACCTTGAAGTACGCGCGCTGCACGATCACCGAGCCCGCCTCGATCACGAACAGTCCGCCGATGAGCACGAGCAGCAATTCGGTGTGGCTCAGGATCGCCAGCGCCGCTATGGCGCCACCGAGCGCGAGCGAACCCGTGTCGCCCAGGAAGATCTGCGCCGGCGAGGTGTTCCACCAGAGAAAGCCGATGAGCGCGCCGGCGATGGCCGTGGCGATGATGGCCAGATCGATGGGGTCACGCACGTCGTAACACTTGTAGATGTTGCTCGGATCGATCTTCGAGCTGAAGCAGGACTGGATGGACTGCCAGAACCCGATGATGATGTACGCGCTGAGGGCGAGGATGGACGCCCCGCTCGCGAGGCCGTCGAGTCCGTCCGTCACGTTCACCCCGTTGGAGGTTGCGGTGACGATGAAGTTGATCCAGATCAGGTACAGCACGTAGCCGACCACGACACCGATGGCACCGAGACCGCTCAGGGTTGCGAAGTTGAGGGGGGTGTCGCGAATGAACGACACGGCCATGGAGCCCGGCGTGTGGCCATCCGCCGCCTGCGAGGGAAAGTTGATGGCGAGCACGGCGAACACCGTCGCGACGACCACCTGTCCGCTGACCTTGGCCCAGCCCCCGAGTCCGAGGCTGCGCTGCTTGCGCGTCTTGAGAAAGTCGTCGATGAATCCGACGATCCCGAGTCCCACCATCATGAACAACACGAGCAGGGCAGAAAGAGACGGCACATCGTTGGCGAGCAGAAGCGAGGTGAAGTAGCCGAACAGCACGGCCAGAATGATGATGATGCCGCCCATGGTGGCGGTGCCGCGCTTGGCGTGGTGGCTCTTCGGTCCATCGTCGCGGATGAACTGCCCCCACTGCAGCTTTCTGAACAGGCGGATGAACAGCGGAGTGAGAAATAGCGTGAACGCCAGGGAGAGAGCGCCGGAGGCGAGGAGGACGATCACGAGAACAATTCTCCCAGTCGATCGCCCAGAAACCGCAGTCCTGCGGAATTGGACGATTTCACCAGCACCGTATCGCCCGGTTTCAGAGCGTTCGAGAGGTATTCGAAGGCCTGCTCCGGCGTGTCGGCATAGACCGACTCGCCGTCCCATGAGCCTTCGTTGATCATCGAGATGTGCATTCGGCGGGCGGCAGCGCCCACGACCACGATCCGGGCGATGTTGAGTCGCACCGCGAGCAGCCCGATTCGGTCATGCTCCTCGCCGGAGAATTCCCCGAGTTCGCTCATTTCGCCCAGCACCGCAACGCTGCGACCGCCCGGCTCGACGATCTGCGCGAGGGTCTTGAGCGCCGCGGCCATCGAATCGGGGCTTGCGTTGTATGCGTCGTTGATGATGGTGACACCATTCGCGCCGCCGAGAACCTCCATGCGCCACCGTTCCGCGCGATGCACCGACTCGATGCCTGCAACGATCTGCTCGAGTGGCACACCGAGCCGGTGCGCGGCGGATGCGGCGGCCAGCGCGTTCATCACGTGGTGCTCCCCCAGCACTCCGAATACAACGGGGCTGCTTTCTCCCGTCGGAAGGTGCAGGGTGAATGTGGTGCCGCGCGAGGTGGAGCGCACATCGGTGGCGCGAACATCCGCTCGATCGTCAAGACCGAAGAAGAGAACGGATGCAGCCGTCTTGTCTGCCATGGATGCCACGCGCGCGTCATCGATATTGAGCACGGCCGTGTCAGTGTCGAGCAAATCGGAGACCATCTCGGTCTTCGCGACGAGAGTGGACTCGATGCCACCGAACTCGCCGGCATGGGCAAGGCCCACCTTGAGCACGATACCGACGTCGGGCCGGGCCATACGAATCAGACGCGCGATCTCACCGATACGGCTCGCCCCCATTTCGGCGACGAGGAACGCGGTGTCTTCGGTGAGCTGCAGCATGGTGAGCGGTGCGCCGACCTCGTTGTTGAATGAGGCCTGCGGAGCAACGGTGGGTCCAACACGCTCAAGGATTGCGCGCAACAGGTTCTTGGTCGTGGTCTTGCCGTTGGACCCGGTGACGGCCACGATCTTCAGCCGGCCGAGAGCACGCACGCGGGAGACCACCTCGGTGGCGAGTGCCCCCAGGGCGAGCACGGTGTCGGCCACCACGATCTGAGGCACATCGTGCTCGAGCCGGTGGTCGACGATAAGCAGCGCCGCACCGTTCTGCACGGCCTGCGGTGCGAACAGGTGACCGTCGGTGACCTCGCCGGGCTTGGCGAAGAAGATGTCGCCCGGCATCACCTCGCGAGAGTCGGTGTGCGAGAGCCCCGAGACCAGCCTGTCGTCGCTCGGTCCTGGGCTTGGCAGCAGCAACTCGCCGTCGACGGCGTGTGCGATCTCTCGCAGACTCAGCGCGATCATTCCAGCAACCCCGCTTTGCGCAGCGCGAGCCGCGCATCCTCACGAGCCGAGTAGGGCAGGTGCTCACCGGCGACTTCACGGTAGTCCTCGTGGCCGGGGCCCGCGTACAGCAGCACGTCGCCATCGTGGGCGAGCGAGAGCGCGTGCCGGAACGCGGCACGCACATCCGCAATCTCGTACAGTTCCAGCTCGGGGACCGCGTGCCTGGCGCCCTCGATCAGGGTTCTGCGAATCGCCGCGGGGTCTTCGGTGCGCGGATGAAAGTCGGTGATGACGAGCACGTCGGAGCCACGCGCGGCTATCGCCCCCATGTCGGTGCGCTTGGTGGTGTCCCTGTCGCCGTCGGCGCCGAACATCATGATGATGCGGCCATCGGTGACCTTGCGCAGCGAAGCGAGAGTGGCCAGAAAGGCGTCGGGCGTGTGGCCGTAGTCGATGAATACCGCGGGCCCCTTCTCGCCGGAGACCCGCTCAAGCCGCCCCGGAATGAAGACGTCGATGCCGCCATCCCTCTGCAGGCTGTGGGCGATCGCCTCAACGTCGAATCCGGATTCGACAAGCATGACGATGGCCAGTGCGGCATTCGCCGCCATGTAGGCGCCGGGCAGCGGAATGCTGCTGGTGAGGCTGCGGCCATCCGGTCCGTCGAGTACGAATGCGGTCTGTCCGAGGCTCTCGCTGGTCACCGTGACCGTCCAGTCGGCGTCGCCGCCCGGTGAGGTCGACAGCGTGGTGACCGGGATTCGTGAGGCCGCCGCGATGCGCCGCCCCCAGTCCGAGTCCACCGTCACGACGGCCCGACGCGAGCGATCAGGCTGGAACAACGCGAGCTTCGCCTCGAAGTAGTCCTCCATCGCCGCGTAGTCGTCGAGATGATCGTGGCTGAGATTGGTGAAACCGGCGACGTCGAAGACCAGCCCGTCGATGCGGTGCCGGCTCAGCGCCTGAGCCGAGACTTCCACGGCGGCGGCCCGCACATTCTCTTCACGCATTCGCGCCAGCAGCGCGTGGAGTTCGCTCGCCTCCGGCGTCGTGAGGTTGCTGGTGACGGCCACATCGCCGACCCGGCGCTCCGCGGTGGAACTGAGCCCGGAGACGACACCGAGCTGGGTGAGAATGGCGTTCAGCACGTAGACGACGCTCGTCTTGCCATTCGTTCCAGTCACCGCGAACAGGGTGGCGGGGTTCTCGTCAGTGCGATAGATCCAGGCGGAGACTGCGCCGAGCGCGACGCGGGCATCCGGCGTCACAATGATCGGAAGGCCACTGTCCGCGGCGAGTCTCGCGCCTTCTTCATCGGTCAGGATGGCGGTTGCTCCGGACTCGCGGGCGGCTGCGGCAAAGCTGGCGCCGTGCGTGTGGCGCCCGGGAACACCTACGTAGAGATCGCCCGGCTGCACCGCACCCGAGCTCAACGAGACGCCACTGACCTCGACGCCGTCGAGCGAGCCGCGATTGTCGAGCTCGAAGGCCGCGACGAGCTCGGCCAGTGATCGAACGACGGGATGCTCGGGGCGCAGCGCCTGAGACACCGATGCGGTCACGGGACTCACTTTCTACGTATGCGGAAGGTTTAGTAGTACGCGGGAAGGTTCGGCGACGGCGTCGTCGACGGCTTCACCCGATACGCTTTCAACACCTGCGACATGATCGTCTTGAACAACGGTGCGGCCGCGGCGGACGTAGTAATGGTAGTCGGGTTCGCGATGTTCACCGAAACGACGTACTGCGGATTGTCGGCCGGCGCGATTCCCGTCACCGAAACGATATACGTGGACTTGTAGCCGCCCTCGCCGTTGGACTGCTGGGCGGTACCGGTCTTCGCGGCGACCCGGTAGCCCGGAATGGTGAGCTTGTCGCTGAGCTCGCCGCCGGTGACCACACTCTCCATCATGTTCACGGTCGTGTTCGCCGAGGCCTTCGACACCACCTGGGTGCCCTTGGTGGAGGGTTTCTCGGTCATGGTCCCGTCGGCCTGACGACACCCCTCGACCAGCTGCACCGGCAGTCGAACGCCGTTGTTGGCGAGCGCCTGGTATGCGCTGACGGTCTGGATCGCGGTTGCCGAGACACCCTGTCCGAAAAGCGTCGCGTACTTCGTCTGGTCGCCCCACTCCTGATACGGGTGCAGGATGCCGCCGCTCTCCGCCGGAAAATCGACGGCCGTCGGCGTGCCGATTCCGAACTTCTTCAGGTAGTCGTAGTGGGTCTTCAGTGGCAGGTTGCGACCGAGGATGGAGATTCCGGTGTTCGAGGACATCATCAGCACGCCGGTCAGGGTGAGCCGCCACGGGTCGTGGTAGAAAGCGTCACCGAGGGAGGCCCCCTGGCCGGATTCGAAGTGGAACGGGGCAAGCACGCGCGATGCCGGGGTCGCCAGCTTCTGGTCGAGCAGGGTGGCGGCCGTCAGCGCCTTGAATGTCGAGCCCGGCTCGAACGGAGAGGTGAACGCCCGCGAGCCGCGATCGTCGGCCTGCGTCGCACCGACATTGTTCGGGTCGACCGAAGGATATTCGGCAACGGCCTTGAGTTTTCCGGTCTTGGCCTCCATGACCGTGACGATGCCCCAGTTTCCGTGTAACTGCTTCACCGCCTCGGCGAGCTTCTGCTGCGCGAACCACTCCAGGTCGCTGTCGATCGTCAATACGACTTCCCCGCCGTCCTTGGCCTTCTTCGTCACGACCGTGCTGCCGGGAATGGCGACGCTGTCGGCACCGCGCTGGTACACTTGTTCCCCATTGGTTCCGGAGAGGCAGGCGTTCTGGGCCAGTTCGAGCCCGGCCTGCGCCTTGCCGTCCGATCCGACGAAGCCGACCAGGTTGCCCGCAACGGCGCCATCGGGGTAGGTGCGCGCCTGCTGCCGGGTGGGGTACAGCCAGGGGATGTTCAAGGCGTTGAGCTTGTTGAGCGTCGTGACGTCGACGCCCTTGACGACGGATGCGTACAGCGATTTGGGGTTGCCTGCCAGCGAATCCGTGATGATCTTCATGACCGCGGCGCCGCCCTGCCCCGTCGCCTTGCCTATCGCGTTGGTGTCGCGGGTCAGCTCGCTCTTTTTCTCGAGATTGGCCACGTATGGCGAGACCGAGAAGTCCCAGCGCAGCACGCTGTCGGCGAGCGTCACCCCATTGGCGTCGACGATGTCGCCGCGCACGCCCGCGATCGTCTGGGTGACCGAGCGGCCATTCGTGGACTTCTTGTTGAGTTCGGCGGCATTCACGACCTGGATGTCGACGAGCTTGACGAGAAAGACCCCCATGACGGCCAGGAGCGCAACCACCGTCAGCGCCGTGCGCCGGCGCATCGACTTTTTGGTCATCACGCTGATCGGCTCCCCCACTCGGCTGTCGTCAGTGCGTTACCGGAGACGGCAGCGCACCCTTGAACGGTACGGTCGCATCCGGTTGCGTTGTGCCAGGCGCGCTTGTGCTTGCCGAATTCTCAGCCTTCACCGTCTTCACCGGCGGCTGCACGGTTGCTCCCGTGCTCTGCTCGGTCACGAGAGGAACTCCGGCGAGCAGCGAGTTGGGTACGAGACCGCCGGTCTTGCCCGTCGCGGTGACGCCGTCGGCGGGGGCGCCGGCGGGAGAGCCGAGCACGGCACCATCCGACAGGCGCAGGTAGACCAGATTCGGGTTGCTCACCATGCCGAGCGCCGTGGCGTTGGCCGCGAGGCTCTGCGGAGACGAGATGCGGCTGAGGTCCTCCGTTGCGGACTGGTAGTTGCGCTGCAGGCTCGTCTGTTCCCCCTGCAGGGATTCGATCTGATACGCGCCCTGCGAGACCACGATGCTCAGGAGCAGCTGGGTGACGATGATGGCAAGAAGGGTGCCTATCGCGATCATGGCGTACACGGTGCGCGGGCGAGCCTTGCGCTGGCTGCGCGTCGCGACGACCTCGAGGTGGCTGCCGCGCTCCTCCCGATCAAAGCGGGGTGAGGGCTTCGCCGACCAGGCGTCGCTGAATCCCTGTGCCAATGGTGTGCTCACGAGAGCCTCCTCACACGTTCTGCCGCCCGCAGTCGCACGGGTGTCGCCCGCGGGTTGAGTGCTTTTTCTTCATCGCTGGCCTGTTCCGCACCACGGATCAGGAGTTTCAGTTCGGGGCGGTGTTCCGGCAGCTCCACCGGAAGACCCTGTGGCGCACTCGAGCTGCTGCCGGCCGCGAGTATGCGCTTGACGATGCGATCTTCGAGCGACTGGTAGGCCATGACGGCGATGCGACCGCCCACAGCAAGCGCATCGATAGCCCGGGGAACGGCGCGTTCGAGATCGGCCAGCTCCTGGTTCACCTCGATGCGCAACGCCTGGAAGACCCGCTTGGCCGGATGCCCCTGCCGTTGCACGGCGACGGGCGTCGCTGCGGTGATGATCTCGACCAGCTGCGCCGAGCGGGTCAGCGGATGCGTCTGCCGCGCCTCAACGATGCGCCGGGCATACTTCGGTGCGAGTCGTTCCTCGCCATAGTCCTTGAAGATGCGGCGCAGCTCGCCCTCGCTGTATTCGGCGAGGATGCGCTCGGCCGTGAGCTCACTGGTGGAATCCATGCGCATGTCCAGCGGAGCATCCTTGGAATAGGAGAAACCGCGATCGACGCGATCCAGCTGAAGCGACGAAACCCCGAGGTCGAAGAGCACGCCGTGCACCTCGCCAATGCCGAGTTGCGCCAGTGCACCGTCGATGCCGCCGTAGACCGTGTGCACCAGCCTGACGCGGCTTCCGAAGGGCGCCAGCCGCTCCCCCGCGATCGACAGCGCCTGCGGGTCGCGGTCGAGACCGACAAGAGTGAGTTCGGGAAAGCGGGCGAGGAAGGCTTCGGAGTGGCCGCCCATGCCGAGCGTGGCGTCCACGAGAACGGCACTCGGCCCCGTGAGTGCGGGGCCGAGGAGTTCGATGCTGCGTTCGAGGAAGACCGGGGTGTGGAGCTGGTTCGCTGCCATGATGACGGGGAGCCGAGCCCCTGATTCCTGATCCCCATCCATTGACGACCTGGCACCGGGGAAGTGTGTCAGGGCGTGTGAATGGCTGGGAGTCAGGCACCAGGCGCTAGAAGAGTCCCGGAATCACCTCCTCCGCGGTGTCGGAGAACACGCTCTCCTGCTCGGCCAGGTAGGTCTCCCATGCCCCGGCGTCCCAGATCTCGGCCCGGCTGCCCGCGCCGATCACCACAAGTTCGCGTTCGAGGCCCGCATAGGAACGCAGCGCACCCGGCACCGTGACTCGGTGCTGTTTGTCGGGAGTCTCCGCGCTGGCGCCCGAGAGGAAGACACGCAGGTAGTCACGCGCCTGCTTGCTCGTCACCGGAGCCTGGCGGATCTTCTCGTGCAGCGACTCGAATTCCCGCTGGCTGAAGACATAGACGCAGTGCTCCTGGCCACGCGTCATCACGATGCCGCCGGCGAGTTCGTCACGGAACTTGGCCGGGAGGATGATGCGGCCCTTTTCGTCGAGCTTGGGGCTGTGCGTGCCGAGAAACATCGGCGCCTCCCCTCGCTCTGCGGCCGCGATCTGGCCGTTACTCCACTTTACTCCACAATGATCCACGATTCAATGGATTTGAAACCGTTTTGGCAAAATGCGTCGCCAAAGCCCAATAAATTATTGGTGTGTAGTGGTGGAGGGAAATGGAAGGGCAGGGAGCAGAATGCGACGAATCACACCGAAATCGGCGCTCGCCCGGCGCACGAGGGCATGAAAAAAGGGCCGATCATCAGATCGGCCCTTCGGGTCTCGCGAGAAAAGTCAGGCGGCTAGTGCTCGCCGTCCTGACGCTTGTCCCATCGTTCATTCAGCCTGTCCATGAAGCCGGCCTGGCCGGCGCCGTGCGAGGCACGTGCTTTGCTCGTCGGCTGACCGGCGGGAGGCTCACCCACACTTCGCGATGGCGCAATCGCCACCATCACACCGACGAACATCAGCACAAAGCCGACGATTCCGACGATGGCGAGCTGGGTCAGGACTCCCGTGAGCAGCGCAGCGATGCCGACCACTATGACGAGAATGCCCAAGACTATCGACCGGTACGCGGGGCGACCTCTGCGCCCACCGACCTTTGCCACGAAGTCGGCATCGTTGTGGTAGAGATTGCGCTCCATCTCTTCGAGGAGGCGCTGCTCATGCTCTGAAAGCGGCATCCTGTTCCCCCCTCTTTCGGGTTCAACGCGTTGTAACTGTCAATTCTAGTGCTGTCGCGATAGCTAGGCTAGGCACGTGGCCGAAAGCACCAGTCTCGCTGAGCTTATTCAGCTCAGAATTGATGAGTTTCTCGCCGACCGCACTTCTATTCTCGCCTCTGTCGGGGCAGATCTGGCACCGGTGAGCGAGTTCTCTCGGGAGTTTCTCAGTGGCGGCAAACGTTTTCGTGCCCAGTTCTGCTGGTGGGGCTGGCAGAGCGTGCGCGCGGAGGGCACCGCGAGCGACGAGGCGGAGGCTGCGCGCGCGCTGCGCTGCATCGTGTCGGCGGCAAGTGCGTTGGAGCTGTTCCACGCCGCGGCACTCGTGCACGACGACATCATCGACAAGTCCGATACCCGCCGTGGTGCGCCCAGTGCCCACCGTCGCTTCGAAGATCTGCACCGCGCGGCGGGATACGCCGGCGAGGCCGCCGACTACGGCCGATCCGCCGCCCTGCTGCTCGGCGACCTGCTGCTCGGATTCAGCGACGAGCTCTTCGACGATGCGCTGGCCGATCTTGACGACACGGGGGTCGCCCGGGCGGCCCGGCGTGAGTTCAATCGCATGCGCCTCGAGGTAACGGCGGGGCAGTACCTCGACATCCTCGAGGAGAACGCGTGGAAGGTTCATCCCGAAGAACAGCAGCTGTCACGTGCAGAACGCGTCGTGACCTACAAGTCGGCCAAGTACAGCGTTGAGGCACCGCTGGTCATTGGAGCAACCCTTGCCGGCGGCACTCCCGATCAAATCGACGCCCTGCGCGCATTCGGCCTGCCCCTTGGCGTGGCCTATCAGCTGCGCGACGATCTGCTCGGCGTTTTCGGCGACAGCGCGGTGACGGGAAAACCCAGCGGTGACGACCTGCGCGAGGGCAAGCGCACCATTCTGATAGCCCACGCACGCCAGGCGCTCCCCACGGGCTCCCGTCACGTGCTCGATGACCTTCTCGGCGACCCGGCTCTCGACGCCGATCAGGTGCGGATGCTGCAACGCACCATCGCCGACAGCGGAGCCATCGACCGCGTCGAAGAGCTCATCGACGAGAACGTCGCAAGCGCACGCGCCGCCATCGACGATGCGCCCCTCACCGACAGCGCCAGGGAACACCTCGGCCGGCTCACCACGACGGTGACCCGCCGCACGTTCTAGGGCACGCGAACCGCGCGCGAACGGCTACGCGAGCGCCTGGGCCACACGACGCACCTCGGCCTTACGGCCAGCACGCAGCGCGTCGATCGGCGCGGCACCGAGCGTGTCGTCGGACTCGAGCAGCCAGGCCACAGCCTCATCGTTGCTGAAGCCGTCGTCGCCGAGCAGCATCAACGTTCCGCGCAGTTCGCTGAGCGGCTCTCCGTCGCGAATAAAGTCGGCCGGAACCTTCAGCACACCATCGATACGGACGGCGGCAAGGTGTCGGTCTTCAATCAGTCGGCGAACCCGGCCCACGCCGATGCCGAGGATGTCTACGAGGTCGGGAATGGTCAGCCACTGGCGGGCTGCTGCGTCGTCGGTCACACCACAAGCCTGCCACGGACGCGGCGCCAGCGTGCGCACGGCCGATTGTTACAATCGCGTTAACTCAAATCACTTGCGCCTCGGTAATTGACTCCTCTATAAATGTGTGCCAGCTTTGTGTGGGACGACGACACCACAACGGGGGCCTTTCATGGCGATCACCGATCTGCAGGGCACGACCGGGCACCACACTTCCGCGGCGCGCATTCCGCGGCACGCCGCGCCCACCGCCTTCGGCAGGCGTTCTCGCAGCCTGATCTTCACGGTTCCGCTCGTCATAGTCGGAACCATCGCCGCCTCCCTCAACCTCGCGACTCCCGCCCAGGCGTTCGCCCCCGCCAAGCGCGTGGACAAGGCCAAGAGCGGCACGACGACGATGACGAAGACCGTGCGCGGCGCCGTGCACGCGACATCCGCTGCCCCATCCGTCTCGGTGGGCGTGGTCACAACGGCGGCCGTCGCTCCTCGCCACTACACGGTTGCCGAGGGCGACACCATCAGTGGCATCGCGGGCCACTTCGGCCTGGCAACAGCGAGCGTGCTCGCCCTCAACGGACTCAGCTGGAAGAGCCTCATCTTTCCCGGCCAGGTACTCGCCCTGACCGCAGCGGCACCGGTCGTTGCGCAGGCTCCCGTGGCGCAGACCCTTACCCGGTACACGGTCGTGGCCGGCGATACGATCAGCGGAATTGCCGCGGCGCACGGCGTCTCAACCCAGGCCGTGCTCAGCGCCAACGGGCTTTCCGCGTCCAGCATCATCTTTCCCCGGCAATCGATCACGATTCCGCGCGGCACCGTCGCCGCTCATGTGCACGCCGCGAAGCCCGCGCCCGTCGCGCCCAAGCCTGCTCCGGTACGCGCGTCATCCGTCGTGCCGTTCACGGCCGAGATGCGCCACAACGCGGCGATCATCGTGGCTGTCGGCCGCAAGGACGGCGTGCCCGATCAGGGCATCGTGATTGCGCTGGCCGCGGCCATGCAGGAATCGGGCCTGCGCAACCTGGACTACGGCGACGCCGACTCGCTCGGCCTGTTCCAGCAACGGCCGAGCACGGGCTGGGGCCCTGCGGCCCAGATCATGGATCCCGCCACGGCTGCGCTCGCGTTCTTCGGCGGCGCGAACAATCCGAACCCGGGAAGGACCCGCGGCCTGCTGGATATCGACGGCTGGCAGAAGATGACGCTCACCCAGGCGGCCCAGGCCGTTCAGATCTCCGCGTACCCCACCGCGTACGCGCAGTGGGAGGCTCCCGCGCGCGCCTGGCTCGCCGCCATCGGCTGAGAATCCGATCCGTGATTTCGGGTCGCTTAACACCGACTTCACGGTGTTTTATCCGGGTTGCGGGCGCACGCATCCATAGACTCGATCCGTGACCTCTGCCCAGACCGACCCGATGATCGGCCGTCTCATCGACGGCCGGTATCAGGTGCGCTCGCGCATCGCCCGGGGCGGCATGGCCACCGTGTACCTCGCGACAGATCTGCGGCTCGAGCGTCGGGTCGCCATCAAGATCATGCACGGCCATCTGGCCGACGACTCCTCCTTCAAGAACCGCTTCGTGCAGGAGGCCAGGAGCGCGGCGCGGCTCGCGCATCCGAACGTCGTGAATGTGTTCGACCAGGGTCAGGACTCCGACATGGCCTATCTGGTCATGGAGTACCTGCCAGGCATCACGCTGCGCGACCTGCTCAAGGACTACGGCAAGCTCACCTCCGAGCAGACCATCGACATCATGGAGGCGGTGCTCGGCGGTCTCGCGGCAGCGCACCGCTCCGGCATCGTGCACCGCGACCTCAAGCCCGAGAACGTGCTGCTGGCGGATGACGGGCGCATCAAGATCGGCGACTTCGGGCTGGCGCGCGCGGCATCCGCCAACACCGCCACCGGCCAGGCGCTGCTGGGCACCATCGCCTACCTCTCCCCCGAACTCGTGACCCGCGGCGTTGCGGATGCCCGCAGCGACATCTACGCGCTCGGCATCATGATGTACGAGATGCTCACGGGCGAACAGCCGTTCGTCGGCGAGCAGCCGATGCAGATCGCCTACCAGCACGCCAACGACTCGGTGCCGACGCCCAGCAGCAAGAACCCGGCCGTGCCCGTCGAACTCGACGAGCTGGTGCTGTGGGCGACGGCCAAGGAACCGGATCACCGCCCGATCGACGCCGGCGCGATGCTCGACCGCCTCATCGAGGTGGAGAAGGTGATTCGCGGCGAATCGGATGCCACGAGCCTGCAGCCGACCATGCTGCTAACGCCGACGTACACCGGCTCCGACGACGACACCCAGATTCTCAACTCCGCGGTACGCACCCACACCGCGGCCACGGCGCCGAACACCGTGGAGATTCTCACGAAGACGGCGAAGCGACGGCGAGGCAAGGGCTGGCTGCTGTTCGTCTTTCTGCTGCTCGTCGCCGGCCTCGCCGGGGGCACCGGCTGGTACTTCGGGGCAGGTCCTGGATCGATGGTTCAGGTGCCCGAGCTGGCGTCGAAGACCGAGGCGGTGGCGACGTCGACGCTGCAGGGTCTGGGCTTCGAAACCGACACGAAGCAGGTCTACAGCCTGACCATAGCGAAAAACCTGGTTACCGGCACCGAGCCGGGCAAGGGCAGTTTCGTGCACAAGGGCGGCACGGTGACGATAGACGTGTCCAAGGGCCCGCAGCCGATCGACTTACCCACGCTTGCCGGCCTCACCCAGGCGAAGGCTACCGAGGCCATCACGGCGCTCAAGGCCAAGGTGGGCGACAAGGTCGACCAACAGTTCAACGCCACGGTGGCCAAGGGCCTGGTCATTTCGGCGGCGACCGCCGACGGCACCGACGTCTCGAAGGGCGGCAATTCGTTTCAGGGCATCACGATCAACCTCGTGGTCTCGCTCGGCGCGATTCCGGATGTCACGGGCAAGTCCCTCGATGACGCCAAGCAGACGCTCACCGGCGTCGGCCTCGTGGGTGAGAGCGGCGCCCAGGAGTACAGCGACTCGGTGGCCGAAGGCAAGATCATCAGCGCCGCCCCGAAGAACGACGGCCCCGTGCGCGCCGGCGACTCGATCCTGCTCAACGTGTCGAAGGGGCCGCAGCTCTTTCCCATCCCTGACGTCGTTGGAAAAACACGAGACGACGCCAAACAAGTCTTGACCGATGCTGGTTTCAAGGTCTCGTATTCAGCGTTCTGGGACGGCATACCCAATGGCTTGACGCAGGTTAAGACGATGTCACCGGATGCAAATTCTCAGGCCAAGAAGGGTACAACAGTCACGCTTGGGATAACCGCTTCAGGCTAACCAGCGGGGTATCCATCGCCCAGCAGTAGAGAGTTGCGCTGGTTGAGGAGCGCGAGGAACGAGCGCGTCTCGAAACCAGCCCGCGCGAGCGGGTTTCGAGCCGCTCGTTCCTCGCTCCTCAACCAGCGGGGTGCGGATACGGGTCAGTGGCGGTGGGCGCCGAGCTCTTCGGCGACGAGGAAGGCCAGCTCGAGCGACTGCATGTGGTTGAGCCGCGGGTCGCAAAGCGACTCGTAGCGCGTGGCCAGCGTTGCCTCGTCGATCTGTTCCGAACCGCCCAGGCACTCGGTGACGTCGTCGCCGGTCAGCTCCACGTGGATGCCGCCCGGGTTCGTTCCCACCGCACGGTGCGCCTCGAAGAAGCCCTTGACCTCGTCGACGACGTCATCGAAGCGCCGCGTCTTGTAGCCGGCGGGGGTCGTGAGTCCGTTGCCGTGCATCGGATCGCTCACCCACAGCGGCGTCGCATCCGCGCCCTTGATTCGCTCCAGCAGTGGCGGCAGCGCGTCACGAATCTTGCCTGCACCCATGCGCGTGATGAACGTGAGCCTGCCGGGCTCGCGATCGGGGTCGAGCTTGTCGATGAGCCGCAGCATGTCGTCGCCGCTGGTCGTCGGGCCGAGCTTGACGCCGATAGGGTTGCGCACCCGGGAGAGGAAGTCCACGTGGGCTCCGTCGAGCTCGCGCGTGCGCTCCCCGATCCACACGAAGTGCGCGGAGGTGTTGTACGGCGTTCCCGTGCGGGAGTCAATGCGGGTCATCGGGCGCTCGTAGTCCATGAGCAGCGCCTCGTGGCTGGAGTAGAACTCGACCCGCTTCAGCTCGTCGAAGTCGGCGCCGGCGGCCTCCATGAACTTGATGGCGCGGTCGATCTCACCCGCAAGCCCCTCGTAACGCTGGTTGGCCGGGTTCGCGGCGAAGCCCCGGTTCCAGCTGTGCACCTGGCGCAGGTCGGCGAAACCGCCCTGCGTGAACGCGCGGATGAGGTTGAGGGTCGACGCGGCCGTGTGGTAGCCCTTCACCAGCCGACGCGGGTCTGCCGCGCGCGACTCAGGGGTGAAGTCGTAGCCGTTCACGATGTCGCCACGGTAGGCGGGAAGCGTGACGCCGCCGCGGGTCTCGGTGTCGCTCGAGCGCGGCTTGGCGAACTGGCCGGCCATGCGACCCATCTTGATGACGGGTACGGATGCGCCGTAGGTGAGCACGACGGCCATCTGCAGCACGGTCTTCACCCTGTCGCGAATCTGGTCGGCGGTGGCACCGGCAAACGTCTCGGCGCAGTCGCCTCCCTGCAGCAGGAAAGCCTTGCCCTGGGCAGCCTTGGCAAGCCGATCGCGCAGCTGGTCGACCTCGCCGGCAAAGACAAGCGGGGGCAGCGTGGCGATCTCGGCGGATGCCGCGTGCACGGCATCCTCATCGCTCCAGTTCGGCTGTTGCTTGATGGGCAGCGAACGCCAATAGTCGAGGCCGGCAATCACAGACTCATCAGCCAAAACCACGGGCTCGTCAGGATCAACCACGGCGCTCTTCTTCTCGTTAGGGGCGCACCGGCGCTATGACGGACGCCGGGCCATTCGGGCATGCCTTGTGGGGCACTGACTGTGCCGGATCCTCGAGGACCGCAGCATAGGGTACCGAGCCTATCGTGAAAGGCTCGCCCGCTTCTCTTTCACGCTGGAGGCGTAGACGTCGACATATTCCTGCCGGCTGAGCGCGTGGAGTTCATACATGATCTCGTCGGTGATGGAACGCAGAATGTACCGGTCGCCCTCCATGCCTTCGAAACGCGAGAAATCGAGCGGCTCGCCCACGATCATTCCGATGCGCATGATCTTCGGCAGCCGTGTTCCCGTGGGCATGGCCTTCTCGGTGTCGATCATCACGACGGGAACCACGGGCACCTTGCCCTCGAGAATCATGCGGGCAACCCCCGTGCGCCCGCGGTACATCTTGCCGTCGGGGCTGCGGGTCCCCTCCGGGTAGATTCCGAGTACGTCACCGCGGGCGAGTACGCCCAGCCCGGTGTTCAGCGAATCTTCGGATGCCTTTCCACCCGAGCGATCGATCGGCAGCATACCCGTGGCGGTCATGAAGTTCTTCGTGAGCCAGCCCTTAAGCCCCTTGCGGGTGAAGTAGTCGCTCTTGGCCAGAAACGACACGCGGCGCCTGATCAGCAGCGGCAAAAAGACGGAGTCGATGAACGACAGATGGTTGCTGGCCAGAATCACGCCGCCGTTTTCGGGGATGTTCTCGAGGCCGACCGTCCAGGGCCGAAAGACACTCTTCAGCAGCGGCCCGACGATCAGGTTCTTCAAGATCCAGTAGATCATCTAGTCCTCGACCCCCTTGAGCGAGCGTGCACAATCCTACCGGCGGCCTATCGGTGGCTCGCGTGCAATCGGGCGAGATCGGCCGCACCGACCACTCCTGCGTCGTTGACGAGCTCGGCAATGCGGAAGTCCGGTTCCGGGTGGTAGCCCCGGGCCGGCAGGTTTTCGAGATACGCCTGCCGGATGGGCTCAAGCAGCAGGTCACCGGCCTGGGCGACGCCGCCGCCGAAAACAAAGAGCTGCGGGTCCAGAATGGCTCCCAGGCTGGCACAGGCCTGGCCGAGCCAGCCGCCGAGCTCGCGCAGCGCGGCGAGAGCGCCGGGGTCGCCGGCCATGATCAGCTTGCTGATGTCTTTGCCACCGAGCGAGCCCTTGCGCGAGCGCACATCGGCGAGAGCCTGACCGATGCCGCCGGCATCCGCCAACACGTTGGCCATGCGCTGCAGGGCCCGGCCGGAGCCGTATTGCTCGATGCAGCCGTGGGCGCCGCATCCGCAGGGCAGACCGCCCGGAACAACGCGCATGTGCCCGAGTTCGGCGCCGGCGCCGAAGCCGCCGCGGAACAGGCGGTCCTCGCTCACGATGGCGCCGCCGACGCCGGTGCCGATGGTGAGAGTCACCATGTCGCTGACCAGTCGGCCCGCGCCGTACTGGAATTCGGCCCATCCGGCGGCATTCGCATCGTTCTCGATGATGACGGGCACATCGAGCCGCGCCTCGAGCTTCTCGCGAAACGGCTCCTGGCGCCAGTTGATGTTGGGTGCGTAGTAGACGATCGACTGCGATGCGTCGATGAATCCCGCGGCCGCGACGCCGGCCGCCGCGATGTCGGGGTGGCCCTCACGCAGCCGCTCGATCATCTCCACGACGACGTTCTCGATCTGGTGGGGCTCGCCCGCGGGTGTGGGCTGGCGCTCCTCGGCGACAATCGCGCCAAACTCGTCAACGACGGCCCCGGCGATCTTGGTGCCGCCGATGTCGATCCCGATTGCATGCACGCGCGGCGGCCTTTCTGAAAAAACTGGGGGTGAGCGCGCCCGGTGGGCTCTCAGGAGCCGTTCGATCGCACCATCTAGAGTGTAGTTAACCACCAAGGCAGTTAGCCACGTGGCCGCTTCCGCCGCACAAGGCGGGAAGGCCATGGGGCACTCATCGGTACCGAAGGAGTTACCGTGGAACAATTCGACACGCCGGCCGTTGTACCGGCCGACCCATCCGCCAACGCGAGCGATCTGCTCGTGGATCGGGTCGCCGCGACCCCGGATGCTCCGCTCTTCTCGTTGCCCGTCGATGGCGGTTGGAAGGACGTGACGAGTCGAGAATTTCTTTCCCATGTCGTGGCTCTGTCAAAGGGGCTCATCGCATCCGGAATTCAGCCGGGCGACAAGATCGGCCTGATGTGCAAGACCCGCTACGAGTGGACGCTCATCGACTTCGCCACCTGGTTCGCCGGCGCCATACTCGTTCCCGTATACGAGACTTCCTCGCCCACGCAGGTGCACTGGAACCTCAGCGATTCGGGCGCGACGGCCATGATTCTGGAGACAGCCGAGTATTTCGCCCGCTTCGACGAGGTGCACCCCGAGCTGCCGAAGATCGGCCCGGTCTGGCAGATTCACCTGGGCGATCTCGACAAGCTCGTCGCCGCTGGCGTCGACGTTCCGGATGCCGAGGTCGAGCGCCGTCGTCGGCTCGCTAACGAAGACGACATCGCCACCCTCATCTACACCTCGGGCTCGACCGGCAAGCCGAAGGGCTGCGTGCTGACGCACAAGAACTTCGTCGAGCTCTGCCGCAACTCGGCTGTAGCGATGAGTGAGGTCGTGCACCAGCCCGGGGCGTCCACCCTGCTGTTCATCACGACCGCACACATCTTCGCGCGCTTCATCGCCGTGCTCGCGGTGCACTCCGGCGTGCGGGTCGGCCACCAGTCCGACACCAGCCAGCTGCTGCCGGCCATGGCGTCGTTCAAGCCGACGTTCCTGCTGGCGGTGCCGCGCGTGTTCGAGAAGGTGTACAACTCTGCCGAGCAGAAGGCGGAGGCCGGCGGCAAAGGCAAGATCTTCCGCCGGGCTGCCGCGGTCGCCGTGGCACACTCGAAGGCCGTCGAGGCCGGATCGGTGCCGTTCGGCCTGAAGCTGCAGTTCGCCCTCTTCGACCGACTGGTCTACAGCAAGCTGCGCACGGCCATGGGCGGCAATGTGAAATACGCCGTCTCAGGTTCGGCACCGCTCGGCGCGCACCTTGGCCACTTCTTCCACAGTCTCGGCATCAAGATTCTCGAGGGCTACGGCCTCACCGAGACGACGGCGCCGGCGACGGTCAACCTCGACACCAAGTTCAAGATCGGCACGGTCGGCCCGGCGCTGCCCGGTGTCTCGCTGCGCATCGCCGACGACGGGGAGATCTTCGTCAAGGGCATCAACGTGTTCAAGGAATACTGGCAGAACCCGGAGGCCACGGCCTCCGCGTTCGACGACGGCTGGTTCAGAACGGGTGACCTCGGCACCGTGGATTCGGATGGCTTTCTCACCATCACGGGGCGCAAGAAGGAGATCATCGTCACGGCCGGAGGCAAGAACGTCTCCCCTGCCGCGCTCGAGGATCCGATTCGCTCGAATCCGCTGGTGGGCCAGGTCGTTGTGGTCGGCGACCAGAAGCCGTTTATCGCCGCGCTCATCACCCTCGACGGCGAAATGCTGCCGACGTGGCTGGCAAACAACGGCGAGAACAAGGCCATGACGCTCGCCGAGGCGGCAGAGAACCCGGCGGTGCTCGCCGAGGTGCAGCGCGCCGTCGACCTCGCCAACTCGAAAGTCTCCCGGGCAGAATCCGTGCGCAAGTTCGTCATTCTGCCGACGGAGCTCACGGAGTCGAGCGGTCACCTCACGCCGAAGCTCAGCATCAAGCGCAACGTGATACTCAAGGATTTCGCCGACGATATCGAGTCGATCTACACGGCGGCGCCGGCGACGACGGGCATCTCGCTGCAGCACTGACCCTTCGGCACGCTCACGGACCGGCGGCTAGAACCAGTCGCTTTCGCGCACCTGCTTCATGGCCTCGCGACGGGTCGGCTTGTCGAGCCTGTCGAGGTAGAGCATGCCGTTCAGGTGATCGGTCTCGTGCTGCAGGGCCTGGGCCATCACCCCGGTGCCACTGACCTCTATCGCGTTGCCGTCAAGGTCGATGCCGGTCGCGCGGGCGAATGGGTAGCGCATGGTGGAGAACCACAGCCCGGGAACGGAGAGGCAGCCCTCCTCCATGGCCTCCGGCTCACCGGAGAGCTCCACTATCACCGGGTTGAGCATGTAGCCGATCTCGCCGTCGACGTTGTAACTGAAGGCACGCAGATTCACCCCGATCTGGGCCGCGGCGACACCCGCACGCCCCGGCGGGCGCACGCTGTCGATGAGATCGTCGACGAGGGCGCGAACGCCGTCGTCTACCGCATCGATCGGGTCGGAGACGGTCTTCAGCACGGGGTCGCCAAAGAGTCGGATCTGGCGTTCGGTCACGGTGCCTCCTCGGCGTTCGGTTGGGGTGCGGCGTTCGTGGTGCGTGCAGCGTTCAATTGCTGCACGGCGGCCTCGCGTTCCGCAAGGGCCTCCTCCGCCTTCAACAGGGCGTTCTCGACCACCTCGCTCGCCGCGGGATGCGGCCAGTACTGGCTGCGCGCGAGCCCCCGCACACTCATGCCGTGGCTGGCGGCAAGAACCAGGGTCTGAATCAGGATGCTCGCCTCCGGCCCGATGATGTGGGCACCGAGCAGCAGACCGCTGTCGGCATCGACGATGAGCTTGCAGAAGCTCGTGGTGTCTTCCAGCGCCCAGCCGTAGGCCGTGGTGCGGTATTCCTGCGTCACCGCAACGAACGCACTGCCGTCGACACGCGATGCGGTCTCAGCCTGCGCCTCGGTGAGTCCGAAGTGTGCGATCTGCGGATGGCTGAAGATGGCCGCGGGAATGGGGCCGGGGTCGCCGCCGATGGGTGCATCCGGATGCATGATGTTGTGCTCGACGACGCGCGCCTCGTGATTGGCGACGTGCTTGAGCTGCCACAGGCTGCTCACATCGCCGAGCGCGAAGACCCCCTCGACCGGCGCACCGTTCGACAACACCCGCTGCTGTGCGTCGACGACCAGTCGAGAATCGTCGTGAAGGTCGAAACCGACGGATGCCGCGGCGAGGGTGTCCGTGTTGGGCACGCGCCCGTGCGCCACGAGAACCATCGAGGCCTCGACCCGCCCGCCGGAGGCGAGTGTGAGGTGAAGCTCGCCTCCCACACGCTCGATGGCCTCGACCGCGTCGTTCGCGAGGTGATGCCAGCGATCGTCTGCCAGCTCGGTGAAGCGCTGCGACACATCCGCATCGAGGCCCGTCAGCAGCCGCCCGGAGCGCGTGATGAGGGTGACATCGACACCGAACGACGAGAACACGTGGGCGAATTCCACGGCGACCGCACCGCCGCCGACAATCACGAGCGAACGCGGCAGCGCATCGATGCGCATAATCGAGTTGGAGTCGTGAATCGCCGGATCCGGCTCGTAGGCCGCCAACAGCGGCCGGGGCCGTGAGCCCGCGGCAATGACGATGACGGGCGCGTGCAGTCGCTCTCCGCTGGCGCTGACGACGGTGTGCTGGTCTTCAAAGCCGAAGGACTCGCGGAAGACGGTGACGTTCGGCGACTTCTGGTCACGGTAACGGAATCCGGCACGGGATATCTTGTCGGTCTTGGCGAAGACGCGATCGCGCACCAGCGGCCAGTTCACGGGGTCAATTCTCGCGCTGAGACCGAGCCGCTCGCCGTCGACGGCGTCGGTGGCGACATCCGCGACCCGCACGAACATCTTCGTGGGAATACAGCCGGCGTTCAGGCAGGTGCCGCCGAACCACTCGCCGTCGTCGATGAGTGCGACATTCCACTCGGCGAACTCGGGCCCGATCAGGGAATTGCCCGAGCCTGCACCGATGACGATGAGATCGAACTCCTGCGCCGGCGCACTCGCGCGCTCAGGCACCGCGATTGGCCGGCAGGCCCTCAACGACGAGCGCGGCGAGGGTGCGCGCCGAGTACTTGGTGATCGGCTTGAGGTCTTTGTACGAGACCACCGAGCCCGCCGCCAGCTGCGGGTCGTACGGAATACGCACGATCTCGCGCACCCGGGAGCGGAAGTGCGATTCGATCTCGTCGAGCTTCACGAGATTGGTGCCCTGCGTTGCCGTGTTCAGCGCCACGACGGCGTTGCGCACCAAATCTCCGTAGCCGTTCGCTTCGAGCCAGGTGAGGGTCTCGGATGCCAGCCGCGCCTCGTCGACGCTGCCGCCGGAGACGATCACCACCGAATCGGCGCGCTGCAGGGTGGCCCGCATGACGGAGTGCACGATGCCCGTGCCGCAATCGGTGAGCACAATCGAATAGAAGCGCTCGGCGAGATCGGCAACGACGTTGTAGTCGTTCTCGTCGAACGCCTCGGAGAGCAGTGGGTCGGTATCAGAGGCAAGAATGTCGAGCCGCGTCTCGTCACGGGAGACGAGTGCCGAGAAGTCGGTGAATCCGCCGATTGACGGGGCCTTGTGCACGACGTCGCGCACCGTGGCCCGGGTCTGCTTGGGCACGCGCTCAGAGAGGGTGCCACGGTCGGGGTTGGCATCGACCGCGATGATGCGGTCATCGCGGGCATCGGCAAGAGCCATGCCAAGCAGGGTGGTGACGGTGGTCTTTCCCACGCCGCCCTTGCGCGTCAACACCGGAACGAAGCGGGTTCCACCCTCGAACTGCTTCTGGATGCGGTGGTCAAGCTCCTTGCGCGCCCGCACCGCGGCGGAATCGCCGAGATTGACCGTGTGGAAAGTGAGCCCGTAGACGAAACGACTCCAGCCACCCTCCGGCGCCGGACGCGTCTTGCGATTCACCTCGAGCAGTCGATCCGCCGTCAGCATGGCCGCGGGTTCCGGCTGAACCGAGTGCTCGCCACGCAGGCGATCGCGGCGCGACTGCGAGAACGCGTCGTTGGCGGCGATGGCCGCCGTGTCGATGATGCCGGTGCGCGGGGCGACGATGGCGACGGACATCGTATTGGCGGCATCCGCGCCGATGACATGCCCCGGATTCACGGCGACGTCATCGATGGTGAGAGCCACCTCATCGTCGGGAACCACGTGCACGGGAGCGGGGGGCAGGTCGACGACGACACTGAGGTTCTGCGGCAGATCGACGGCGAGGTCGTCGCTCAGGGAAGGCCTGAGCTCGCGAGAGAACTCCCCCTCCGGGACGGCCGCGGCGTCGGAAGACGGGTTCCGCACGTTCGCGTCCTTCTTGTCCGTTTTATCTGGCACCTGGGCAGTCTCCTTAGCTGAATGACTGTCTCACAGTTTAGCGTGGCACTGAAAATTCGTTCATCAGCACCCGGGCCGTGGGCACGGCCTCGGCCTCGTGTCAGCCGGCAGGGGTGATGACGACGAGCAGGTCGCCCGCGTCGACCTGCTGGGTCTTGGGAATGGCGAGCCTCTCGATGATGCCGGCGATGGGAGCGGTGATGGCTGCCTCCATCTTCATGGCCTCAATGGATGCCACCGACGCTCCGGCGGCGACCGTGTCACCCACGGCCACCTGCAGGGTGACCACGCCCGAGAACGGTGCGGCAACCTGGCCGGGCTTCGCGCTGTCGGCCTTCTCGGCGGCCTTGCTGTCGACCTGGATGCCGCGGTCGCGCACGAACACCGGTCGCAACTGCCCGTTGAGGGTGGTCATCACGGTGCGCATGCCCTTGTCGTCGGCCTCGCCGATGGCCTCAAGCCCGATGTAGAGCCGCACGCCCTTGTCGATCTCGATGACGTGCTCGGCGGTCGGCTGCAGCCCGTAGAGGTAGTCCATGGTGTCGACCACCGAGAGGTCACCGAAGAGCTCGCGGATCTGCTCGAACTGGCGCGTCGGTGCCGGGAACAAGAGCCGGTTCAGGGTGGCACGACGCGTGGCGCTGTCGCCGGCAAGGCCGGCCTCGTCTTCGGCCGTCAGGTCGGCGGTGGGGATCCGCACCGTGCGGCCCGCGAGCACCTTGGAGCGGAACGGCTCGGGCCATCCGCCGGGCAGTTCGCCGAGCTCGCCGGCCATGAAGCCGATCACCGACTCGGGAATGTCGTAGTTCTGCGGGTTCGCCTCGAAATCGGCCGGGTCGGCACGCACCGCGGCCAGCGACAGGGCAAGATCGCCGACGACCTTCGATGACGGGGTCACCTTGGGAACCCGACCGAGGATCTTGTCTGCTGCCGCGTACATGTTCTCGATGAGTTCGAAGTCCTCGGCCAGGCCGAGCGCCTTGGCCTGCTGGCGCAGGTTAGAGAGCTGGCCACCGGGAATCTCGTGCTTATATACGCGGCCCGTGGGGCCCGGCAGACCCGACTCGAAGGGGCGGTAGACGGCGCGCACGGCCTCCCAGTACGGCTCAAGATCGCTGACCGCGCTCAGCGAGAGTCCGGTGTCGCGCTCGGTGTGGGCCAGGGCTGCGACGAGGGCGGATGCCGATGGCTGGCTGGTGGTGCCGGCCATCGGCGCGCTCGCCACGTCTACCGCATCCGCCCCGGCACGGCTGGCCGCCAGCAGGGTGGCCAGCTGGCCGCCGGCGGTGTCGTGGGTGTGCACGTGCACGGGCAGGTCGAAGCGGTCACGGAAGGCCGCCACGAGCTTCTCAGCCGCGGCGGGGCGCAGCAGGCCGGCCATGTCCTTGATGGCCAGGATGTGCGCGCCGGAATCGACGATCTGCTCGGCAAGCTTCAGGTAGTAGTCGAGGGTGTAGAGCTTCTCGGCAGGATCCAGCAGATCGCCGGTGTAGCACACGGCAACCTCGGCAACCGCCGTGCCGGTGGCCAGCACCGATTCGATGGCCGGCCGCATCTGGTCGATGTCGTTCAAGGCATCGAAAATGCGGAAGATATCAACGCCGGTGGCCGCCGCCTCACGCACGAATGCGTCCGTCACCTCGGTCGGATACGGCGTGTAGCCGACGGTGTTACGACCCCGCAACAACATCTGGATGGCCACGTTCGGCAGCGCCTCACGCAGCGACGCGAGCCGATCCCACGGGTCCTCACCCAGGAACCGCAATGCCACGTCGTAGGTTGCCCCGCCCCAGGCCTCGACCGAGAGCAGTTCGGGCGTCATGCGTGCAACATACGGTGCGGCGGCCAGCAGGTCACGCGTGCGTACCCGGGTCGCCAGCAGCGACTGGTGCGCGTCACGGAACGTGGTCTCGGTGACCGCAAGGGCCGTCTGTGCGCGCAAGGCGGCGGCGAAACCCGCCGGGCCGAGCTCGAGCAACCGCTGCCGGGAACCGGCAGGAGCATCAGCCTGCAGGTCGATCTTCGGCAGCTTGTCCACCGGCTCGGCCGTCTCGGGACGCGGACCGTTCGGCTGGTTCACCGTGACATCCGCCAGCCAGTTCAGCATCTTCGTGCCGCGGTCCTTCGACACCCGACCACGCAACAACTCGGGGCGCTCCTCGATGAACGAGGTGCTCAGGTCGCCTGCCACGAACGACGGGTCGTCGAGCACGGCCTGCAGGAAGGGAATGTTGGTGGCAACACCACGAATGCGGAACTCGGCCAGACCGCGCCGGGCCCGGCTCACTGCAGCCTCGAAGGTGCGACCACGGCAGGTCATCTTGGCCAGCATGGAGTCGAAGTGCGGGCTGATCTGCGCGCCCGGGTTGATCGTGCCGCCGTCCAGGCGCACACCGCCACCACCCGGCGAACGGTAGGTCGTGATCTTGCCCGTGTCGGGCCTAAAGCCGGCGGTCGGGTCCTCCGTCGTGATGCGGCACTGCAGGGCCGCCCCGCGCAAAACGAGGTTCTCCTGGTGCAGGCCCAGCTCGCCCAGGGTCTCCCCCGCCGCGATGCGCATCTGCGACTGCACGAGATCCACATCGGTGACCTCCTCGGTCACCGTGTGCTCCACCTGGATGCGCGGGTTCATCTCGATGAACACATGCTGCCCGGCCCGCTCGCCCACCGTGTCGACCAAAAACTCCACGGTTCCCGCGTTGACATAGTTGATCGACTTCGCGAACGCCACGGCATCCTTGTACAGCGACTGTCGAATCTCCTCGTCGAGGTTCGGCGCCGGGGCGATCTCGATGACCTTCTGGTGCCGACGCTGCACCGAGCAGTCACGCTCGAACAGGTGCACCGTCTCGCCCGTGCCGTCCGCCAGAATCTGCACCTCGATGTGCCGGGGGCGCAACACCGCCTGCTCCAAGAACATGGTGGGATCGCCGAAGGCGCTGTCGGCCTCCCGCATCGCCTCCTCGAGCGAGCCACGCAGTTCTTCCTTGGAGTTCACCCGGCGCATCCCGCGCCCGCCGCCACCGGCAACGGCCTTCGCGAAGATCGGAAAACCGATCTCCTCCGCCTGCGAAACCAGCAGATCGACATCCTTCGACGGCGGCGTCGACTTCAGAACCGGAACGCCGGCGGCAATCGCATACTCCTTCGCCGTCACCTTGTTGCCGGCCATCTCCAGCACATGCTCGCCCGGACCGATGAACGTGATGCCCGCCTCGCGCGCCGCCGCCGCCAACTCTGGGTTCTCCGAGAGGAAGCCATAACCGGGGTAGATCGCATCGGCGCCACACTCCTTGGCGACGCGGATGATCTCCGCCACGTTCAGGTACGCACGCACCGGATGCCCCGGCTCACCGATCTGGTACGCCTCATCGGCCTTCAGACGGTGCATAGAGTTGCGGTCCTCATACGGGAACACGGCCACCGTCGCGGCGCCCAACTCATACGCGGCACGGAAAGCACGGATGGCAATTTCGCCGCGATTGGCAACAAGAATCTTACGGAACATGGAGACCTTTCGACCGGGGGCGCGCCACTCAGCAAACGGTTAGGTTCTCTAAGACTAGTGAAGGTAACGTAGCTTCTTGTGCACGTACTCAGCGTCAGTTCCCTCAAAGGTGGTGTCGGCAAGACCACTGTGACGTTAGGCCTCGCCTCCGCCGCTTTCGCCAAAGGACTGCGCACCCTCGTGGTCGATCTGGACCCTCAATCGGATGTTTCGACGGGCATGGACATCCAGATCGCCGGTCATTTGAACGTCGCAGACGTGCTCGCCTCCCCCAAGGAAAAGATCGTTCGTGCCGCCATCGCGCCGAGCGGCTGGACCAAGGGGCGCTCGGGAACCATCGATGTCTTGATCGGAAGCCCGTCGGCGATCAATTTCGATGGACCGCACCCGAGCATCCGGGATATTTGGAAACTCGAAGAGGCGCTCGCGCACGTCGAGCACGACTACGATCTCGTACTCATCGACTGCGCACCGTCGCTCAACGCGCTCACCCGCACCGCCTGGGCGGCCAGCGACCGCGTGACGGTCGTGACGGAGCCGGGGCTTTTCTCGGTTGCAGCAGCGGATCGCGCATTGCGCGCCATCGAAGAGATTCGCCGTGGGCTCAGCCCGCGATTGCAGCCTCTCGGCATCATCGTCAACCGAGCGCGGGTGCAGTCCCTGGAGCACCAGTTCCGCATCAAGGAGCTGCGCGACATGTTCGGCCCTCTCGTGCTGAGCCCTCAGCTGCCCGAGCGCACCTCACTGCAGCAGGCGCAGGGCGCCGCGAAACCCCTGCACATCTGGCCCGGCGAGAGCGCCCAGGAGATGGCGCACAACTTCGACGTGCTCCTCGAGCGCGTGCTGCGCACGGCCCGCATCGGCGAATACGCGCAACTGCCGTAGCGCGCTGGCGCAGCTCGAGTAGCGAGGGTTGCGCTCAGGAGATCTTGCGTGCGGCGGCGCGACGAGCCGCGAGTTCGTCCATGGGGTCTGCCGACTGGGTGTCGAGCTCGACGAGGCTCGACTCCACCTCGCGCAGAACCTTGCCGACGGCGATGCCGAAGACACCCTGGCCCCGGCTGACCAGGTCGATGACCTCGTCGTTGGAGGTGCACAGGTACACGCTGGCGCCGTCGCTCATGAGCGTGGTCTGCGCAAGATCGTTGACCCCGGATTCACGAAGCTGGTTGACGGCCGTGCGAATCTGCTGAAGAGAGATACCCGTGTCGAGCAGTCGCTTCACGAGCTTGAGCACGAGAATGTCGCGAAATCCATAAAGACGCTGTGATCCCGAACCCGCTGCGCCGCGCACGGTGGGCTCGACCAGGCCGGTTCGGGCCCAGTAGTCCAACTGGCGGTAGCTGATTCCGGCCGCACGAGCGGCGACGGCACCGCGATAGCCGGCCGTCGCATCCATTTCGGGAAGTCCGTCGGTGAAGAGCAGTCCGAGGTCGTAGCGGGAGTCGCTTGCACCCAATTCACTCATGCGCTTGCCTCTCGCCCCGCCTTAGATTTCGACGCCTGAGCGTCGTCTTCTCAACGGTACCCATGCCCGAGGCCGCGGGCAACGACATTCGCGAAAAGCGGTGCGGCGTGTCGGGCCGCATCACGGAGTGAGCCGGCCCAGCGCCGAGCGAATGAGGCTGCCCCGCACCACCTCGAGTTGTGCCGCGATGTCCCGCGCCAATTCAACGGCCTGGGCCCGACTCGAGGCGTCTTTGCGACGAGAGACCGGCATGAGCGCACTCTCGATCAGTCCGAGTTCACGCTCGGCGGCAGCACGGAATCCCCTCAGATGTCGCGGCTCGATTCCGCACCTCTGCAGTTCGACGAGGGCCTTGAGAACCCCGAGGGTCTCTTCTTCGTACATCTCGGCCGGCACGATGACCGAGGCCGAAATCGCGTCTTGCAGCAGCATGGGCGTGGCCCCTGCCTCGCGAACGAGATCGGCCTTCTTGAAGCGCCTGCCGGTGGAGAGCATCGATGGGGCCGTCGTGACCGTGCCCGGCAGCGACGGCGAACGACCGGCATCCAGGTCGGCAAGATAGCCGCGAATGACCTTGAGCGGCAAGTAGTGATCGCGCTGCATCGTGAGAATCGTGCGCAACCGTTCGAGGTCTTCCGCGCAGAACTTGCGGTACCCGGATGCCGTGCGTGCCGGCGCGACCAGCCCCTGCTCCTCGAGGAAGCGCAGCTTGGACGGCGTGAGGTCGGCAAACTCGGGTGTGAGCTTGGCCAGCACCTGGCCGATGCTCAAAAGCCCGGCGGGGGCGGGCTGACGCGCCTGAGCGCCCTCCCGGGCCACTAGTTTGCGGTCGCGATGCCCGCGACGGCTCGTGAGGAATAGAACGTCAGCCGGAACTTGCCGACCTGCACCTCGGCGCCGTCGGCCATCAGTGCATTCTCGATTCGAACACCGTCGTAGTAGGTGCCGTTCAGCGATCCGAGATCCTTGACCTCGAAAGCGCTCGCATGCCGCACGAATTCCGCGTGTCGCCTCGAGACGGTGACGTCGTCGAGAAAGATGTCGGCATCCGGATGACGCCCCACGGTCGTCAGGTCTGCATCCAGCAGAAAACGTGCACCGGAATTCGGGCCTCGCCGCACGACCAGCAGCGCCGATCCGTCGGGCAGCGCAGCGATGGCCTGCTGCTCCTCCGCAGAGATGGCTGCGTCGGAGGCATTCATCGCGCTGGCGAACTCCTCCCCGAAGCGTGCCGTCGTGTCATCGTTTCCACGGGACGCGTCGCGCAGGGGGTTGTTCACGGGGCCTCCATCGTTCTCCGGTGTGCGTTCCCTCTCAGGAACCTCAGGGTTTTGGGAATTGTCCACGGTCAACCTCCTCTCTTCTCCAGCGTATCCGATTGGCGGGGCGCGGGTTCGGTCGGATTTCGAACGACCCGAGTGGTTTCGGCGATATAGATGATGCCTGCCCACCAATACAAAAATGCTCCCCACAGGGCAAACGCCCAGCCCAAGGGCAACGATATCGGGGCAAGCACGGGGAACGCCTCCCCCAACATGAGGAGGGGTAAGGCGAAGAAGAGGCAGAACGTGGCCACCTTGCCCAGATGATGCACAGGGAGAGGCCCGAAGCCGTGATTGGCCAGAATCACGCCCAGGATCGCGAGCATCACGTCACGGCCGACGATCACCCCGACCAGCCACCAGGGAATCACTTCGCGCCAGGCCAGTCCGATGAGCGCGGCGAAGATGTAGAGCCGGTCGGCGGCCGGGTCGAGCAGCTGGCCGAGGCGCGAAACCTGGTTCAGCCGACGTGCGAGATAGCCGTCGAGAAAATCCGTGATGCTCGAGATGACAAGAATACCCAGCGCGAGCGCGTCTTCGCCGAGGATCACGAAGACGAGGAAGACAGGCACGAGAGCGAGCCGTGCAAAACTGAGCACATTCGGCACGGTGAGAACCCGCGAACTGACCGTCTCACCGTTGCCCACCATGAGTGTCGAGTCTACTTAATGTCCGGGCACAGAGGAGACCGCTCCTACAATGCGAAGATGCACCCGTTCACCCTGAGCCTGTACGTTCTCGCCGGTATCTGCGCTGCCACCTGGGTCGCCTCCCTGATGACCCGCGAATACTCGTGGGTGGATCGCATCTGGTCGATAGTTCCGCTCGTCTACGTGTGGATTTTTGCCGCTGCCGCGGGGTTGCAGGATGCGAGGCTGAACCTGATGGCGGCGCTCGTGACGGTGTGGGGCATCCGACTGACATTCAACTTCGCGCGCAAGGGCGGATACGCACCCGGCGGCGAGGACTACCGCTGGGCGATCCTGCGCACCCGCATCGCCGGCTGGCAATGGATGCTGTTCAACCTGTTCTTCATTGTGATCTACCAGAACGTGCTGCTCTGGCTCATCACGCTGCCGGCGTGGACGGCCTTCGAGCACCGCGGAGCGCTCACATCGTTGGATGTGATTGCCGCCGCCGTGTTCCTCGCCCTGTTAGCCGGCGAGACCATCGCCGATCAGCAGCAGTGGGCGTTCCATCGTTTCAAGAAGGCCGAGAGCGCCGCCGGCCGGGAGCCCCAGCCCCGGTTTCTGCAGAGCGGCCTGTTTCGGCTGTCGCGGCATCCGAATTTCTTCTTCGAACAGGCGCAGTGGTGGGTTCTCTTCGTCTTCGGCGCCATTGCTGCCGGCTCGCTGCTGCAGTGGACCGTGCTCGGGGCCGTTCTGCTGACGCTCCTCTTTGTCGGTTCGACAGTGTTCACGGAGAGCATCTCACGCTCGCGCTACCCCGAGTACGTCGAATACCAGCGACGAACCTCGGCCGTCATACCGTGGTTCCCTCGCCGTGCCGAGTCGGCGTCGGTCACTCCGACTTCGTGATCTCAGCGATCTGAGCCTCGGTGAGGGCGACCCACGGCGAGCTGTCCGGGTTCGACGAGGATGCTTCGGGGCTCTCCCCCTGATTCCACCACTTCGACTCGTACGGCACCCCGTCGAAGAGCACGCGATCGCCCTTGTTATAGACGGTGCCGCCCGCCCAGTCGGTGTATGTGCCGGCCGGAAGGGTGGGAACCGGTATCGGAGTCTCGCCAGGCAGAACCGGTCCGACGAGGGTCCACGGCGTCGACCACGCGTTGAGCACGGGATTGTCAGGCAGATCTCCGCGCGTCCACCACTTCGCCACATACACGTTGTGGTGCCACACCACTTTGGTGCCCTGCAGATACGCGGAGGTCTTCGCCCAGATCTGGTACGGGCTGGCCGCGGGATCGTCCGTGGCCTCGGCCGCACTCGTGGGATCGGAGGTCGTGACGACGCCCGCCGCGAGCTCCGGGCTTCCCGAGTAGCCGGGTGAGAGCGCAGCGACGAAGGTCTTGCCCTTTTGGTCGATGCCGCTGCAGGCATCCGATACCACCGTCAGATCGACGTAGTTCGGCCCGCAGCTCGTGTCACGGTTCACCGACCACATCGAGACGCGGGCAATGCCCTTCGTGACGGCGAAGGTGTTGAGTGCCGTGGCATCGTCGAGGCCGAAGACCTCCCCGGCGATGTCGTTCTGCCCGATCATGGGCGTCATGCCGAGCTTTGCCCAGACGCTGGTGTCGCTCAGATTGGTTCCGGCCTGCTTGTACAGGATGCCGAGTTGGCGGTGGGTGGCCGTGAGCGCATTCTCCGAGGCGCGCGCCATGCTGTCCTTGGCGGGCTTCGCGGCACCGTAGTCCATGGTCATTGCATTCACACCGGTGAGGTCGACGCCAGCGGCGAGCATCTGGGCGACGGCATCCGTGCCCTGTTCGCTGAGCCCGGTCGGCGAGACCGGCAGTGTCAGCCAGACCGCGAGGGGCTTACCGGATGCGCGCCGCTCCTTCTGCAGGGCGGCAATGGCCGTTGCCCGCCGTTGGCCGCCCGCGCTGTCGGAGAGCGCCCCCGCCTCGACGTCGAGATCGATGGTCGTGAGCGAATAGCGGTCGATGACCTGCCTGTAGGCGTCGAGGAGTTTCTCGGGATCGGTGCATGCGGTCGCCAGCTCCTGGTTGTTCAAGCCGCCGAACGAGACTATTGCGCCACCGCCGCGCTGTTCCAGCCGGGCAATGCGCCGGTCGAGATCGAGCGACGCCGACGCACCGTCGAGAGAATATGCCCCACCCCAACTGGGTGCGCAGTCGTTCTTGGGGTCGGCGACGATGAAGGAGAGTACGACGTCGCGTGCTGCCTTGGACGAGGAGCCCTCGAAGGCGAACGTCGGCGTGGCGGTGACGTCGACGTATCCGGCGAACCACTTCTGTGCAACGGGATCTGCCTTGGCGACCATCGACTGAAACCCGAGGAATCCGGCGACAATGACAGCGGCCGTCACGACGATGGCGATGGTGACCCGGATCGGCGACAGACGCCGAGCACGGGGCGCACGCCCCTTCGACAGGCTCACCTCGGGGGCTGCGGGGTCAACGACTGACACTGTCACTCTTTTCTCCATGCGCGACCGGGGCCGCTTCGACGACCGCGGAAGTGCGGCGGTGCACGATGTGCTCGCCGTGATTCGCGTTGCCGTGGTAAAGCACGGCGCGCCAGTCGAGCGAGGCCGTCTGGGGGTCACCGGCCTCCGCGGTCTTCGCCTTCGTGTTCTCGACGAAGAGCCAGCCGGTCATGCCGACCCAGATGTCGACGAAGAAGGCTCCGACGCCGATGTACGCGAAGAATGCCCACGTGGCGAGAACGGCGTTCAGCCCGGCAAATGCCGCGTTTCCCCAGTTTGCCGCGAGGATGTCGCGCCACAGCGTGAACAGGGAGAACGCAATGATCAGAACGGGAAAGACCACGTAGAGCACGGGCGAGGCCGTGCGGTTTCTGACCTTCGGCGTTCGGGCGAACGGGATCTTCTTGCCGGTGACGGCCTGCTGCAACGACTTGAGCACCCCGGCCAACTGCACGGGCAGCAGAATGAGGTTGAAGCCGTAGATGCGGAAGATGTCGCTGAACTTGTAGCCGCAATAGCGCAGATCGCTGCCCATCGCCAAGAAGTACGGCAACGCCGCGACCAGCACGAAGGGGCTGAGCAGCCGACTGTCATACGGGTAGACGAGCAGGAAGACCAGACCGAAGCTCGCCCAGGCGATAGACATCATGTAGTTGATGCGCAGCAGCGACTCGGTGAATCCCACGCGCTCGCCGCGCTTGCGGCGCTCACGCAGCTGCGTGACCAGCTTGGGCATGATCAGCAGGCCGCCATTGGCCCAGCGGCGGCGCTGAACGATGAGCGAACCGAAGTCGGGCGGCGTCGCGCTATAGCTGAGGCGCTCCGGGTAGTTCACGAGCGACCAGCCATGAGTGCCAAGGTCGATGCTCGACTCGGTGTCCTCGATGACGGTGCGATCCTGCACGTAACGGTGCACGTCGAATCCGCCGATGCGTTCGGTCTCCACGATGTCCTCGAGGGCGCTCTTGCGGATGACCGCGTTGGCGCCCACCCAGAACGTGGCGTTCGCCTTCGTCATGCCCTGGTGCAGAATGTGCTGGATGTCGGTGGTGGCCCCGGCGAGACGCTCGATGCGCGTGGCTGCCCCGCGGAACGAGGAGTACGGAGTCTGGGTGACCGCAACGCGCTCGTTGCCCGGCTGCTGAAGCAGGTGCACGAGTCGCAGGCAGTACTCACGCAGCAACAGCGAGTCGGCATCGAGGGTGAGCAGAAACTCACTGTCGTCAACGAGAAGATCGGCATCGACCCTGTTCGAAGTCACCCGCAGGATGGTGCCCTGGGGCGTGTGCTCCTCGACGTAGTCGTGGCCCATGAGGCCGATGTACGCGTTGAGATTCATGGCCTTGTTGGCCTCCTGCGAGAGTGAGGCGTAACGCTTGCGCTCGAAGGTTGTCAGCTCGGCGCTGAAGGTGCGCACCAGACGGCGGTAGAGCTGGCGCACCCGCTCGAGACTCGGCATCTCGTTTTGATCGGCTGCCGCGTTCAGCGCTGCCCCGGTGAGGGTGAGTTCTTCGGAAAGGCCGAGCAGAACCTGCTCGATGAAGAAGACATCCACGTGATCGTTCTGCTGCTCGGCATCGGCCATATCCGTGAGCCAGCTGCCCGCCCAACTGAAGTGACCGGCGAGTTCCCGAACCTGGTCGAGGGTGAGCGGCCCATGCTCGGCCAGCTGAAGATCGAAGATGACCTGGGCGTCGCCGAAGCGCAGCGCGGGCTCGCGCAGCGCCGCATCGATATCGGCGGTCAGCGCACGAGTGGCCTCCAGCCGCGCGGCAATGGCCGGATCCGTGGGAAACGGCGGGTCATCCACGAGCAGCACGACGCGCACGGAGGGGTATTCCTGAAGTGCCGCTGACCACAGGGTCTGCCGCACGACATCCGGCTCCTCCGCATACGAGGGCACGAGCACGGTCATGGCCGACTTCTCGCCGGCAAAGTGCAGGTCGAGTTCGGCCCGCGGCGCACGAGCGTGCGCCCGGAACCGCTGCAGAGCGCCCTGGCGGGCCACGAGGTACATGAGCGCCGAGAAGGTCAGGAAGGTGACGACCACGACGTAGGAGACGGCGTCCATCGTGAACCGGAAGCCGCCTGCGCCACCGTCGAGCACCTGGCGCAGGATGGTCGAGACCACGTAAATGACCCAGGCAAGGATCGTCACAATGATCGCCAGACGACCGAGTACGAGCTTGCGGTCGGAGGGATTCGGGTGGGTTACGGGCAACGGTTGAATACGGCGCTCGGCGCCCCACTGCCGTTTTCTGGCAGAGGCGTATGAGGACTTTTCGGGCATGAGGGTCCTTGGAAGCAGGCGGCGGGGTTCGGGTCTCGCCATCGGGTGTCCTGCACCGTTCACTCTATGGTGCGCAAACGCGCACTCGAACGTCCCATTTCGAGGGTCAGCGTCGGCAACCGGATGCCGCTGCGATCGCCCGAGTCACGGCGAGAGCGGGCGTCGCTCCCGCCGCGACGCGCGGCATCCGATTCATACACGATGCCCGTGCAGCGCGGTACCGTGAAAGACATGTCCTGCATTCGATTCAACACACCCGCTCAGCGGCAGGCCATGCGAGACAGCGTTCCCGCGATGCTCACCGCTGAGGAAGCCGCGGCGCTGCATCCGTCTCCCCCGGTGACGGAAAGCAAAATACGCCGACTACGATTGCTGGCGACGAATGCAAATCCGAAGATCCGCGAGAGCGTTGCGAGCAGTTACAACGCCCCTGAAGACGTCTTCGCAGCCCTCGCCGCTGATCCTGACGAGGGCGTGCGCTCGTGTCTGGCGCGCAACGAGGCGACCCCGTGCGACATTCTGCGGCAACTCGCCACAGACAAATCCGAGACGGTACGCGGATGGGTCGCGGTGAACTATTTCGTTCCGACCGACGCCATGGAGGCGCTCGCCAAGGATCGCAGCAAGACGGTGCGCGGTCTGGTCAAGTGGAAGTCGGAGTTGGCGAGCGCCTGAGCGCCGTGCCGACTAAGCGTTGCGTCTGATGAAGCGCAGCAGCCCCACGATGATGCCGATGATCAGCAGCACGATGCCGATCCAGAGCAGCACCTTGACTGCCGCGATGAAGACGCCGAGAAAGAGACCAATCAGGCCGATCACGATGAGGATTACAGCGAGTGATGTCATGTCTGCACCGTACCCTGAGCGGCCTCGACGCGTAAGTGCCACGCGCATGAAGGCTGAGAATACCTATCGCACCATTACCGCCCGGAGCCAGCGGTGCTAGACCGAGGGCATGGATTCAGAACGCCCTGAGCTCGACCTTGTTCCTCTTGCCGGCAGCGAGCGAAGCGCCGCGCCGGGCGTAAGCGCGACCCAGCAGGGGGTGAAGCCGGGAACACGCGTCGAGGCGACGCTCGTGCTGCGTCGCCGGGCGCCGCTCGACGACTCCGTACTGTTCGAATCACCCACCCCGCTGCGCTCCCCCCGTGAGCTCGGCGAGCGATTCGGTGCCGACCCGACGGACGTCACGCTGGTCGTCGAGACGCTCGGCGCGCTCGGCCTTCAGATCGTGAGTACGGATGCCGCATCCCGGCGCGTGCGTATCGCCGGGCCCGTCGAGCTGGTCACCGCGGTCTTCGGCACCGATCTGCGGCAGGTGACCTCGAAGACGGTGACGGGAGCATCCGCGGATCATCGCCACCGTACCGGTGCGCTCAGCATTCCCCGTCAACTCGACGGAATCGTGACAGCGGTGCTCGGATTGGATGACCGGCCGCAGTCACATGCGCAGTTTCGCATCGCGCAGGCCGAGGCCGTAACCGCCAGCTACACACCCGTGCAGGTGGGCGCCTTCTACGACTTCCCCGCGAACACGGACGGTGCGGGTCAGAGCATCGCCATCGTCGAGCTCGGCGGCGGATTCGCCCAGGGCGATCTCGACACGTATTTCTCGGGTCTCGGTCTGGCAACTCCCACCGTCAGCGCCGTGGGCGTCGACGGCGCAGCGAATCAGCCGGGAAAGGATCCGAACGGCGCTGACGGGGAGGTGTTGCTCGACATCGAGGTGATCGGGGCGCTTGCACCGGCCGCAGACATCCGGGTCTATTTCGCGCCGAACACCGACGCGGGTTTTCTCGACGCGGTGAGCGACGCCGCGCATGCCTCGCCCACACCGGTGGCCATCAGCATCAGCTGGGGCCAGAGCGAGGACGACTGGACCGCGCAGGCACGCAACGCACTCGATGCGGCCATGACGGATGCCGCGGCGCTCGGCATCACCGTGACCGCGGCCTCGGGAGACGACGGCAGCACGGACCGGGCGACTGATGGCAAGGCCCACGTGGACTTTCCCGCATCGAGCCCCCATGCTCTCGCCTGCGGCGGAACGAGGCTCGAGGGCGATGCCACGAAGGGAACCGTCACGAGCGAGGTGGTGTGGAACAACGGAAGCGGCCAGGGTGCTTCGGGTGGAGGGGTGAGTGATGCTTTCACACTGCCGAGCTGGCAGCGCAACGCCGGCGTGCCGATGTCACAGGGGCGCGGCGGCGGTCGCGGAGTTCCCGATGTCGCCGGCAACGCCGACCCCGAGACGGGCTACCGGGTGCGGGTCGATGGCACAGACATGGTGATCGGCGGAACAAGCGCCGTGTCGCCACTGTGGGCCGCGCTCATCGCCCGCCTGGCGCAGTCGACGGGGCGAGGATTCGCACTGATTCAACCGGCACTGTATGGCACTGTCGCGGCCGGTCAGGTCGCACCGGGCTTTCGTGATGTGACGCAGGGCGACAACGGGGCTTTCCACGCGGGGGCGGGGTGGGATGCCTGCACGGGCCTGGGCGTGCCGGAGGGCACGGCACTGCTGGGCTTGCTGGATCCGAAGAGTTCGTAAGCGGCGGCCACGCGTCGGGCAAGCGGCACTGCGTCGCACGGCGCGCGTTCTCAGGCGGTGAGCACGGAGAGCACGTTGCCCGCAGGATCGGTGAACCAGGCGATATCGGGGCCGCGCTGTGCCGCTCGACCACGCAGAATACCCTTTGCGTCCGTCGGCATGTTCGGATCATCGTAGATATCGGTCTTCACCCCGGCCGCGTTGAGCTCGTCGACCGCCGAATCGATGTCGTCGACAACAAGATTGAGCACGGTGAACGAGGCAGGCTCATGATTGGGCTTCGGATAGATGAAGACTTCGGCACCACCGGGCAAGGTGAGCTGCAGCGCCCCCATCTCATTCCCGGCAATGGTGAGACCGAGCGTTTCACCGTAGAAGGTCTGCGCGGCAGCGATGTCGTCGACGCTGAATCCGCTGAATGCATGGACTGGGGTGAACATGAAGTGCTCCTTGGGGACTTCGGTAGGCGGCATCGACAAGATCGTTCGGATGCTCACACCGGCTACTTTGCCACCATGAGCGCGGCTTTCCCACCCCTCTCACAAGCTGAGATATGGTCACCGTGTTGGACAAAGACGTTCAGTACGAGAGGAAACCGTGTCAGAAGAACAGTCGTGGAACCTTGCCCGGTTGATTCCGACTTCCGGAATTAACGGTGCGGACGAACAGGAACGTCGAGCAACCTCAGCGTTGCTGGCTGTCATGAGCTCGGTTAAGGAATTTGGCCGGGCATTGACCGCACCTCTTGGAGCGCCCGCCGGGAAGATTGAGACATTCATCGAGGTTCCTTTCAAACTCGGCGAAGCGAAGGTCTTCCCGGATGGCCTCATTCGGTTGACGCGGGGTAAATCGACTTGGACGGCTCTGGTCGAGGTGAAGACCGGTAATAACCTGCTGGCGGTCCAGCAGCTGGAGAATTATCTGGACGTCGCTCGCGAGCACGGCTATCAGGCCTTGATTACGATCTCGAACGAAATTCCCCCCACGGAGGGTCAGCATCCGACGGCGGTGGATAAACGCAAACTGAAGCGGGTAAGCCTGCATCACTGGTCGTGGACCAAGGTCCTGGCCGAGGCCGTCATTCAGAAAGAACACCGCGGTGTTGCCGACCCGGATCAGGCTTGGATACTCGGAGAGCTCATTCGCTATCTTGAGCATCCACGATCCGGTGCACTCGCCTTTGATGACATGGGCCAGAATTGGGTACACGTCAGGGACGCTGTCGAGGCGAATACCCTCCGCGCTCACGACAAGGCCGCCGCGGAAGTTGCATCGCGCTTCGATGCGCTTGTCCGATATTCGTGCCTCAAGCTAGGCCAGCGCCTCGGCACGGAAGTTGTTCCTTTCCTCACCCGTGCGGAGCAGAACGACCCCTTACGTCGACAGTCCACTCTCGTGACATCGCTCGTCGATAACGGCATCATGACCGCAGCAATCCGAGTTCCGAACACGGTCGGACCTATCGAATTGGTTGCAGATATTCGGGCGGGAAGGGTCACGTGTCATATAGACGTCGATGCACCGCGCGAAGGAAGATCCACTACTCGTGTCAACTGGCTTCTGCGTCAGCTGAAGGATGCCCCGGATTCCCTTCGACTGGAGGCGTTTGCCATACGCGCGCGGAGCGGAGCAACCGACCTCCTTGGTGCAGTGCGATCCGACCCAGCCGTGCTCATCGATGATCCAACGAAGGAATTGAAGTCGTTTCGAGTCGCGAACTCGGGGCCGATGGGCACTAAGCGCGGCGTTGGTCGGGGCTCTTTTATCGACTCGGTGCTTGAGTGCGTTCAGAACACATACGAACTGGTGGGCCAGAATATCAAGGCATGGGCGCCCACGCCTCCTCGCCTGCGCTCATCAACTGAGGTTGAGATCGAAGCCGGGAAGCCTCCCGCGATCCCTTCTGCGGCGTTGTCGTCGCAGGACGGCGAAGCTTCCATTTCAGCCGCGAGAGAGCTCAAATCAGCGAACGGAATGCCTTAAACAGCCGCTGTTCTCACCAACTGTAATGTCGGTGGTGTCGTGTTGACTTGAGGCATGAACCGCAGCGCAGCGCATGAGTTGCAGACAACAGCCGGTACCGCTGTTTCTGCCGCCGTTGCCGCGCCGCCTCGCCTTTCTGCGGTCATGGCAGACACGCTCGGCGAGCTTGTCGACGGCATTGCTGCACTCGATTCCATGCTCGCCACCGTCACGGCGATGCGCGCCGAACTGATCGATCAGGCGCGACAGTGGAGCGAGGTGACGGAACACGCATCCGCCCTCTCTGGCGATGCCGGTTGGAGCGCCGAGACGGTCGCGCGCCGGGTTCTCGTGACCGAACTCGCGTGTGCACTGCGGATGCCGGAACGCACGGTGGAAGGACTGGTACACGAGAGCGAGAGCCTCCTGCACGAGTTGCCGGGCACTCTGCGGGCGCTGCACGACGGCGCGATCAGCTATCGGCATGCCCAGTCACTCATCGACCACGCCCGCTCGGTTCCTGAGGAGGCGTTGGAGCAGTTCGAGAGCGCCGCGCTCCCGTTCGCGAAGACGCTGACCGTCAGTCGCTTCGAGCGCAAGGCACGCGTGCTGCGCGAGCGGGCGCATCCGCAGACCATCGCCGAACGGCATGTCGCCGCCGTCGACGATCGCCGTATCGAACTGCAGCCGGCGCGAGACGGAATGTCATGGTTCAGCGCCCTGCTGCCGGCACCCTCAGCGCAGGCGATCTACGACCGCGCCACCGAGCTCGCGGTCGGGTTGCAGTCGCCCGACGAGCCGCGAACCCTGACGCAGTTGCGTGCGGACGTGCTGACCGATCTGCTTGTCGATGGAACAACGGATGCGCCTGGCGCGTCCGCGGATGCGGTGGGAGCCCGCGGTGCCCCCGGCGGCCTCGGTCATGGCATCCGCGCTCGCGTACTCGTGACGGTGCCCGTTTTGACACTCCTCGGTCACAGCGAGGAGCCTGGCAGTCTGGAGGGGTACGGTCCGATCGACGCCGACACGGCTCGTCGACTTGCCGCACACGCGCCGAGCTTCACGCGCATTCTCACTCACCCCGAGACCGGCTGCGTGCTTTCGGTCGGGCGCGAGAGATACGTGGTTCCCCAAGACCTGCGCACCTGGCTTCGGGTTCGCGACGAGACCTGCCGATTTCCCGGATGCGCGCGCGGGGCCGCGCGCTGCGACCTCGATCACACTCTCGACTGGCAGCACGGCGGCCGCACGGAGCACGACAACCTGGCACATCTGTGTCCTTCGCACCACAAGGTCAAACATCACACCGCCTGGACCGTCACGAACGCGCGAGACGGAACGCTGGAGTGGGTGTCGCCGACTGCGCACCACTACACGACGCAGCCCGCGACGAGCATGCGGCAGGCTACGGCGAGCTTTCGGCCAGCAACGGATAGTTCCGAGGAGGAACCGTGCGCTCCGCAACTTCCTCTGACATCACCGCATTCATGAACGACGAAAGGAACAGAACAATGGACTGGAAGATCGAGCTTGTCTTCGTACCGGTGACCGATGTCGATCGGGCGAAGGCGTTCTACACCGAGAAGGTCGGCTTCAACGCCGACTTCGACCATCAGGTCACCGACGAGCTGAGATTCGTGCAGCTCACCCCGCCCGGGTCAGCCTGTTCCATAGCGATAGGTACCGGTCTGGGTAACACGAACATGGCGCCCGGTTCACAGAACATTCAGATCGTGATCGCCGACGCCGACGCCGCGCGTGCGCAGTTGCTCGAGCGCGGAGCCGAGCCGAGCGAAGTCGACGAGCAGGCATGGGGGCGCTTCGTATACTTCAGCGATCCGGACGGCAACAGGTGGGCGCTGCAGCAGCCGCCCCAGCGCGACTGAAATCACCGCACTATGCTGAATTCCTCAGCTATAAAACACATCGGTTATCAAGCACAACGGGGGCATCATGAGTTTTCAGGCTTATCTCGACACCATCAAGGAGAAGACGGGCAAGGGGCCGGACGATTTCGTCGAGCTGGCCGCCGAGAAGGGCCTGCTGGGGCCAACGGTGAAAGCCGGCGCCGTGATCGACTGGCTCGCCGCCGACTACGGTCTCGGGCGCGGTCATGCAATGGCGATCTACGCGATCCTCAAGTCGAAGACACAGCCGAGACCGGCTGCCGATGAGCGTATCGATAAGCAGTTCGCCGGTGCCAAAGCGGTGTGGAGTGCCCCATACGACGCCCTGCTGCACAGGATTCAAGAGTTCGGGCCGGATGTCTCGACCCAGCCCACCGACAGCTACATCAGCCTCGTACGCAACGGCAAAAAGTTCGCGATAGTCGCGGTTGCGTCCAAGCGCCTCGATCTCGGAATCAAGCTCAAGGGCACGGATGCCGTCGGTCGGCTGGCCGAGGCGGGTTCCTGGAATTCGATGGTCACCCATCGGGTTCAGATCGCGGATCCGGCTGAACTCGACGACGAGCTGCTCGGCTGGCTGCGCGACGCCTACGACCGCGCCGCCTGAGCCGACCGTGCCGCCTCGACCGCCCGCTCAGTCAGCAACGCACGCTCACGCTCATTGTCGGTCTGTGCTGCGGCGCGCTCGAATTCGTCGCAAGCCTCCTGCATACGACCGAGTTTGACGAGCAGGTCGGCTCGCACGGCGGGCAGCAGATGGTAGCCATCGAGCCGCCCGGCGGCGGCGAGAGCATCGGCCACGTCGAGGCCGGCCTGCGGTCCTTCGGCCATCGACAGCGCCACCGCCCTGTTGAGCTCGACCACGGGCGAGGCGGTCAGCCGGGAAAGCGCGCCATAGAGCGTGGCAATGCGAGGCCAGTCGGTGTCCACGCCCTCAGCTGCGCGGGCATGACACGCGGCGATGGCCGCCTGCAGTGCATACGAGCCGGGCGCACCCCCGAGCGCCTCGGCACGCCGCAACGCGGCCAGTCCGCGCCGGATCAGCAGCTGGTCCCAGCGGGACCGATCCTGATCCATCAGCAGAATCGGCTCTCCCGCAGCGGTCGTGCGGGCGCCGATGCGTGAGGCCTGAATCTCCATGAGGGCAACGAGTGCGTGCGCCTCAGCCTCGCCGGGAACCAGCTCGGCGAGGATGCGGCCGAGCCGCAGCGCCTCCTGGCACAGCGCCGGGCGCATCCAGTCCTCCCCCGCCGTCGCCGAATACCCCTCATTGAAGATGAGATAGACGGCACCGAGCACCGAGCCGAGACGCTCGGGAAATTCCGGACGAGACGGCACCTCGAACGGCACGTTCGCCGCCGAGAGGGTCTTCTTGGCACGCACGATGCGCTGCGCGATGGTGGGGGTCGAGACGAGGAACGCGCGAGCGATCTCCTCGGTGCTGAGGCCGCCGAGCATCCGCAGCGTCAGCGCCACCTGGGCCGGTTGCGCCAGCACCGGGTGGCAGGCGATGAAGATCAGTCGAAGCAGGTCGTCGTCGATCGGGTTGTCCAGCGCCTCGATATCTATCTCACCGAACGTGGATTCCGTGCCGAGCCGGTGTGCGACCTCGGCGTACTTGCGCTCGCGGTTCTCCAGCCTGCGCCAATGGTCTATTGCGCGCCTCTTGGCCACGGCGGTGAGCCAGGCGCCGGGGTTGCGGGGTACACCGGATGCCGGCCACTGCTCAAGCGCCTCGGCCAGGGCATCCTGCGCCACATCTTCGGCGAGCGACACGTCACGCACCATGCGCACCAGGCCGGCGATGAGCCGCCCCGATTCGATACGCCACACCGCCTCGACGGCGCTGCGCGCGTCTGCTGCCACCACCACTACCCCTGCCTATTTCGAGAGAACCGACCTACACTGCGGTTAAGCCCAACCGCTCAGGGACCTCAACGCAACCGTAGCGTCGCCTGCGTCGGGATCTTTTTCGTATCGCTTGACGAAAACCTTCGTGTCACACCGCGTCCCTCTCGGCGACCGGGCTGCGAAAGGAAGGAAAATCATGCCAGGAAACAGAGCTGTTGCCTATAAGAGCCCGGGAAAGGTCGAGGTCATCGACATCGACTATCCCACATTCGAGTTGAAGGATGGGCCGGGCGTCAACCCCGCCAATGTGGGACGCCAGGTTCGTCATGGGGCCATCGTGAAGACGGTGGCGACGAATATCTGCGGCTCGGATCAACACATGGTGCGCGGTCGCACCACGGCACCCGCCGATCTCGTGCTCGGACACGAGATCACGGGCGAAGTCGTCGAGGTCGGGCCGGATGTGGAATTCATCAAGGTCGGCGATCTCGTCTCCGTGCCGTTCAACATCGCCTGCGGGAGGTGCAAGAACTGCAAGGAGCGCAAGACGGGCGTGTGCTTGAACGTCAACCCGGATCGCCCCGGCAGCGCCTACGGTTACGTGGACATGGGCGGCTGGGTCGGCGGCCAGGCCAACTACGTGCTTGTGCCGTATGCGGATTGGAACGCGCTGAAGTTCCCCGACAAAGACCAGGCCATGGAGAAGATCCTCGACCTGGCCATGCTTTCGGATATCTTCCCCACCGGCTACCACGGTGCCGTCTCGGCGGGCGTCACGACAGGTTCGACGGCGTATGTGGCCGGTGCCGGTCCGGTGGGATTGGCGGCCGCGACATCCGCACAGCTTCTCGGTGCGGCAGTGGTCATCGTCGGTGATATGAATGCCGACCGGCTGGCGCAGGCCCGCAGCTTCGGATGCGAGACAGTGGACCTGAGCAAGGGGGAACCGCTGGATCAGATCGAACAAATCCTCGGAGTCCCCGAGGTCGATTCTGCCGTCGACGCGGTCGGCTTCGAGGCGAAAGGGCACGGCGCAGACGCGAAGGAGGCTCCGGCGACGGTGCTGAACTCGCTCATGGTCATGACCGCGGCCGGCGGCGCGCTCGGCATTCCGGGGCTTTACGTCACGGGAGATCCGGGCGGCGTAGACGAGGCCGCGAAGACCGGCTCACTCTCGCTGAACCTCGGTGCAGGCTGGGCCCGGTCGCTGTCATTCACCACGGGGCAATGCCCGGTGATGAAGTACAACTACGGGCTCATGAAGGCGATTCTCGCGGATCGAGTGCACATCGCGAAGAACGTCAACGCCAAGGCGATCAGCCTCGAGGATGCCCCGCGCGGCTACGAGGAGTTCGACAAGGGTGCCGCCACCAAGTACGTGCTCAACGCGAACGGATATCTCGACGCCGCCTGAGCACAGCACCTGATGCGCAAACGGATCGGGCCGTGCTCCAGGAGAGCACGGCCCGATCCGTTCGTCGGGTTGCATGCGAATCTTCGTATGCGAAAAAGCGCTACGCGGTGCGGGACTCGCCCGTCTCTTCGCGCCACTGCACCTCTTTTTGCACGAACTCGTTGCTCTGGTCGAACTCCTCAACGCCGAAAACCTGGCGCACCTCGATGCGACCCGACTGGATCGGCGCACGACGCGCCCGCTCGATGGCCTCCTGCTTCGAGGCAGCCTCCAGAATCCAGAAGCCGGCTATGAGTTCCTTCGTCTCGGCGAACGGGCCATCGGTGACGGTGCGGTCGTCGCCCGCGAAATCGACGCGGGCGCCCTCCGAGCTCGGGTGCAGTCCCTCACCGGCCAGCAGCACGCCGTCCTTGATGAGTTCCTCGTTGTAACGCCCCATGGCGTTGAGATCGTCTTCGCTCGGCATGGCGTTCGACTCGGTGTTCTCGTCGGCCTTCAGCAGCAGCATGAACTTCATGGTCGTTCTCCTTCGCTCAGGTGTATGGGCCGGTGTGCCCTTACCTTGACGTCGAACACGCAGGGCACACATCGACAGGGTCGCTGACAAGAGTTTCACCATCGCGTGGAACTCTCTGTGATCGGTTCCCAGCGTATGCACGCAGTGCAGATTAAGACAGGGCCGATCAGAGAAGGCGGATGCCATTCTGCAGCCGGGTGCGCACCTCGAAGACGTCGGCGACGTCGAGGCGCCCCGTCAGCCCCGTGCGCAGGAGTTGCGGCAGGATCGAACGCCTCACGAGCGCCGTGGATGCGTGCCTGCCGCGCTCAACGATCTCGAGCGGCTCGGCCAGGGCCTCGTCGGGCACCACAACCGCATAGCCGGTGAAGCGCACACCCAGCGAGCGAGCCAGGCGCCGGGCATTGCGCACAAGCGCCCTCACCGGTTCCTCGCCGCGGCCGAGCGCATCGCCGGTCACCTCACCCTTCACAAGGCGAACCTCGCCACCCCAGTCTTCGGAACGCACGGCGAACAGTCCAGCCGGCCCCAACACGACATGGTCGATGGCATAACCGCGATCGGCAGCGGCCACCGCGTTCCAGATGGTGTACCCGATGCCGAGTGTCGACACCATGCGTGCGGTTTCCTCCTCGGCCAACGCCTTCGCCAGAAGGCGACGGATCTCGAGCGGGGCCGAACGGACAAGGGCAGCATCGTATGGATCCTCGAGCCCGGCCCCGATGCCCGCCCACTCTCTCATGAGAGTGAGAAAGCCCTCCCGGGCTCCCCCGCCCGGGTGTCCGTATGAGCGGGCCCGTGGAGACGATGCGTTGGCGCGCGCACGCGATCGGGAGGGCGCGGGGCCGGCAGGTCGGGCATCCGGAGCCGTCTCGGCAGCACCGTGCCCGCGATCGTATGCGGCACGCTTGCTCGGGTCGCCCACGCGATCCCAGGCGAATTGCACCGCGTGAAATCGAGCGGCGCTCCCGCCGGTATCCGGATGCGTCTCGCGCAGCAAGCGGCGATACGCACGCCGCAGCTCGTCCTGGCTGACGGATGCGCCGACCCCGAGCACCTCGTATGGCGTAGGCGAAGCGGGGCTTTCGGGCATGCGGGGCAGTCTCCTTGTGTGCCCAGACAGCCTACCGGCGCCCGGCTGAGTCACGCCCGAGCGGTCGCCGACGTGCCGCGAGGCGCTGCCGCGCCTCAGCCCCGCGTCCGGTAACGCAGGTAGACCACACCGTTGCCGAAGCGGCGCTCCTCGATCAGTTCGAGCGGAACGTGCACGTCATCGGGCAGGAATCGGGTGCCACCGCCCACAATGACCGGTGAGACGAACTGCCGGTATTCATCGACCAGGCCCGACGCTATCGCGTGGGCCGCCAGGTTCGGGCCGCCAATGCTGATGTCCCGGTTCTCTGTCTCTTTCAATCGCCGCACCGCATCGACATCGAACGTGCGCTCGATACGCGTCAGAGCGCTGGATGGTTCTCCCAACGTTGAGGAGTACACGATCTTGTTCGCCGCACGCCAGATGGTCGCGTAATCCGCTATGACGGGCGGCTCCCCTGCAAGGTCAACACCCTCCCAGAAGACCATCACCTCGTAAAGCCGACGCCCGTAGAGGTAGGTTCCGACGTCACGCTCAAGATCGTTGACGAAGCCGTGCACCTCTTCGTCGGGCATACTCCAATCGAAATTGCCGCTCGCATCCGCGATATAGCCGTCGAGCGAGGTGATTGCCGTGTAGACCAGCCTGGCCATGGTGTACTCCCATCCTCAATATGTGAAGTTAAGCTTTGCAGTTTGCCTTGCTATTTGTTAGCGTGTGATGGTGAAAGCAGAACGACCCTCCGAGTCGAGCCCTCCCCTGAGCGTGGCCACGGATCTTCGTGTGCTGATCGGTAAACTACGCCGCCGATTGCGAGATCAGGGCAATGCGGGGGAATTCACCTGGGCGCAGGTCGCGGTGCTCACTCGCCTGGAACGGGATGGACCCGCGAGTGTGACGGCGCTTGCCCACGCCGAGGGTGTGCGCCCGCAATCGATGGGCGCGACGGTTGCCACGCTCGAAGAAGCCGGAATCGTCAGCGGGTCGCCGGACCCCACAGACGGTCGCCGCACAATTCTTTCCCTCACCGACACAGCGGTAGAACGGCTGACGACAACGCGGGCGGCGAAAGAAGACTGGCTCGCCCGCAGCATCGACACCCTGTTCACGCCAGCCGAGCAACGGCAACTCGCCATCGGGGTCGAACTCCTCACCCGTCTCGCCAACTCCTGAAGAGGACAAGCACACATGACCATCAGCTCACTCGACCCGAAGACCGCCCTCATCCTCATCGACCTGCAAACCGCCGTGCTCGCGCTGCCCTCCGCGCACCCCATGGACCGGGTTGTGGAGAATGCGGGCACACTCGCCGATGCGTTTCGGCTTCACGATCTGCCCGTTGTGCTCGTCACCGTAGCCGGAGGAGCGCCGGGCCGCACCGAGGGGGTGCGCCGGTCAGGCGGCGAGCGCCCGGCGGGGTGGGCCGATCTTGCTCCCCGGCTGGACGGGCATCCGGATGACTACCGGGTCACCAAACACACCTGGGGCGCCTTCACCGGCACCGGGCTCGACGAATACCTGAAGGGCCGGGGTGTGACCCAGGTCGTTCTCTGCGGCGTCTCAACGAGCGCCGGTGTCGAATCCACGGCGCGTCATGCCCACGAGAACGGCTTCAACGTAGCCCTCGCCATCGATGCCATGACCGACTCGAACGCGGATGCGCACCACAACAGCGTCACCCGCATCTTCCCGCGGCTCGGCGAGACCGGCACGACCGCGGAGATTATCGACCTGCTCGAGCACGGCGTCGCCCAGAACAGCAGCATCAAGAACGGCAGTTTCAAGCACGGCGGCGAATGACCAGGCATACAACCACGCACACCAGCCCCAAACCCTTCGGGTGGAGGTTCACCGCTCCCCTGCTGCTCGGTTCCACGCTGAACCCGATCAACAGCTCGATGATCGCGACCGGCCTGGTCGGCATCGGCGTGGACTTTCACACCGGACCGGGAACCACCGCGACACTCATCTCGGTTCTCTACCTATGCAGCGCCGTCATGCAGCCCACGATGGGCAAGCTCTCCACCATCTTCGGGCCCCGACGGGTCTTCCTCGGCGGAATCGTCATTCTGCTCGCGGCCGGGATCGTCGGCGCTGCGGCCCCGAGCTTCGGATTCCTTCTCCTCTCCCGAGCACTGATCGGGGTCGGCACGGCCGCGGCGTACCCGACCGCGATGGCCCTCGTTCGCAAGCGGGCCGATGAGGCCGAGACCGGCGTGCCGAGCCGCGTTCTCGGCAACTTCTCGATCGCCGCGCAGATCACCACCGTGTTCGGGCTACCCCTCGGAGGCATCCTCACCGGCGTATTCGGCTGGCGCGCGCTCTTCGCGGTGAACATCCCGCTCGCCGTCATCACGATGATCTTCACGCTTATCGGGGTGGCCAAAGACGAGCCAATGGTGCGCGAGGGCCGGGCCCGGGTGCTGGCCGCCCTCGATATTCCGGGCATCCTGCTCTTCGCAGGCACCATCACGAGCCTGCTGCTGTTCCTGTCGAGCCTGACGGCACCGGTGTGGTGGCTGCTGCCGGTGGTCGTCGTTCTGGCGGCAGGGCTGATCGTCTGGGAGCGACGGGCGAGTCGCCCCCTCATCGATGTGCGGATGCTCGCCGGCAACACGCCGCTGCAGCGCACCTACCTGCGGCAGATGCTCGCCGCGCTCGGCATCTACTCCGCGCTCTACGGCGCGAGCCAGTGGATGGAACAGAGTGCACACCTCAGCGCCTCGGCCGTCGGTCTCGTTCTGTTGCCGCTCTCGGGGCTCAGCATCGTGATCGCCAGAGTGGTCTCGCGCCGGGGCTGGGTGCGCTGGCCGCTCATTCTCGCCGGCGTCGCACTCGTTCTCACGGCCGGGGTCATGCTCACGATGACGCACGACTCGAACGTTCTCGTTCTCATCGGCATGTCACTGCTCTTCGGCTTCACCAACGGATTCAGCGGCTTCGCAAACCAGGCCGCGCTCTACGTGCAGACGCCCGCCGAGCAGACTGCCGTGGCATCCGGGCTGTATCGAACCGCCGCATACATCGGGGCGATCTTCTCCGCGAGTCTGATCGGTCTCACCTTCGGTGATGCGGCCACGGATGACGGGTTCCACGTTCTCGCCTGGGTCATCGGCGCACTGGGCGTCGGCATCATGCTGCTGAGCATTCTCGACAGGAAGATTCCACGCGTCACGGCGTGACCGGCCAACCGTCGGGCCGCGATTTAAAATATCAGGCGGGCGGTGCTTGGGAAATGCGCACCATGTTGCCCGAGGGGTCGCGGAACGCGCAGTCGCGCGGGCCCCAGGCCTGGTCGATGGGCTCCTGCAGAACCTCGGCACCGGATGCGCGCACCGTCTCGAACGTCGCATCCACATCGTCGGAGCGAAACACGAGCATCGGCAGCACCCCCTTGGTCAAGAGTTCCTGCAGCGCGTCACCATCGGCCTGCGAGCGGCCGGCATGAGGTTCGGAGATCACGATGCCGAGCCCGGGCTGCGCGGCGCTGCCGAGGGTCACCCAACGGTGGTCGCCCGAGGCGACGTCGTTCTGAACATCGAGGCCGAGCGCGCCGCTGTAGAAGGCGATCGACTCATCCACGTCGTTGACGGTGATGTTGGTGTACTGGAGTGAGATTGTCATAACCGCGACTCTATGCGGCGGAATTCTCGGCCGCTTCTTGAATCCTGCTCGAATCGTCGATGCGACGCGGCCCGTTCCGCGCCGGGCGCGTATGCGACTTCGCTACACAGTTGGGCATCGCCTTGACCGCGTGATGCTCGCGACTGCGGTAGGCGCGAGGGCTCTCCCCCACGATCTCGGTGAATCGCGAGCTGAACGAGCCGAGCGACGTACAGCCGACCGCCATGCACGCATCCGTCACGCTCATGCCCTCCCGCAGCAGCGCCATCGCCCGCTCGATTCTGCGGGTCATCAGATAGCTGTACGGCGTCTCGCCGTAGGCCGCGCGGAACTGCCTGGAGAAGTGCGCAGGCGACATGAATGCCCGCTCGGCCATCGTCGGAACGTCGAGTGGTCTCGCATACTCCCGGTCGATCAGATCCCGGGCACGGCGCAGCGAAGCAAGGTTCTCAAGCTCGTGCGGAGTCATGCGCCGAGAGTACCACTGGCGAGAAACGGTTTGCGCGACGTTCTACCCCTCCAGCCCCAAGCGGACGCGTTTGGGGAGCGAGGCGACCACGATGGCGTGCGACTCGGCGATGAGTTCCCGCACGTGGCCGGCGACCACGGTTCCGTCGAGGCGCACCGTGACCCAGTGACGCTTGTTCATGTGATAGCCGGGGTCGATCCCCTCCACGCTGCGAATGAGCCTCGGCACGTTCTCGGGCAGCGCCTTGAGCGTGATGGTGCGCTCCGCCGCATCCGGGCTGTCGATCGAGAAGACCTTGCCTGCCACCTTGAAGACCCGAGCCTCGGGGCCGAATGGATACGTCTCCTCGGCACCGTTCAGGTCGAGGAGGAAGGTCGTCAGTTCGTTGGGTGTCATCTCGGTTGCTCCCCGTCACTCGTCGTCTCCGCCGATCATCGCGGATGCCACCGACAGGGAGGTCTAGCCTCGCAAGTCGAGCCAGCGCACCTGCTCGTCTGCGAGGTGGATGCTCAGCCCCTCCATCGAGGTGCGCGTCTCCTCGATGCTGCGCGGTCCGATCAGCGGGAACGTCGGGAACGACTGGGCGAGAACGTACGCCAGCGCAACCGCGGTCGGCGCGACGCCCAACTCGGCGGAGAGCTGTCGCGCGCGCGCCAGCCGTTCGAAGTTCTCGTCACTGTAGTAGCAGCGCACCAACTCGGCATCCGCGGTGTTCTCGCGGTCGGCCCTGGCGAAGAATCCCCGCGCCTGCGATGACCATGGCAGAAGCGGCGTATTGGTTCGCTCCAGCCACTGGCGATCCGCGGGGTCGGTGACATGTTCGCATCCGGCCCACGGCACATCTTCGGCGTGCGCGAGCCCGAAGTGGTCGCTCAGCGCCGCAAAGCCCGTCTTGCCATTGGCCTGCGCATACCGGTTGGCCTCCTCGAATCGAGGGATGCTCCAGTTGGAGACACCGAATGCGCGGATGCGACCGGCTCGCACGTGCTCGTCGAGCACGTCCACGAACTCCGCGACCGGCACATCCGCGTTGTCGCGGTGCATGAGATAAAGGTCGAGGTGGTCGGTCTGCAGCCGATCCAGGCTCTCGTGCAGCTGGCGCGTAAGCGATTCCGGGTCGCAGTACGGCGTGTGGGCGCCCTTGCCGATGATCACGACGTCGTCGCGAAGGCCGCGGTTGGCCACCCACTGCCCCAGGAGGCGTTCCATCGCTCCGCCGCCGTAGATGTATGCGGTGTCGAAGGCATTGCCGCCCCGCTCGACGAAATCGTCGAACATCGCGGAGGCGTGGCTCAGGGTCGCCTGGTTGTCCACACCCATCACGAGCCGCGACATGCGCTTGCCAATACCCGCGATGGTGCCATACGGCATGGTCGCGTCACCGCGCACGGCGAGCGGTTTTCCGCTGAACGTCGGAATGTTCGCGGTGGCGGCCTCGAAGGGAAAATTCAGCCCCAGCTGTGCCCGCAGCTGATCGAGCGTTCGAGCGTTGCCGAGGCTGTCTGCCCAGCCCATCTGCGGGCTCTGGCCGGCCTCAACGTTCTCGGCCAGCGCATCCGCCTGCACCGCGTACTGGTATGCGGCAGCCACCTCGATGGTCTCGACAGGCTCACCCACACGGGCCACCTCGATGGTCGAGCCCTCCGTCTCGCTCGGCAGCCACGGTTCGCTCACCGTGATGCGCCCGGCCGAGCCGTACACGACGATGCGGTTCTCGTCCTGCAGGCCGACACCGCTCGTGACGTGCGCCGTGAGACCTGAGGCGAACACGAGGGATGCGCTCATCCACTCGTCCACGCCACTCGCGCCGATCGTGCCGTGTGCGGTCAGCGAAACGGGGTCGGCGAACAGTGCGTCGCTCGCAGCCCCGGCGATCAGTCGTGCGGCAGAAACCGGGTATCCGCCGACATCCAGGATGCCCCCGCCGGCGAGATCGGGGTTCTTCAGCCGGTGGTCGGCCGGCAGTTCCGCGGCGAACGCGAACGATGCATCCACGTGCTGGATGTCACCGATTGCGCCCTCGCGCACCAGTTGCGCGAGCCGCTCGGTCTGCGGGTGAAAGCGGTACATGAAGCCCTCGGCCAGGTAGAGGCCGGCCCGTCGGGCCGCCTCCACGACGACCATGACGCCAGCGTGATCGACCGAGAGCGGCTTTTCGCTGATCACGTGCTTGCCCGCCTCGAGGGCCTCAAGCGCCAGCCTGATGTGTTCGGTGTGCACCGTCGCGATGTACACCGCGTCGATCTGCGGATCGGCGAAGAGCTCGGCATAGGAGCCGTATGCGCGCACCGGCGCCGCCTCGCTTGAATATTCGGCGGCGAAGGACTGCGCGCGCTCGAGGGTGCGACTCGCCGCCGCGACCAGGCTGCCGGTGCGGCTATGCACCAGCTGGTCGGCGAAACGATGGGCAATCGAACCCGGCCCGACGATGCCCCATCTCACGTGTTCAAGACTCACGTTCTCGCTCCCTCATCTCTGCGCTGAAATCTGTACAGGAATCTGTACTCAAATTCACTACCGTGAACGTTCACGGCAACAATATCAGTAGCATTCCACTATGACCAGACGCGACGATCAGCAGACGCCCGCCGCCCATTCGAGCCGCGCCGTCACGATTATCGACGTCGCACACGCCGCAGGCGTCTCACGCCAGACGGTGACCAGGGCGCTCAATGGCATGGCCGATGTCAGCGCGGCCACGCGCGAGCGTGTCATCGAGGCGGCGCATCGCTTGAACTACCGCCCAAACCGTGCCGCGCAGGGCCTCGTGCGTGGTCGAGAGATAGCCATCGGCTTCGTCGTCAGCGATCTGCGCAATCCGTACTATCCCGAACTCGCCTCCGAACTGACTCGTCTCGCGTCGGAGCACGGCTGGGGCGTCATGTTGTGCGATCTCGGGTCCGATCGCACCGACGCACGCAAGCGGCTCGAAACGATAGTGCACCGCGTCGACGCCATCGTCGGTCACGTCGCGAATCCTGAATTCTCCGATCTGCTCGCCTCGCTGCCCACGGTCATCTTCGATGCGCCAGCGGATGCGTCCGGACCGCTCGGGCGCGCGGTGATCGAGATCGACTATCGCCCGGGCATCCGCGCAGCACTCGATCATCTGGTGGCGATCGGGCGCAAACGCATTGCGATGATCGACGGCTCCGGAAGCGATACCCGCGCATCTGATGCCCCCGTGCGGGTCTCGGGGCGACGACAGCTTTATCGTGAGCATCTTCGGGAATACGATCTCGCGTGGTCCGAGGCATCCGAAGTGTCCGGGATCGACACCCACGACGGCGGCATCGAGGCGGCCATGCGGCTGAGGGCGCAGTATCCGCATGCCGATGCCGCGCTGGTGTTCAACGACGTCATGGCACTGGGTGCGCTCAAGGGCTTCGCTCGAGTTGGGGCGCGCGTGCCGCAGGATGTTGCCGTCATCGGCATCGACGGCCTGAACATCGGAACGCTCGTCACCCCCGAACTCACCAGCATCGCCCTCGACAAGACCGAGCTCGCACGGCACGCCATCGATCTCGTCGACGGGATGCTGTCCGGTCGCATCGCGGCCGGCCAGGCCGCCCGACGAACAATCACCCACACACTAATCGTGCGCGAGTCCGCCTGAGAGCCACCGTCGCGCCCTCTCGCGCCAATCGCTTCCGCGCGCTCCTCCGCACATGCTGTCGGTGGCAATTGACATACTCGAACATATGTTCGAATATGAGGGCATGGCCGGTTCCGTTGCGACGCTTCCCGAGCCCGTTCCCGCCACGGTGGGCGCGGGCGGCACGTCGCGCGCCCGCACTGCACAGGCCAACAACGCGCAGGCCCGCGACGCGCAGACACACCGCCCCGAGCGGGTGCAGGAGCTGCAGACGCGCATCCGGCAGATGCAGCGACGCACCCTGGAAGAACGCACACTGCCCACCCTGCCGGGCCTGGCCGAGTTGCTCCCGGGCGGTGCACTGCGGGCGGGGTCCGCGTATTCTGTGGCCGAGTCGCACGCTCTCGTGATGGCCATGATGGCGGGGCCCAGCGCATCCGGTTCGTGGTGCGGCGTGGTGGGGTTGCCCGACTTCGGGGTGGAGGCAGCGGCAGGTTTCGGTGTGCAACTCGAGCATCTGGTTCTGGTGCCGCGCCCCGGCGATCGCTGGCTCACCGTGACGGCCGCGCTCGCCGACGTTCTGCCCGTGGTCGTCACCCGGCCGCCTGCACGCGTGAGCGATGCGGATGCCGCGCGGCTGGCCGCCCGCCTGCGCCAGCGCGGGTGCACCCTCATTTCGATGGGCCCGTGGCCGCAGAGCGAAGCCAGGCTCAGCCTCGAGCAGACCAGCTGGAGCGGGCTCGGTGCCGGGCACGGTCGACTGACCGACCGACAGGTGACGGTGAGCGTTTCCACGGCGGGCGGCACGGGGCGGCCCCGCACGGGGCGGCTGTGGCTGCCCTCGGCTGATGCGACGCTCGAGCAGGCCCCTCACCTCACGGCAGTCGCGCCGCTGGAATACGGAACAGGCGACCGCTCTGTTCCTGTTCCCGTTCCCGGCTCCGCAGCTGGATCTGCAGCCATTTTACGAACGGCGGTGGGGGCGTGAGAGAGGCACCCGCGGTCTCTGTGTCCACGAGCAGAGCAATAGTGGTCTGGGTTCCGGACTGGCCTGTCGCTGCGGTTGCGACCGCACCCGCAGCATCCGGTTTGTCCGGCGCAGGCGGTGCGGGCAGTAACGGGCTCGTCGCCGTCATCGAGAACGGCCGCGTCTTCGCCTGCTCCGCTGCCGCCCGGGCCGAGGGGGTGCGCCGAGGGCATCGGCTGCGCGAGGCGCAGGCCCGCTGCCCCCAGCTGACGACGATTGCCTACGACCCGGTGCTCGACGCCCGCAGCTACGAACCCGTGCTCGCGCTCATCGAACGACTGATGCCGGGCGTGCAGCCGATTCGACCGGGAATGTGCGCGATTCGCGCCCGAGGCCCCGCTCGCTTCTACGGGGGTGAGCATCAGGCGGCTTCCGTGTTGCTCGGCGAGCTGGCCGAGCTCGGCTTCGACTCCTGCCGGGTCGGCATCGCCGACGGACTGTTTGCGGCCGAGCAGGCAGCACGCTCAGGCACGGGAATACACATCGTGCCCCCGGGCGAATCGCCGCGGTTTCTTGCGCCGCTGCCCGTCGGTATCCTGGGCGATGCCACCCTGGCCACACTGCTGATTCGGCTGGGCATGGGCACGCTCGGCGATTTCGCCGCGCTCGATGCGTTCCAGGTGCGACACCGTTTCGGCGAGCTCGGTGCCCGGGCACACGCGCTGGCGGGCGGGGTGCTGGGCGGCAGCGTCGTTCCCCGCGTCCCGCAGAAAGAACTCGACGTCGCCGTTGAATTCGAACCGCCCCTCTCCTCACTCGACCAGGTGGCCTTCGCGTTCCGCACCGCCGCCGAGAGATTCATCACGCAATTGAGCGATGCCTCCCAGGTATGCACGGCAGTGCGGGTGAGCGTGACGAGCGAATCGGGAGAGGTCTCCGAACGCGAGTGGCTGCATCCACGGTGGTTCACGGCGGCAGATGTCGTAGACCGGGTGCGCTGGCAGTTGCAGGGCTCGGGCAGCGGCTCCAGCGGGTTGAGTTCGGCCGTCACGCGGGTGTCGGTGAGTCCGGGTGGCGTGGACGCGGCCGGCAACCACGAGGAAGGGCTGTGGGGAACGGCGCCCGACGAACGAATCCACCACGCTCTCTCCCGGGTGCAGGGGCTGCTTGGCCACGATGCCGTGCTCACGCCTGTGATGGGCGGTGGGCGCATGCTCGCCGATCGCCAGTTGCTCGTGTCGTGGGGCGACCGCGCTCCGACGGATGCGGCAGCCTCGCAGGCACGCCCCTGGCCGGGGCGCTTGCCACCTCCGCTGCCCTCGAGCGTGTTCGCTCCCCCGCGCCCGGCCGTCGTCGTGGACCCCGCGGGAGATGCGGTGCTCGTCGACGAGCGAGGCAGGCTCACGGGGCCGCCCGCCCGAATGAGCGTGCAGGGCAGGGATGCGGCGCTGCGGTCGGTGTCGGCGTGGTCAGGGCCGTGGTCCGTCGATGAACGCTGGTGGGATGCGGGCTCAGCGCGTCACGTCAACCGCTTCCAAGTGGTCGACGATTCCGGATGCGCCTGGCTGCTGCTGCAGGAAGGCGAGCGCTGGCTCGCGGAGGCCCGTTATGACTGAGGGGCGCTATGGCCAAGGGGCGGTGCGCTGATGGGCTGGAATAACCCGCCGATTCCGTGGTCCCAGCTGGAGCGCACGCTCTCCGGTCGGGAGCGACCGGCCGGAGAGGAGAGCGACGGCGCGTTCAGCAGAAAGCGTCAGCCGTATGAGCCGGGTGTGCTGCCGCCCGCCGACGATGGCCCGCTCGTGCCCTATGCCGAACTGCACGCCCACTCGCACTACAGTTTTCTCGACGGCGCCTCCTCCCCCGAACGCCTGGTTGAGGAGGCGGCCCGCCTGCGGCTGCACGCCCTGGCTCTCACCGACCATGACGGTCTCTACGGCATCGTGCGCATGGCCGAGGCGGCCGAGGCTCACAACCGGCTTGCACTCGAGAACCCGGCGGTGCGTCCCGTGAAGACGGTGTTCGGCGCCGAGCTCTCGTTCTCGCTGAGTAAGCCGCAAAACGGCGTGGCCGACCCCGAGGGCAGCCACCTCCTCGTGCTTGCGCGAGGTCAGGAGGGGTATCACCGCCTGGCCGGGGCACTCACGCAGGCCCAGCTGGCCGAGGGCGCCGAGAAAGGGCGCCCGCTGTATGAACTGCAGCAGCTGGCCGAGCAGGCAGACGGGCACTGGGCGATTCTCACCGGATGCCGCAAGGGCCGGGTGCGCCAGGCCCTCGAGAATGAGAGCGGCGGGTTGAGGGCCGCGGAACGGGAGATCGAGCGACTCACCACCCTGTTCGGGCACGACAACGTCTTCGTCGAGCTGTTCGATCATGGCGATCCCCTCGACAGCACCCACAACGACGCGCTTGCCGCGCTGGCCACCCGTCTCGGGTTGCCCACGCTCGCCACCAACAATGTGCACTACGCCGCCCCCGGTGAACGTCGGCTCGCCACAGCAATAGCGGCGGTGCGGGCGCGCAGAAGCCTCGATGAACTGGATGGATGGCTGCCGGCATCCGGTTCGGCGCACCTGCGCAGCGGGGCCGAGATGGCCGCCCGCTTCGCGCGCTACCCGGGTGCCGTCGAGCGCACGGTCGCTCTGGCCGACGAGCTCGCCTTCGAGTTGCGTAGCGCCCGGCCCCGGCTGCCGCAGCAGGATGTACCGACCGGGCACACCCCCATGAGCTGGCTGCGCGAGCTCGTACGCGTCGGCGTCACCGAGAGGTACCCCGACGCGCTGGTGATCGCTGACGCCGCTCCGGCGACCATCGCTCAGGCCGCCGAGACGGATGCCACGTGGGAGCGCCTCGAGAAGGAGCTGGCCGTCATCGAGGCCAAGGATTTTCCCGGCTACTTTCTGATCGTGCACGATATCGTCGAATTCGCCCGCAGCAAGGGCATTCTCTGCCAGGGCCGGGGTTCTGCCGCGAATTCCGCGGTCTGCTACGCGCTGGGTATCACGGCCGTCGATTCCATCTTCTTCGACCTGCCGTTCGAACGGTTTCTCTCCAGCATTCGTGACGAGGAGCCCGACATCGATGTGGATTTCGACTCCGACCGCCGCGAGGAGGTCATCCAGTACGTCTACGAGAAGTACGGCCGCCGCAATGCCGCCCAGGTGGCCAACGTCATCTCGTACCGGCCCGCATTCGCGGTGCGCGACATGGCGAAGGCGCTCGGCCACAGTCCCGGTCAGCAGGATGCCTGGTCGAAGCAGGTGGAGCGCTGGGGTTCCGAGGTCTCCAGCCAAGAGCACGATATTCCCGCGGAGGTGGTCGATCTTGCCACCGAACTGCTGAGGTCTCCCCGGCACCTGGGCATCCACTCGGGCGGAATGGTGCTCACCGAACGACCGGTCGGCGAAGTATGCCCCATCGAGCATGCACGCAAAGAGAATCGCACGGTACTGCAGTGGGACAAAGACGACTGCGAGTGGATGGGCCTGGTCAAGTTCGATCTGCTGGGTCTCGGCATGCTCGCCGCGCTGCAATACGTCTTCGACCTCGTCGACGAACATCTGGGTGAGAGGTGGACGCTTGCGACAATTCCCAAGGAAGAGCCAGCCGTGTACGACATGCTCTGCCGGGCCGACTCGATAGGGGTGTTCCAGGTGGAGAGCCGGGCGCAGATGAGCACGCTGCCCCGGCTGCTGCCCCGCAGCTTCTACGACCTCGTGATAGAGATCGCGCTGATCAGGCCGGGACCCATCCAGGGCGGGGCCGTGCATCCGTACATTCGCCGGCGCACCGGGGACGAACCCGTGAGCTACCTGCACCCGAAACTCGAACCCGTGCTCAGGCGCACACTCGGCGTTCCCCTGTTCCAGGAGCAGCTCATGCAGATGGCCATGGCCGTGGGCGACTGCAGCGCCGAAGACGCCGACCTGTTGCGCCGCGCCATGGGTTCCAAGCGCGGGGTGGAGCGCATCTCCTCCCTCAAGCAGAAGCTCTACGCCGGCATGGCCGGCAACGACATCAGCGACACCGACGCCGACGTCATCTACGCCAAGATCGAGGCCTTTGCCAACTTCGGATTCGCCGAGAGCCATTCGCTCAGCTTCGCCCTGCTCGTCTACGCGAGCTCCTGGCTCAAGCTGCACTACCCCGCCGCGTTTCTCACCGCGCTGTTGCGCGCACAGCCCATGGGCTTCTACTCCCCCAACACCCTGGTTTCGGATGCGCGCCGGCACGGCGTCGAGGTGCGTCACGCCGACATCCAGCTCTCCGGGGTGCAGGCAGGGCTGGAGCGCACGGTCCCTTCCGCGCCTGCCGCCCCTGACGCCTGTCTCAACGAGCACCAACCGCCCATCGGAGCATTCGACCGCGCCGCACCCGACGCATCCGCCGCCCACCGCCGCGACGGCGGCCACGCCGTGCGACTCGGGCTGGCCGGCGTGAACTCCATCGGAGAGAAGCACGCCGAGCGCATCGTGGCCGAGCGTGAGGCAAACGGTGCGTATCGAGACATGGCCGATGTCGCACGCCGCGTCGGCCTCTCTACCCCGCAACTCGAGTCCCTCGCCGCAGCGGGAGCCTTCGATTCTCTGGGCCTCGACCGCCGCGAGGCCCTGTGGAACGCCGGATGGGCCGCACAGGAACGCGCCGACCAGCTTCTCGGCAGCGCCGTCGTGATCCAGCCACCCCTGCTGCCCTTGCTCACACCGGCCGAGCAGACCATCTACGACATGTGGGCAACGGGAATCTCCCCCGACGATCACCCGGTTCGTCATGCACGCGACATGCTCGATCACCGTGGCGTGCTCCCCATCGCAGGTACCCGAACGGCCGAGGCCGGTCGACGAATCGAGTCCGCCGGGGTCGTCACGCACCGCCAGCGCCCCATGACCGCGGGCGGTGTCACGTTCCTCAACCTCGAAGACGAGACAGGAATCCTCAACGTGATAGTCGGCGTGGGTGTCTGGAATCGCTACCGCAAGGCCGCACGTGAGGCGCCCGCCATGATCGTGCGCGGCATCCTGGAGCGCTCCCCCGAAGGCGTCACCAACCTGCTCGCCGACCGCATCGAGGCGTTACCGCTGCTCGCCCCCACACGGTCACGGGACTTCCAGTGAGCCTTACCCGGTATAAGGATGTTGACCAGTATCAAGAGTGAGTGTACAGTCACTCATATGCCCGAACGATCCTCAACCCTCTCCACCGCCGAACAACGACGTCCCGTCGTGCTTGCCAGCGCGGTGCGGCGCTTCGCCCGCTCGGGTTACCTCGGAACCACCGTGGCGGATGTCGCCACCGAAGCAAACATCTCTCCCGCCTACGTATTCAAGCTGTTCCCCAGCAAGGAGGGACTCTTCGTCGCAACACTTGAGCATTGTTTCGACCGGGTTCAGGAGGCGCTCGAAGCGGGCGCCGATGCCAGCACCGAGTCCACGCCATCCGCCATTCTCTACGCCATGGGTGGCGCGTACGCGGAACTCATCGCCGATCGCAGCCTGCTCATGCTGCAGGTGCACGCGCAATCCGCCGCCGAGGTGCCCGAGATCGGGGGCGCCTTGCGGCGCGGCCTCGCCCGCGTGACGACCTTCGCCAAGACCCGCTCCGGCGCGAGCGATGCCGAGGTACAGCAGTTCATCGCCTTCGGCCAGCTCTGCCACCTCATCGTCACCCTCGGCATCGACGGCTCGAACGAGCCCTGGGCCACGCTTCTCACCGACGGCATTCGCCACCCCGCCTTCGCGCCCGAAACAGGTGGCGAAGACAGCTAACCGGCACACCGACCCGCCCGCGTTCATACGCGGGCAGCTTTTCGCAACGAGGAGTGATTGACCAATCACTCATATCGCAAAGGAGACCATCATGACCCTCAATTCCCCCGCTCGCCTCGAGACCACAAGCACGGCGGCACCGGATGCGCGCTCCCGCAGCACACACCGCTGGTGGGCGCTCGCGATCCTCGCGCTGGCGCAGTTTCTCGTGATACTCGACGCCACCATCGTCAATATCGCCCTGCCGTCGATCGGCGGCCAGCTGCATCTGGATACCGCCGGGCTGAGTTGGGTCATCACGGCATACGTTCTGCCCTTCGGCGGACTCCTGCTGCTTGGCGGTCGCCTCGCCGACCGATACGGCCATCGCAGACTCTTCCTCATCGGAACTGCCGGCTTCATCGTCGGCTCCGCTTTGGCGGGCTTCTCCACCTCGGGCATCCTGCTCTTCAGCGCCCGGGCGATTCAGGGCGCGTCTGCCGCCCTGCTCGCTCCCGCCGCGCTGGCGCTCGTGACTCAGCTCTTCACCAGCAACACGGACCGCGGCAAGGCGCTGGGCATCTGGGGAGCCGTCGCCGGTTTCGGCAGCGCGGCCGGGGTGCTGCTCGGCGGCGTGCTGACCGCGGCATTCGGCTGGCAGGCGGTGTTCTTTGTGAACCTGCCCGTGGGCATCCTCGTTGTCGCTTCCCTACCGTCGCTGCTGAACCGCGACCCGAAGCGAGCGGCGGAGCGCCTCGACGCGCCAGGAGCAGCTGCCATTACCGCGGGCCTCATCGCTGCGGTCGGGGCGTTGACCTCGGCCGAGCGGCTGGGATTCGCGCATCCGCTCACCCTCGCGCTGTTCGCGGCAGCCGCCGTTCTTATCGCGACCTTCATCGTCATCGAGCACCGAAGCACCTCTCCTCTGGTGCCGTTCAGCATCTTCGCCAACCGTGCCGTCACGGCGGGCAATCTGGTGATTCTTCTTCTCGGCGGCGCTATCGTCGCTCTCTTCTTCGCGTTGTCGGTGTACATGCAGACCGTGCTGCACTACGACGCGCTCACCGCCGGCGTTGCCCAGTTGCCGCTGGCCGGCGCGCTCGTTGTCGTCGCCGGCATTGTGCCGAGCCTGATTGTGCGGTTGGGCATGCGCAACACGCTCGCGATCTCGCTGCTGGTCATGGCCGGCGGTTTGCTCTGGCTCGCCACGGCGCCGAGCGATGCACAGTTCGTGACGCAGTTGCTCGGTCCGTCACTTCTGATCGGGATGGGCCTCGGCGGCGCGGCCGTCTCGGGAACCCAACTTGCCGTGCATGGCGTGACGCCAACGGATGCCGGCCTGGCCGGCGGGCTTGTCAACGCCAGCCAGCAGATCGGTGGCGCACTCGGGATTGCCGTACTCGGCGCCATCGCGGCTTCACGCACCGCGGCCCTGCAACAGCAGGGTGCCGCGGCAGCTGACGCGCTCACCGCGGGATTCTCGTGGGTGTTCCTGGGGTCGGCGATGCTTGCCGTCGCGGGCGCGATAATAGCCGTCACCGTGAGGGACCGGCACATGACACCGGCCGCGGCAGCCCGATCAGCCGCGAAAGACCTCAGCGCGTAGCCGTCGGATGCCCACTCATACTCACAGCATCGCGAGTGGCCGAGCGCGTATCGTGAAGCGGTGTCCACCGTTCGCGCGCAGCAGCAACAGACTCGTCCCGGAATCGACGCGGTCGGGTTACGGTGGCTGGCCGCCGCGTGCGGGGTCGTCGCCGCACTCGTCACCCTGGCGGTCAGCGAGGCGGTCGCGCTGTTCGTCTCCCCCTCGAGTAGCCCACTCTTCGCGGTGGGTGGCTGGATCATCGATCTTGCGCCGGCCGGGTTCAAGGAGTGGATCATCCATACCGTCGGTACCGCCGACAAGCCGGTGCTGCTCATTTCCCTGGGTGTGCTCGTACTCCTGCTCGCGCTGCTCGTGGGGCTTCTCGAGTTGCGCTGGGCGCCATGGGGAAGCGTGCTTCTGGCGGGGGTGTCTGCGGTCGCCGCCATCGCCGTCATGACCCGAGCTGGAGCATCCGTTTCATGGCTGCTGCCGACGGTGCTTGGAGCGGTCGCCGGGGTGCTCGTCTTGCGCGCATCCGTCGCCCGGTTGAGACGCTGGCGAGCGAGTAGTGCCGCCAGCCACCGCATCCCGAGCAACGCACAGCGTCTGGATCGTCGCTCGTTCCTTGTCTTCACGCTCGCCAGTGCTGCCGTGGCGATTGCCGTGGGAACGAGTGCCCGCATCGTGAATGCGGGAAGCGTTGCCGTGACCGCGGCCCGCCAGGCGCTGCGTCTGCCCAAGGCGGCAACACCGGCGGCTCCTGTGCCGGCCGGCGCCGATCTCAGGTTGTCGGACCTCTCGAGTTATGTCACGCCGAACGACACCTTCTACCGCATCGATACGGCCCTGCAGGTGCCGGCCATCGACGCGAATGCCTGGAAATTGACGGTGACCGGCGCCGTCGACAATCCCTTTGAGATCAGTTTTGATGAGCTGCTCGCCCTGCCGCTCACCGAACATATGCTCACTCTGGCCTGTGTCTCCAACGAGGTCGGCGGCGATCTCATCGGCAACGCCCTGTGGCTCGGGTATCCCATTCGAGAATTGTTGAAACGTGCCGGGCCTCATTCGGGCATGGATATGGTGCTGTCGACGAGCCAGGACGGCTGGAGCGCCGGCACCCCTCTGGATGTCTTGCTCGACGACAATACAGAGGCGCTGCTCGCAGTGGGAATGAACGGCGAGCCGTTGCCACTCGAGCACGGCTTTCCCGTGCGCATGGTCGTTCCCGGCCTGTACGGCTACGTTTCTGCCACCAAGTGGGTGACGCAGTTGAAGGTCACCCGTTTCGCCGACGAAATCGGGTACTGGACAGACAAAGGCTGGTCGGCTCGCGGCCCGGTCAAGACCGAATCGCGCATCGACAAGCCGCGCAACGGGGCATCCGTGAAGGCTGGTCAATCGGTGATCGCCGGGGTCGCCTGGGCACAGCACACCGGCATCGAGAAGGTCGAAGTTCGGGTCGACGGCGGCCAGTGGCAGCAGGCGAAACTTGCCGAGACCGTCTCTATCGACACCTGGCGGCAATGGGTGCTCCCCTGGCAAGCGACGAGCGGCAACCACACGATCCAGGTGCGAGCGACCGACGCGAGCGGATACACGCAGACCTCACGCGAGGCTCCTCCCGCACCGGATGGAGCCAGCGGTTGGCACGCCGTTCAGGTGATCGTCTCCTAGCCCCGCGTAGAATCGAAGCACACGTGCCCATTCCTCACGACCGAAGAGCTCATCCTGATACGAGTCATCAGCTACAACCTCCGCAAGAACCATGCCAGCGGAGAGTTGGTTCGTCTTGCCGAGAAGTTCGACGCCGATGTGTTGTGCCTGCAGGAGTGCGACACCACGGATATGCCCGCGGACATCGATGCGCTGCACCTGGCAGATTCGACCAAGCGCAATCGCCTCGGACTCGCCGTCTACTACAACCGCGACCGTTTCACCGCGCACGAGACCAAGGCATTCGAGCTCAAGAAGTCCCTCCACGACCGGGTGCTCACCCCCGCGCATGAACGGCTCATCGGCACGAAACTCGTCGACAACGTCACCGGCACGGGCCTTATCGTGGCGTCCTTCCATGCTGCGCCGCTGACCGCGCTCAATTCGCTGCGGCGCAAACAGATCACCGCCGCGTACAGCGAATTACGCACCATGGGCGACGGCGTTGCCACGCTCATGGTCGGCGACTACAACTATCCGATCTTCAAGAACAAGCTCATCGAGCACGTGGGTGAATCGGGCTACGACCTCTCACTCAGTGACCAAAGAACATACACGCGCTACAAGATATTTCGCGGGCACTTCGACTTCGTCACCTCGTCACACCTGAACATCAGCACCGTGCAGACGCTGGCCGCCGGCGACTCCGACCACAAGCCGATTCTCGTCTCGGCCGAATACGAGACGGCCGCACAGGGCGAGGCCGAGCTCAGTAGCTGAGAGCTCTGAAAACGCGGCGGCACTGGCTCGCCTATTCGGCGGGCACCTGTCGCGCCGTCCGCGCGTCCTGTCGCTTCGACAGACGCCGATCGGGCCGGATGTTCTCGCCGACGCTTCGATCGATCAACAGCGCCTCGACAACGGCCACGAGTGTCAGCAGCGCAATGGCGATGAAGGCGATCCGGTACGGCGTGACGGCCGCGGGGGCGGCATCCACCAACTGGCCTGCCCGCAGCGCCACGGCGCCGACGGTCACCCCGAAACCTGCCGCCACCTGCTGCACGGTCGAGGAAAGCGTGTTCGCGCTCGTCATGTGACCCGGCGCGATATCCGCAAAGGCGATCGTGTTGTACGCCGTGAATCCGATTGAACGCATCGCCCCGCCCACGAGCAACAGCGCGGCAATGATGGCAACCGGCGTCGTCGCACCGAGCAGCGCCACGCCCGCGATGCACAGCGCGACACCCAGCGTTGAGCCGACAAGCACGGTGCGAAACCCGAAGCGCACCAGAAGGGGCGTTGTGGCCGGCTTGATCGCGAGATTGCCGACGAACACTAACAACACGAGCGCCCCGCTGGTCACCGGTGACCAGCCGAACGAATCCTGGAACAGCAGCGGCAGCAGAAACGGCACGGCATTCACGGCAAGGCGGAACAGCGAACCACCCCAGTGCGCGATGCGAAAGGTGGCCACCTTCATGGAACTCAGATCGAGAAGCGGATGCTTCGCGCGGGACAGATACCAGATCGCCAGCCCGGTGAGCACGACCCCCAGCACCCCGAAGACGACGAGCTGAGGCCACGCAGGCTGTGCACTGGCCAACAGCGAACCCAGCCATACGAGCGTGCCAAGACCGCCACAGCTAAGCAGCAGCCCGCGCCAGTCCAAAGCCGCGGGCACCTCGAGACGCTCGCGGGGCACCAGGCGCAACGCGGCGAGGAAGGCAATCACGCCGAGCGGCACGTTGATGAGAAAGATCCAGTGCCAGCTGAGGACGGTGACAATAACGCCGCCGGCCAGCGGCGCCACGACGGGAGCCGCGAGCGCAGGCCAGGTGAGCCACGCTATGGCCTTGATCAGATCCTTCTTCTCCGTCACGCGTAACACGGTGAGCCGGCCTACCGGCACCATCATGGCCCCTCCCACGCCCTGCAACACGCGCATCGCCACGAGCATCGGCAGGTTCATGCTGAGCGCACACAGCACGGACGCGAGAGTGAATATGACTATCGCGCTCGGAAAGACGACGCGCGCCCCGAGGCGCTGGGTCAGCCATCCGCTCAGGGGAATGAGCACGGCGAGGGTCAGGAGATACGCGGTGATGGCCACCCCGACATCCGAAGACTCAACGCCGAGCGAGTCGGCGATCGGCGGCGCGGCTGTCGTCAGAATGGTGCCGTCGAGATTCTCCATGAAGAAGGTGCCAGCAACCAGCAGCGTGAGCGGCAGCCGCCCCTGCTGCCCAGATTGCCCCTGCATGGGTCGCCTCCGCGCCGGTTGCGCCTGCGCCATGGTGCCCCTTTACCCGTCGGCGGTGGAATTCCGCTCCTCGAGAATACCGAACGGCGCGAGCGCGCGCGTGGCGCCCCGGCCGGACGTCGCCATCACGGCCACAAGAACGATGATGATCGCGAACAGCACCAGGCTGACCGGCCCCGTGCCCCAGTCGAGCCCGCCTCGGGCCCGCGACACCCCCATCCAATCGGCAAAGGAGGCGCCGAGGGGGCGGGTCACGATGTAGGCGAACCAGAACGCCACCACGGCGTTGAGTCTGAACCACCGGAACGCCACGATGGGAATCACTATGACCACCGCGAACAGAACCCCGGAGGCGAAATACCCCAGCGTGAACGTCACGGCCGTCAGGTCGCCGACCGCCGTGCCAAGAGCGAATGTGGCCAGCACGGTGGCCCAATAGAAGGCCTCACGACGCGGCGTGCGGATGCTGTGAATCGAGAGGGTCTTCTCGCTCGCGTACCAGAGCACCAGGATCGTGGCCAGCACGATGAGAAAGAACGCCGTGGAGATCACGTAAGGAATGCCGATGACGATGTGCAGCACATCGGCCGCCATCGTTCCGAAGACGCTCACCATCACGACGGCAAACCAATAGACACCCGGTATGTATCGACGCACCGTGAACTGCACGGCGAGGGCGATGACGAGTACCACGAAGCCGATCCCCACGGCGATCACCGGGTCGATGAGGCGCACGAAGAAGTCGGATGTCGTCTCCCCCATGCCGGTCGTGAGCACCTTCGCCACCCAGAACAGCACGGTGATCTCGGGCACCTTGGTTGCGGCGCGCCTCAGCGTCGGGTGCGGGGCGGACATCATGCCTCAATCCTTCCGCGCCCGGCACCGTTTCACATCACCGACCGCCTGCGAATGCTCTCAGCCACGAGCGGCGTTAGGATTACGTCCGTGAGCAACGTTGATACCGCATCCACCAGAAAAGACCAGTCCGTCAGCGACGAACCGCTCGTCCGCGCCGTCGGCGGCGAACTGCCCGGCCCCACGGGAGCGCTGCTGGCGACCATCGTCGTACTGGTCTCCCTCGGGCTCTTCGTATGGAGCCTCATCGCCACCTGGAGCGGCTCGCCGCACAACGCGCTGCCGCTGTTCGCCGTGTTCGTGGCGGGCACCGTCGTCTCGCTCACGGCAATCTACGCCCACAAGACCTTCAGCTACGTCATAGCGCTCATCGGCGCCGCCGCCTGGTTGTGGGTCTCGATGGTTCCGTTTCTGCCGGTCTTCCAAATGATCTTCCAGGCCATCACGGTGACCGTGATGCTCGCGGGTGTCATCATCGCTCTCGAAGCCGTCAAGTACACCAAGCGCCCCCGGTTCTAAGAGGCCGGTCGCACGCGAGAGGAACACAGACATGGCGCCCAAGCGCATTGGTTTCCTTTCCTTCGGCCACTGGCAGGCCATCCCCGGCTCGCAGGTGCGATCCGCGGCAGATGCCCTGCTGCAGACCATCGAACTCGCTGTCGCGGCCGAGGAGCTCGGAGTCGACGGTGCCTACGTGCGCGTGCACCATTTCGCGCCGCAACTCGCCTCACCGTTCCCGCTGCTGGCGGCGATCGGCGCCCGTACCAGCCGCATAGAGATCGGCACGGCCGTCATCGACATGCGTTACGAGAATCCGCTGTATATGGCAGAGGACGCCGCGTCCGCCGATCTCATCAGCGGAGGCCGGCTGCAGCTCGGCATCAGCCGCGGTTCACCCGAAACTGCCCTGCGCGGATCCGAATCATTCGGCTATGTGCCAGCCGATGACGAGACGGATGCCGACCTCGCGCGCTCGCACACCGCCGTGTTCCGTGCCGCTATCGCGGGCGCCGGCGTTGCCCACGCCAACCCGCAAATGACGGGGTCGACGGGGGCTCTCTCGATTCAGCCGCTCTCTCCCGGCCTTCCCGATCGCATCTGGTGGGGTTCGGGCACCCGCCAGACGGCGAAGTGGACGGGCGAACAGGGCATGAACCTCATGAGTTCCACGCTGCTCACTGAAGACACCGGTGTGCCGTTCGACGAGTTGCAGGCCGAGCAGATCGCGATCTTCCGCGAGGCGTGGGCCGCGGCCGGCTGGCAGCGCGAGCCGCGCGTTTCGGTGAGTCGCAGCATCCTGCCCATCGTCAACGACACCGACCGCGCCTACTTCGGCGGACGGGGCACCGGCGAGGAGAGCACCGACCAGGTGGGTTATCTCGACGGCGGCCTCGCCCGCTTCGGCAAGAGCTATACCGGCGAACCCGACGCCATCGCGAATGAGCTGAAGTCGGATGCCGCAGTGCAGGCCGCCGACACGGTATTGCTCACCGTGCCGAACCAGCTGGGCGTCGACTACAACGCGCACATGCTGGAGACGATTCTGACGCACGTCGCACCGGAACTCGGCTGGCGCTGACCCCACCGCTTCGTGCGGTCGTTCACCTCGCGTGAAAGAACGGCCCCTCTTCCATCACATTGCCCACCGGCGCACCCCCTCTATAACCCGTTTCCGACGAAAATGTCAGCCCTTTACAGCGCTCACGTTCGCGAGCATGCTGCAACTACAACGTCTCGTCCGCCTCGAAACGAGGGTACCGGGCAGAGACCGAAAGGAGTTCGACCGTGAATGCTCTCTTGGTAATCATCGCTATCGTGGCCATCATCCTTCTCTTCATCGGGGGTTTCGCACAGGCCGTATCGTGGCTGCTCTGGGTCGGCATCGTTCTGCTGATCATTGCGGTCATCGTGTGGCTCCTGCGATTCATCACCGGGCGCAGGAACACCTCGGTGTGACCGACGTGATCGTGCACCACTGAGCAAAGTACGGATGCCGCGGCGCTTGCGCCGTGGCATCCGCTTTTTCAGAAGACAGAGTGCTCTGCAGTCACCATGGTGGTGCTAAGCGGCAATCCCCAGCTTGTCGAGCGAGTCCTCGACAATGGTGAGGCCCTCCAGACCGGGCATGCGGCTGATCGAATCGTCGATCTTGTGCGCGGCCTTGCGCCCATCCGGCCCGCTCATCAGGTGATTCATCACGTGCACCACCTCGGCCTTCTCCATGATGCTCGACCCGACCGGCGCCCAGAACTTGCGCAGGGCCAGACGCGTGAACTTCTGCGCCCTCGTGCTGGCGGCCAGCCGATCGCGCGCCTGCGAGGTGTAGAAGGCGACGTGTCGTGCCTCCTGCTTCGCGATACGGCGCAGCAGTTCGGCCAGCACCGGATGCTCCTCAAGCTCGGCCATGCGGTTGTATGCGGCAATGGCAGAGAGTTCGTTCGCCGCGCCCCAGGCCATGTGCACCGCGACGAAGTCGTTGCCGACGAGGGTGCCGAGCACGGACTGCTTGATCGGGTCGAGCCGATCCTTCCACCCGAGCTTGAGCCGGTTGGCCTTCAACTCGTCGAAGTCGACGGTGATGCCGTGAATCGCGAGCACCGCAGCGAGTGCCTCGCCGTGCCAGAACTCTTCCCGGTTCCACATCGTCATGAAGGCGCTCACCTCCGGCTCCTTGTGCGAGGGCGTGGTGAGCAGATCGCGCGTGTAACAGACGGTGTGATATTCGACATCCGTCATGTAGCGCAGCGTGCGCAGGGAACCTTCGGGAATCGGATCGGTGCGGAACTGCTCAAAGTCGAGGTCGTCCCAGTGCACGCTCACCGAGGTGGCGGTGTACTTGTCAATGTCGAATGCCATGGTGGGTGAGAACAGGCCGCTGGCCAGTCCTTACGCTCCTTCCCGATTCGCACCGGCGACGATGTCACCGGTACTTTCAATGAAATCACGGCTGACCCCGCGAGTTCCACGTTTCCAGTCGTTGATGGTCCATCTTCTTTTCAGCGCCTCGCGAGACAGATGGGTATCAGGATTCACCGCGTGTGGGTTGCCGAGCAACTGCAGCCAGACCAGATCGGCGTGGCTGTCGCCGTATCCGTAGGACTGGGTGAGATTCAGGCCGTGTTCGTCGGCGTACTGTCGCAGCCAGGCGGCCCTCGCTTCATCCACGAGCGGTGGCTTGGCCAGATAGCCGGTCAGGATGCCGTCACGCTCGTGCATGGAACTCGCCACGACCTCGTCGAAGAGCCCGGCGAGCGGCGCGACGAGCGTGCCGATCGAGCCGGTGACCAGCACCGTTCGGTGCCCCGCCTCCCGATGTGCCTTGATGCGTTCCACTGCTGCCGGCATCGTGTGACGCAACAGGGTGTCGCTGTATCCGCGGGCGACGATCTTCTCGAGCCTCTCGACAGGCATCCCGCTGTAGCGCCGCAGGAACACCCGGATGAACTCCCCGCGGTCACGATGCTCGGCCCGCAGGTACCGGGGCAGCGATGCCAGCAGGCTCAGGGTCTCCCCCGGCCATGCCGCCTTGCGGAAGCCCGCGGAGCGCACCCAGAGGTACTGCTCGACGATGTTCGAGTCGACGACGGTTCCCTCGAGGTCGAACACGGCGACGACATCGCTGCGCTTCGGCAGTGCCTTCGCCGCGCGTTGGCGCGCCGCCGGTCGCACGGCGAACGCGCGGGTGAGCGTCATGATCGACGGAATATGCACGCGCTGGAGGTAGTCGTCCCAGTCGATGTCGCGCACATCGAAACCGCGTTCGGCCCTGACGGCCTGCGGCAGGGAATCGTGCAGTGCCCGCGTGCGCCGATCGTCGAAGATGATCTCCGACTGTACATAGGCGCGATAAAGGTCCGAGAAGCCGCGAAAGGACTCCAGGTCGCTTCGTCGCTGCTGAACGCCAGCCAGCCAGACGCGCGTTCGTGCCGTGGACGGCATGCGCTCGATGAGCCGTTCGCGACCGTTGTTCGCCCGCTCGGCGAGCAGCGTTCGGCGTTCGACCTCGCGACCACCGGGCAGCTTCCAGGTGGGAACGCGAATGTGCCCCTCGCCCTGCTGAGGCACCGGGTTGGCGCTGAAGAATTCGTTGACGTTGCGCACCATCGCATGGAAAGGCAGGGGGTTGGCGGTTCCGGATGTCACGTGGAAGTATTCCGCTTCGCCCGGTTGCGGCGGCGTCGCGGCCACCGCCAGAATCGCGTTCACGACGAAGTCAACGGGAATGACGTCGAGAATGCTGTCCGGCAGCCCCGGGAACTCGGGGAGGATCCCGCGCCCGTAGGCGAGGATCAGCGGGTCGGCCACCTTGAAACCGTCGATCCAGCCGGGAAAGGGATGACGCAGGGCGCTCTCGATGATCGACGGTCGCACTATCGACAGCCGGTGGCCGCCCTGCGCCCACAACTCCTCGGCTGCGCGTTCGGCGAACGCCTTCGTGAGCGTGTACACGTCGGTCCAGCCGAGGCTCTCCGCCCTGACGCGCCCGACGTCGACGAGCTGGGCACGCACCCACTCGATGCGCGCCTCCTCAGCAGCGGCGGCGACGGCCTGGGGGCCCTCCTTGCTGTGTTTCGCTCGGGCGGCGCTGATGAATCCGCGCAGAGCATCCGGCTGCCGCGAAGCCACCTCGACGCGTGAGTGCGCGCCCTGCGCTACCTCGTATTCGGTTCGCCAGTCGGCGTCGTGCGTGAGGCTCGCTTCGGGCACGACGCCCTTGCGGATCCCCCCGACATATGCCGTGGAGACATGCACGACGTGCGGGTTGCTGCCGCTCGCCGCGATGGCCTCGTAGATGCTGACCGCTCCCCCGACGTTCGAAGCGAAGGCTTGATCGATGGGCGGGTCGAACGAGACGGTGGATGCGCTGTGGATCACGATGTCGAGATCGCCGGGAAGCGCCGGCAACGCGCCGAGCGCGCCCTCGATGACGCGCACACGACGCTTGACGGCGGCATCCGCGACATCCTCACCGACGCGTTCGCGCCAGGCACGAAAAACCGGCTTGCGCATGAGCGTGCGCAGCCTGTCTTCGCCACTGGTGCTGCCTTTGGTGCGCACGAGCATCGAGATGGTGGTGTCTGGATGCTCGGAGAGCAGCCGTTCAAGCACCGCCTGTCCCAGGAATCCTGTACCGCCGGTGAGCAGGATGTGCGCAGAACCGAGGTCGGGCAGCGGCTTCGTTGCCGCCTTCGTCGAGGCCTTCGCCCGGGTGGCGGTTGCCGCCTTTGTCACCGGCTTGCGGTCGGTCATGGAATCAGCCTTTCGAGCACGGTTGCGGCCGTGCTGTTGTCGATGCCGGGAAGCGCGGCGATGTTCCGTTCGATCTCGGCCGCGCGCGCCCGACCCTCCGCACCGCCAAAGGCGTAATCCTCAAAAAAAGTGCGTTCCTCAGACGAGCGCGTGAGCGACCCCAAAGGCCACGCCGTCGAGGTGAGCGCCCGGGTGGTCAGTTTCGTCGCGCGTGGTGAGTCGACGAGACGGCGGCGGGCCTCCTCGGCGAAGAAGTCGGCATGTCGCGACTTGATCTCCAGTATCCGCGCCACCGTGGCCGTCAATGCCGCGCTGCCGGCCGAGTGCACCACGCGATCGTACCCGGCCCCGGTGACCCACCCGTCCACGAGACCCGCGGTCATGTGCACCGCCACGATAGACGTTCCGACACGGATGGCGGAGATCGCGCGCCACACGGGCCCGTGCCTGTCGGGCGCCTCGGCACGAGTGTGGCGCCGTGCACCTGCATGCGCCCCGGCAGCATCGCGATGAGCTGCGCTGGCTGATGCGCCGCCGTTCGCCTCGATCACGCCGTCGAGGGCGTCGGCGATCCAGAACTTCTCGAACGCCCAGGTCACCAGGAATGCCGTCACACGCGCATCCTTGTGCGTCGCCGTCACGAGAACGTTACGCAGGTGCTCCATCGTGGATGCCTCGAGATCGCGCAGGAATTCAAGCGCGCGAAGCGTCTCGGCGTTCAGCGGCGCGCCGGAATACTCCGCCAATTCGAGTTCGTCCCGATGGCTACCGTGCGCGGTGCGTGCGAAGCCGCGCACATCGAAGCGAGCTCCTGCCGATGGCACTGAAGTGTCGTCGTCTTTGATCATCGGAGGCAACCCTTGTCGGCAATCGAATTTCGGCCACTTCGCGAAACGAAGCCTGTTAGCACCGTATCGTAAAGGCCATGGTTACTGCTCTCGTCACGGGAGGCACATCCGGCATCGGTGCCGCGTTCGCGCGCGCCCTCGCCGCCCGTGGAAACGATCTCGTGCTCGTCGCGCGATCGGCGGATCGACTGGAGGCGATGGCGGCCGAGATCCGCGCGACGGGCCGCTCGGTCGAGACCATCAGCGCTGATCTCGCCGTACGCGACGACGTCGCCCGCGTGGCCGCTCGCCTTGAGGACGCAGCGCGACCCATCGACACGCTGGTCAACAACGCCGGATTCGGCGTACGTGCCCTCCTGAGCGATGCGGATGTCTCGGCGCACGACACCGCCATGGAAGTCATGTGCCGAACGGTGCTGGTGCTCTCGGGTGCGGCGGCCCGAGCCATGAGCACACGGGGCAGCGGCACCATCGTGAATGTCTCCAGCACGGCCGGCTTTCTGGCGATGGGCAGCTACTCGGCCATCAAGGCGTGGGTCACGGCCTTCACCGAGAGCCTGGCGGTGGAACTCAAGGGAACAGGCGTCGGCGTGACTGCGCTGTGCCCGGGCTGGGTTCATACTGAATTTCATGAGCGCGCGGGCATCCGATCGTCCTCGATTCCAAACGGAATGTGGCTGGACTCCGAATATCTCGTCAAAGCGTGTTTGCGCGATGTGGACAAAGGCCGGGTGATCTCCATACCTACTCTTCGGTACCGACTACTCATGTGGATGGTTCGGCATGCGCCGCGCCGTGCCGTGCGTGCCGTTTCTGGCGCGCTCTCCTCACGCCGACGGCATCCGGCGGCGTCGTGATGTCGCGAGCCGCAGCAACAAACCAGGCCGGCGCCGAACAGACGCGCCCCGGCAACGCCGTCATCGTGCGGGACCGCTTCACCTCCAGGCCGCTCGCCGTGGCCCGTTTCATCGCACAACGCGTGCTGCTCAAGCCGCTCGTGTGGTCGCTCACCCGGGTCACGGTCATGCACAAGGAGAAGCTCTCCTCTCTTGAGGGCGCCTTTGTCGTCGTGGCGAATCACGCCAGTCACCTCGATGCACCGCTCATCATGGGGGCGCTGCCACGCCCGCTGGCGCGCTACCTCGCCGCCGGCGCCGCGGGTGACTATTTCTTTGACGTGCGCTGGCGTCGCGGGCTGACCGCACTGTTCTTCAATGCCTTTCCCGTCGATCGGGGCGGGCGTACATCACGCGGCATCAAGGCGGGCTCGCTTCTGTCCCGCGGCGTTCCGATACTGATCTTTCCAGAGGGAACCCGCTCCCGGGATGGCGAGCTCGGCTCGTTCAAGCCGGGTGCCGCGGCGCTCGCCGCTTCCTGCTCCGTTCCGTGCGTACCGCTCGCCCTCGTCGGCGTGCACATCGCGCATCCGCGTGGCTCCAACTGGCCCAAGCGTGGGCGCCTTCCCGTCGGGGTCATCTTCGGTGAACCGATGCTTCCGAACCCCGGCGAGACGGCCATCGACTTCACCGCACGACTCAAGGCGGAGATCGTGCGGCTGCGCGAACAGCACACACCCCATATTCTGGGTCAGTCCACTTCGATCGAAGGAGCGCATCAATGACCGATGCCACACAGTTGACGAGCGCTATCGATGACGTCAAGCACATGAAATGGTGGGGCTGGGGCGTAGACGGCGTCGGCTTTCACCACCATGACAAGCCCGGCTTCGCGCCGTTCGTGCAGATGGCCGTTGGCCTCGACGTGAACGAGCCCGCGCCCGATCCGATGTCCTTCGACGATGTCGAGGTTCCCGCCAGCACCGCGTCAGGCGAATTCGTGCAGCAGCTCGAGCGCATCGTCGGCGAGGGGCGAGTGTCGACGGCTCGGCTCGATCGTGTGGTGCACACCTTCGGCAAGAGCCTGCGCGACCTCGTGCGCGTGCGGTCGGGACGTCTCGAACGCACCCCCGACGTCGTCGTGTATCCCGCCGATGAGGCCGAGGTACAGGGCATTGTGGATGCTGCCGCTGACGCTGACGCCGTGATCATCCCCTTCGGCGGCGGCAGCAACATCGTCGGCAGCCTGGAGCCGCACGCCCAGGAGAGCCGCACGGTCATCTCCCTGGATCTCGGCCGGTTGAACCGGGTCATCGACATCGACGAGGAGTCCGGTCTGGCCCGCATCCAGGCCGGGGCCCTGGGGCCCGATCTCGAGGCGCAGCTCGTTGCCCGGGGCTGGACACTCGGCCACTTTCCTGACAGCTTCACGCACTCCACCCTCGGCGGTTGGGTGGCCACCCGGTCCTCCGGCATGCAGTCGGACAAGTATGGCGACATCGCCGACATCGCCCGTGGCCTGAGAGTGGTACGCCCCGGCGCGGTGCTGGTCATCCGCGCCATTCCGAGCGCATCGACCGGGCCGAATGTGCGCGAGATGATCGTCGGCAGCGAGGGGCGTCTCGGTGTCATCACCGAGGTCACCGTGCAGGTGCATCGCACGCCGCAGAAGCGCGTCGTACTCGCCTACCTCTTTCCGAACTGGGAGGCGGGTCTCGCCGCGATGCACGCGATCTCAGAAAGTGACGCCGCACCATCCATCACCCGCGTTTCGGATGCCCGCGAGACCGGCTTCTCCTTTGCCACCGGCAAGGAGAGCAAAGGCATCTCGGGCCTCGTCACCAAGGGGTTGGGCAAGTACCTGACCGCACGGGGGTGGGACACCGACAAGATGTGTCTCTCCTTTATCGGCTACGAGGGCAGCGATTCCCACGTGGCCCGTCAGCAGAAGCTGGTGGGTCGCATCGTGAAGAAGCATGGCGGCATCGGCGTGGGCAAGGGCCCCGGCGTGCTCTACGACCAGAAGAAGTTCGACACCCCCTACCTGCGAGACTTTCTGCTCGATCGCGGTGCCGCGGCCGATGTCTCCGAGACCGCCGCCCCCTGGTCTCGGCTGCTGCCGCTCTACAATGAGGTCGTCGCCAGCGCGAACCGCGCCTTCGACGAAATAGGCATCAAGGGGTGGATCATGGCCCACCTCTCGCACTCCTACCACTCCGGCGCTTGCCTCTATTTCACCTTCGCCTTCGTGCACGGTGAGAATGCCCTGGCCCAGTACGACGTCGTGAAGGGTGCCATCCAGCAGGCCTTCATCGACGCGGGCGGCACGATCTCTCACCACCACGGTGTGGGCCTCGAGCACGCTCCCTGGCTGGCACAGGACATCTCCGTCGAAGGCGCGACGGTGATGCAGTCGCTGTTCGATGCCGCAGACCCCAACCGCACCTTCAATCCGGGCAAGATCACCGCGCGCTGAGATCTTCAGGTCAGATGGTCGAAGTCGCCTCGCACCCATCCGATATACCGCGCGGCCGAGCGGCGAATTACGGCGTGTGCGTCGCCGTCTATCACGCCACCGAAGTTGCCGTACAGACGGTCGAACTCCAACTCGAGGGTACGTCGCGCAATCCGTTCGACGACCGCCGCCGAGAGCGGAATTCGATTCGGGTAGCTGCGCAGGAAGGACACGCTGAGGCCGTCTGGGCCCGGAAAGATTCCGTCGCCTGCGAGCAGCACGCCGCGCCCGTGAGCCCCCGCCGACCACAACGCGGCGAGGCTGCCTCGAAAGTGACCACCGATGGTGTGCAGCGTCAGTCCGGGCACGAGTTCGAAGTCGCCGACGAAGCTGCGGATGTTCGCATCCGGTCGCTGCACCCAGTCGCGGTCGGCCTCGGCAACGTAGACGGGGGCATCGTCCAGCAGCCGTGACCACTGCACCTGGGCCCCGTACATGTGCGGATGACTGGCCACGATCGCCACGACCGGCCCGAGCTCACGCACGCGGGCGGCGCCCTCCTCGTCGACGAAACCGGTCGGATCCCAGAGCAGGTTGCCGGCATCCGTTTGCACGAGCAGGGACTGCTGGCCGATGCCCACCTGTGGTTCGGTGGTGATGGCGTGCAGGCCCGGCTCGACCTCCGCAACCAGAACACGCGTGCCTTCCGCCGTCAGCCTCTCCAGCGAGGTCCACGCCTGCCCCGAGCGCGGCACGTACTGCCGCTCGTCGAGGCAGATCGGGCAGCTTTCGGGAGGGGTCGCGCTCTGGCGCCGTTCAACGCCGCAGGCCACGCAGATCCACACGCTCTGGGTTGTGTTCACGTCACCAGCGTACTGAGCGTGCATCCAGACCCGACACGATAGTTAGTCGGGTGTGACGTTGCAGACGAACTGCCAGAGATGACCGTCAGGGTCTTTGACCGTACCGACATACTGCGTTCTCCCGCTCACGTGGTCGATCACGTGCGGCTCGAACGACTCGCCGCCCGCGGCCTCGGCCGATCGAAGAATCTCGTCTATCTCCTCCCGCGTCTCTATCGCACAGCTCAGAAAGCCGGTGGCGGTGGGCACGGGAAGGCGGGGCTCGGCCCTCGCCTCGCGTGCATACTTCGCAAAGTGCTCGCCCGCCGCCAAAAAGAGGGTCAGCCCGGGCAGTTGAACGGCGACGATTCCGAGCACAATCTGGGCCGACTCGATGCCCAGACCGTTTCGGTAGAACGTGAGCGATCGCTCGACATCCTCGACGGCGAGACTGAGGACTACACCGTTCGACTTCATTCGATTCGCTCCTTCGACGCCGGCTTCGAGTAGGCAGTCATGACAAGACATCCTTGCTGAGAAAGCGCCCGTAGGCCAGGGCGCCGAAGACCACGAGATATCCCGCCTGCAGCAGGGCGTTGTCGCCGAAGGAGCCCCACGAGATCGGCTGGCGCAGCAGGTCGGCGAAGCCGAACCAATAGTGGCTGAACAGCCACGGATGCAGCCAGTCCAGTTGCGGCAGCTCGTCGAGCACCTGGGATGCAACGGCCAGCACGACCGTCGCGGCCATGGCCCCGACGGGCACATCCGTCAGGGTCGAGATGAACAGTCCGATGGCACTGAGGCCCAGCAACGACACCGTGATGTAGCCGGCGATGAGCAGCAGGCGCATGAGGGACTCGCCGACCGGCACCGTGTCGCCGGACAGCAGCGCTACCGGGCCGACGGGAAAGAGGGCGATGCCGATGATCGTGCCCGCAACGACGACCACGAGCGTGGCGGCAAGGCAGAACGTCGTCGCACCCAGGTATTTGACGAGCAGCAGTCGCACTCGGCCGGCGGGAGCTACCAGCAGATAACGCAGCGTGCCATGGCTCGCCTCTCCCGCGATGGTGTCGCCGGCGACAACCCCGATCGTCAGCGGCAGGAACAGCGGAATCGACACCACCAGGGCGGTGACGCCGACGAAGAGCCCGTTGTGGGTGATGTTGTCGAGAAATTGCGGCCCGCGGCCCGAACCGGATCCCGACGAGGTCACCCGCACAGCAACGGCGATGAGAATCGGCACCGCGGCGAGCGCCCCCAGCATCGCCCACGTTCGACGGCGCCGAAAGAGCACGGCGAGTTCGCTACCGAGCAAGGCCCACCCGACCGAGGGCCGGTCGGTGCGCACGGCGGTCTCATTCTGCCCAGTGCCATTCGGCCCAATCTCATTCGGCAATGTCGAACCCCTCGCCGGTCAACGCGACAAAGCGATCCTCGAGACTCGCGTTCTCCACGGTGAATCCGCGAACCCTTACCCCGCCGCGCACGAGTGCCTCGACGATCGATTCGCTTCGCACATCCGAGTCGGGCAGCGCGGCCCGCACGAACACGTCGCCGCCAACGCCCTCGGTCTCGTCCACACCAATGGTCTCAACCACAAGACCGGCGGATGCGAGCACGCGGCGCGCACGAGCGGCATCCGGTGTGCGCAGCACGAGGCGAGCCTGCCCGCCCGCTCGCCGGAGTTCATCGAGGGTTCCCTGCGCCACGAGCCGCCCCGCGCTCATCACCGCCGCGTGAGTGCACATCTGCTCGATCTCGGTGAGCAGATGGCTGGAGACGAACACGGTCGTGCCACCATCGGCAAGCGAACGCACCAGGCTGCGCACCTCCCGCGTGCCCTGCGGATCCAGCCCGTTCGTGGGCTCATCGAGAACGAGCAACTCGCGGGGCGAGAGCAGCGCGTTGGCGATGCCGAGCCGCTGCTTCATGCCCAGCGAATAGGCGTGCACCTTCTTGCCTGCAGCATGCGTGAGGCCGACCCGGGCCAGCGCCTCCTCGGTACGCGCCCGCCGGGTGGAACTCGACGCATGCCGTTCGGCCGAATCCAGTCGGCGCAGGTTAGCGGCGCCGGAGAGAAACGGGTAGAACGCCGGCCCCTCCACGAGGGCGCCGACGCGCGGAAGCACCTCGGCCAGGCGCCGGGGCATCTCGTGGCCGAGCACGCGCACCTGCCCCTCCGAGGCCGCTGCAAGGCCGAGCAGCATGCGAATGGTGGTGGTCTTGCCCGATCCGTTCGGTCCGAGAAAACCGAAGACAGCCCCACGGGGAACCGCAAGGTCGATGCCATCGACAGCCGTATGCCGACCGAACCGCTTGCTCAGGGCGTGTGTCTCGATCGCCAGTTCGGCGGTCGAGGGCGTGTTTGTCACCGATCGGATGCCGCGGCCTGCAGCGCGCTCGCCGGAACGGAGCCGGCGAACACCCGGCCGTCGGAGGCCACAAACACGTTCACGAGTGACGTACTCAGCAGTCGACCGCCTGAGACGGCGCTGCTCGCCTGCGCGAGCAGCGGGGATGTCAGCGCCGATGCCGGAACCGTTCCGGCCGGCAACTCGACGATGGAGGCCCAATCGGAGCCGATGACCTTCGGAGCCGCCGCGTGGTCGGCGGTGTGTCGGAGCGCCCCGAGGCTCTGCGGCAGCGTCTGCTGCTTCACCGTTGTTCCCTTGGGAGCGGTGAAGTCGAAGGTGCTCGCTGCCGGGGCCTGTAGCGAGACATCGGTGAAGGCGATGCTCACGGCGGCGTCTTTCTGTCCCCGTGCGTTCACCTCGACACGCAACGGCATGCCGGTCTTCGCATCCACCGCGATGGACACCGAGCCGACGAGCGTTGCGCTCGTGCGTGGCGTGAGCACCAGGTCGTAGGCGGAACGACCGGCAACGCTGGCGTTATCGCCAAGCGACACCGTCGTGCTTGGCGTGAGTTCGGCCAGCAGTCGATGCGCGAGCTGCGCGGGCGTCTGCACGCCGGCATCCGGGTCGGGAGTGACGGCACCCGGGTGCTTGAACGCTCCACCGGCCGGCAGTCTCAGGTGGGTTGCAGTGGCCTTGCTGGAGTCGTACGCCCACAGCTCTGCGCCGTTGCGCACCAGGTCTCGCTCGGCGAGGGTGTCGATCACCTGTACGCGGGCATTCGTGGGCCCGTCAACGAAGACTCGAGCTGTATGGGAGCCGGTCAGAAATTCCAGGGCAGACGACAGTCCGGCATTCGCGGAAGGCCCGACGCTCGGCAGTGCGGGAAGGCCGAGATTCGAGCTCTGCTCGATTGTGCCGGAGAACGCCGTCACCGAACTCTGGCCCACCAGGGTTAATACCTGTTCCGGCGTCTTCGTGGGCAGGCTCACATCGGTGGCGCCATGAGCCGCAATGACCCCGGCAGCAATCAGCACGGGCACCACCGCGGCGGGCACCCAGCGCAGCAGATTCTTGTTCATACTCTTGGGCCTCCCTTACGGGGCTATCGGTGAGGCTCTCGGTACGAACGACACTACGCTTCGCGCCGGTCATCTGCAGCTTTCCCGGCTGCGAACTCGGTGTGAAGGGCAACCGAACCGCCGCCGGTGGCGCGCACTCACGCTCGGGCGCAAGATCACAGTATGAGCACGCCGTACGATTCCATCCCCACTCCCATGCTCGCCAAGGCCGTGGACGCCGTTCCCGCCGCTGACAGCGTGCCCGGCGGCCTCTGTTACGAACCGAAATGGGACGGCTTTCGAGCGATTGTCTCCTTCGACGGCGAGTCGTGTGAGATCGGCAGCCGCAGCTCCAAGCCGCTCACCCGCTACTTCCCGGAACTCACGGACATCTTCACGCGGCTTCTGCCCAGCGCCTGCATGCTCGACGGCGAGATAGTGGTGCGTGCGGGAGAGCCGGGCCATGAGCGGCTCGACTGGGACGCTCTCTCACAACGCATTCACCCGGCCGCGAACCGCATCCGCACGCTGTCCGATCAGACGCCCGCGATGTTCGTCGCATTCGACCTGCTCGCGCTCGACGATGACGACTTTCTGGAGCTGCCCTTCTCGAAGCGGCGCTCCGCACTCGAAAGGCTGACACAAGGGCTGCCCGCGCCAATCTTCATGAGCCAGAACACCCATGACGTCGAGCTCGCGCGGCGCTGGCTCGTGGATTTCGAGGGTGCCGGTCTGGACGGCGTAGTGGCCAAGCCGCTGGCCGCCGCATACGCGCCGGGCAAACGCCTCATGCTCAAGATCAAGCATCATCGCACAGCAGACGTCGTGCTGCTCGGGTACCGCGTGCACAAGAGCGGCAGCGGTGTCGGTTCCCTTCTGCTGGGCCTGTACGATGCCGAAGGCGTGCTGCGCAACGTGGGCGGGGCATCCGCGTTCAGCGACGCGCGCAGGCTCGAGTTGGTCGACGAGCTCGAGCCGCTGGTGCAACGCGACGAGCGCGGCGAGATCGTGACCGGCGAGACCGAGCGCAGCCGCTTCTCCTCTGGCAAGGATGTCTCCTACGTGCGTTTGCGGCCGACGCAGGTGGCCGAGGTGCGCTACGACCAGATGGAGGGCTCACGCTTTCGGCACACCGTGCAGTTCTTTCGCTGGCGGCCGGATCGTGATGCGCACTCGTGCACCTTCGAGCAGCTCGAGACTCCCGTCGAGTACGACCTCAGCAAGGTACTGCTCTGACTCGTTCTGCGACTTCGGGTCACCGCTCGGCACGGGCACGACTGGGCTGCACGCGCGGCGGCTCCCCCGGCATCTTCGGAAAGTCGGGCGGAAAAGGGAGTTCCCCGAGTCCCGCCTCGCTGTCCCGCTTCCACCAGCCGAGCAGCTGATCGATGGAGCCGGGATGCTCGTGCATGCCAGCCCACGAGTCACCGTGTTTCGCCAGCCGTTCCGGCACCGTGCTTATGGTGAGGTTGCGGGGGTCGATATGCGCCAGCTCGTCCCACTCGATCGGGCAGGAGACGGGCGCGTGGGCGAGTGCCCGGGGGCTGTATGCACCGGCCATCGTGCGGTCGCGATTCGCCTGGTTGAAGTCGACGAAGATTCGCTTGCCACGTTCCTCCTTCCACCACGCGGTGGTGACCGCACGCGGCATCCGCCGTTCGAGTTCGCGCGCGAGGGCAATGACGGCGTGCCGCACGTCGAGAAACTCGTAGGCCGGCTCGATTGGTGCGAAGACATGCAGTCCCCGGTTGCCGGATGTCTTCACGAAGCCGGTCAGACCCGCCTCCTCCATCACGGAACGCAATCCAAGCGCCGCGGCAATCGCGTCGTCGAAGTCGGTGCCGGGCTGCGGGTCCAGGTCGACGCGCAACTGGTCGGGAAAATCCGGCCTGCCGGCGCGGGACGCCCACGGGTGGAAGACCACCGTGTTCATCTGCACCGCCCAGACGGCCGTGGCCGGCTCATCGATAACGAGTTGCGGATGCGTGCGTCCACTCGGGTAGACCACCATCACCGAGCGCGCATAGTGCGGGGCGCCCTTGGGCGGGTTCTTGGAGAAGAAGGTCTCGCTGTCGATGCCGTCGGGAAAGCGCTGCAACGAGATCGGGCGGTCACCGTTGGCGGCGATGAAGGCCTCGCCCACCGCCACCATGTAGTGCGCCAGGTCGAGCTTCGTGATGCCTGCATCCGGCCACAACACGCGCGTCGGGCTGGAGATACGCACCTCGCGCTCTCCATCGGGGCCCTCGACGGTGATGACCTCTGCTTCGCCTGCCATAGCGACACGCTACTCGCGACCAGCCTCCTTCTGCCGACGGTCACTCCACGGGCGAGGCCGGGCCCGGGGCTGTCGGCGAAGCCGTCGTGGCGACCGCCCGCACCTTCGGGTCGTGTTCATCGGCACCGTAGTCGCTCGAGGTAGTGCTGTCATGCCCGTCCTTCACCTTCAGCGCCTTGAAGACGACGGTGAGCACCACCGAGACAATCGCGTTGATGACGAACGCGGTGATGGCGATGTAGATCGGGATGTTGGTGAACGGAATGGCTGCGATCGATCCGCCGAAATGAGCTCCGGTTGCGGGATTGACGACGCCGTACGCCGCCATCGTGCCGTAGAGAATTCCCGCGGCCCAGCCGATCAGCAGCGCCCAGCGGTGGAACCAGCGCGTGTACAGGCCCGCGACGATCGCCGGGAACGTCTGCAGAATCCAGACCCCGCCGAGGAGTTGCATGTTGATGGCCGCGGACTGATCCATCACGAGCACGAACAGCAGCGCGCCGAGTTTCACCAGCAGGGAGACCAGTTTGGAGACCTTGGCCTCCTGCTCCGGCGTCGCATGCGGTTTGAACAGGTCCCGATAGATGTTGCGCGTGAACAGATTGGATGCCGCGATCGACATGATGGCGGCCGGTACGAGAGCGCCCACCGCGATGGCAGCAAGCGCGACGCCGGCGAACCACGACGGAAAGTTGTCGAGGAACAGCTGGGGCACCACGAGCTGCGGGTTGATCTTGCCGTCCAGGCCGAGCGGGATGGTTCCCGCCTTGATCGCGACGTAGCCGAGCAACGCCAGAAACCCGAGCATGAGCGAGTAGATCGGCAGCACGACAGCATTGCGGCGAATCGTGTTGCGACTCTTTGTGGAGAGCACGCCGGTGATCGAATGCGGGTACATGAACAGCGCCATGGCCGATCCGAGAGCGAGCGTCCAGTAGGCGTTGAAGCTCGTCGCCCCGGGAATGACCGAGCCGACGGGCGCTCCGGTGGCGGGATTCGTCGCAGACATCTTCGCCGACGCCGCGTCGAAGATGTGGGCCCATCCACCGAAGTGCGAAGGCAGCCAGATGATCGCAACGATGATGGCAATGTAGATGAGCAGATCCTTCACCACGGCTATCGCGGCGGGAGCGCGCAACCCGGCCGTGTACGTGTACGCGGCGAGCACGACGAAGGCAATGATCAGAGGAAGATCGGCAAGAAACGGGTTGGCGTCGCTGCCGAGCCCGAGTACCGAGAGCACCGCCTTGATGCCAACCAGCTGCAACGCGATGTACGGCATCGTCGCGACGATGCCGGTGACCGCAACCGCCGTGGAGAGTGTCTTGCTTCCGTAGCGGCCTCCGACGAAGTCGGCAGGCGTCACGAAGCCGTGGCGGTGCGACACCGACCAGAGCCGCGCCATGAGCAAAAAGACGATCGGGTACAGCACCACCGTGTACGGCACGGCGAAGAATCCGCTGACCGCGCCGGTGCTGTACATGGCCGCCGGAACGGCGATGAATGTGTATGCCGTGTAAAGGTCACCGCCAAGGAGAAACCAGGTGATCCAGCTGCCGAAGCCGCGGCCGCCGAGGCCCCATTGGTCGAGGGACTTCAGCCCACGTTCCTCGGGCTTGATGCGCCAGCGCACGGCAACGAAACCCATGACGGCCACGATGACAAAGATGATGATGACCACGGCAAGGGCTACACCGTCGACCTTGTGCGTGCCGGTTGTCGCAGCGGCTGTAGCCATCGACGCGAACGGCGCGGCGCTCATTTCTGCCCCTCCGTCTTGCCGTGGCGCGCGTGTGAGGGGTTGCTCGGGTCGCTGCGCACGGCGTCACGTCGGCGGCGATCCTCCTTTGTGATGATCACGTAACAGATCCACAACAGCACCGCATCGATGAGCACCCAGAGCATCTGATACCAGTAGAAGAACGGCATTCCGAAAAGCGCCGGCTCCGCACGGGCATAGATGGGAACTATCAGCGGCAGGGCTATCGCAATAACGATAAGAATGCCCGATATGACATACGGACCGCGTCTCGCTGGCCCACGTGTGGGAATCTCTGGTGTCGACATTGACGCTCCTCATGAACCCCGGCTCTGCGGCCATTCCGCGGGAGTGTCTGATCGGCGGTGGCGCGTGCCTCACGCCGACATCAACAGGAGTCCGATCAGGAGAGTACTCCCGTGAGGAGTTTTGGCAAAGAGGACTCACCCTCCCGCTTCTGGCCCGTGCTCGGGGAATCAGCGCTCACGGAATCAGGGCGAGCTTGCCTCCGGCGTGCCCTGACTTCAGCAGCGTGAGCGCCGTGATGGCCTCGTCGAGCGGAAAGGTTCCGGCAACGGGGACCTTCAGACGGCCCTCCGCGGCCAGTCGGATGAGCTGTGACCGGATGCCGTCCCGGTACGCCGCGCTTGCCGGAATCCGACCACCGATCGCCGTGAATCCATCCCGCTCTGCGCGGGCCGAATTCGCAATGGTGACGATGCGGCTGCGATCGGCCACGAGCGCCAGCGAGACATCGATCGCCTCGTCGGTGCCGATACAGTCGAGCGCCGCGACGGGGCTGGCCGAGAACTCGTCGCGAAGGCGCTCGAGCAGATCGTTGCCATAGGCAATCGGCTCAGCCCCAAACGAGCGCAGTGTCTCGAAGTTCTTCGGACTCGCGGTGCCGATGACCCGTGCGCCGATGATTCTTGCCTGCTGAAGCACGCTGACGCCCACCGCGCCGGATGCGCCGTGTACGAGAATCGTCTCGCCCGCCGCGACGGACGTGACATGCAGCATCTCGGCAGCGGTCGAACCGGCCAGCAGCAGATTCGCGGCCTGCGAAAAGTCGAGGGCGTCGGGCTTCGCAAAGACGTCCGCGGCAGGCACGGTCACCTCGGTGGCATAGCCACCGGAGATGCGAAAGGCGAGCACCTCGTCGCCGACGGCGCCGCCGCCCGAGCCGATCTGCGTATCCGGCCCGAGAGCGCTGAGAATGCCGGCGACCTCATACCCGATGGCGATCGCAGCCTGCGGCGTTGACGGGTTTCGGGCACCGGCGAAGTGCTTGTAGTCGGCCGGATTCATTCCGGCCGCCTTCACCCGTATCGTGACCTGACCGGCGCCGGGTGCCGGCACCTCCTTGTCGACCAGTCGCAGCTGTTCCAGGCCTCCGAAGCCCTCGGCAATCCATGTCTTAGCCATGGCTGCAAGTTAACCACTCGGCGCCGTGACACGGTCAGCGGCGGCGTGTGCGCATCGCGCCCCACAGCGCAGTGGCGGCAGCGGCGCCGGCGAAGGCGCCCGCGAGGAGCTTCATGCGCTGTCGAGATGCCATGGCCTGAATGCTGCGGGACTGTGCGCGATCATCGAAGATGCCGTGGCTGCCGAAGTCCTCACTCTCGTCAGCGGGCTCCCACAGGTTCACGGGGGCGGAGGGATCGCGAGGCTGGCTCGTCTGCTGGCCGCCGAAGCCCGTGCGGGCCAAATAGTGGTCGAGCATGCCGGGCACGACGGCGTTGCCGATCATGGACTTCACCGTGCTGCGTCCGACCCACCACTCCCGGCGGCGCGGGTGGAACGCCGCGTACACGACGGCGTGGGCCGCGACCTCCGGTTGGTAGATCGGCGGCACGGGCTGTGCCTGCTTGGGCAGCCTCGACAGCAACCACGAGAACTGCGGCGTGTTGAGGGCGGGCAGTTGCACCATCGTCGTGCGAACACCGCTCGATTCGTGCAGAAGCTCGCAACGCAACGATTCGTTGAACCCCTGGATGGCGTGCTTCGCTCCGCAGTATGCGCTCTGCAAGGGAATGCCCCGATAGGCGAGCGCCGACCCGACCTGCACGATGGTCCCCTCATCGCGCGTCCGCATCCGTTTCAACGCGGCCATCGTGCAGTAGACGAAGCCCAGGTAACTGACCTCGGTCGCGCGCCGGAACTCAGCCGCCGAGATTTCCGAGAACGGGGCGAACGCCGACGAGAAGGCGGCATTGACCCAGATGTCGATGGGTCCGAGTTCCTGTTCGATTCGTTCGACGGCGGCCTCGACGGCATCGGCATCTGCCACATCGACAGACACGGCAAACGGATGTCCGCCGGCGGCACGCACCTCGGCTTCGGCGCCAGCCAGTCCGGCGGCGCCACGCGCGAGCAGGGCCACGCGGGCACGCTCCCGCCCGAACTCGATCGCGGTAGCCCGTCCGACTCCCCCGCTTGCACCCGTCACCGCGACCACGAGCGGCCGCTCTCGCCTCGTCATCATCAGGCCGCGCCGCCCGACGCCGTATCCTCCTGCGTCTCCGGATTGTGATGCTCCTGCTGGGATGGTTCGTTGCTTAGCCCCGCGTCTTCCTGTCCCGTCTCCGGCGCGCCCTCACGGTCGGTTTCGTCGTCGTTCTCGTGGTCTGGATGCTTGTCGCTCATCGTCTCTCTTTCGTCTCGGTCCGACCGTTTCTGGCGGCACCCGCCGCCTGTGTTCCGCACGCTACGCGCGGGGATCGTCAGCGCACAGGGCTTGACAGCGCGCACGGGAATACTAAAGTCGGAGCACTTGAGGGGACGAGGAGCCGCAGCATGCCCAGACTGCATCACAGCGACCCGACCGGTCCCGGCATCCGGCGTCTGGGGACATCGCGGCTGCGCTATCTCGACGCCGACGGCCGAACCGTGACAGACAAGCAGCTGCTTGACCGCATAGCCGCGCTCGTGATTCCCCCGGCGTGGACGGATGTCTGGATCTCCCCGGATGAATTCGGGCACATCCAGGCGCTGGGCACCGATCAAGCCGGCCGGCGCCAGTACATCTATCACGACGCGTGGCGGGCACGGCGGGATCGCGTGAAATTCGATCGCGCCATTCTTCTGGCACAGTCGCTTCCCGCCGCGCGCCGCTCCGTGAGCCGCGACCTGGCCGGTTCCGATTTTGGCCGGTCGCGGGCTTGTGCCGCCGCATTTCGCATCATCGACCGTTCCTCACTGCGCATCGGCAATGAGCAGTATCTGCGCAGTAACGGCAGCCGCGGCCTCACCACTTTGCTGTGCCAGCATGTGACGATCACCGCTGCGGACGCGCTCTTCACCTTTCCGTCGAAAAGCGGGCAGGAGTGGCGATCTGTCGTGACGGATGCCACTCTCGTGCGGTTCCTGGGCGCGATCCAGGCCGCACGCGGGCCGCGCTCACGCCTGCTCTCCTGGCGAGACCCGCGCTGGCACTCGCTGACCACGGCGCTGGTCAACGATGACATCCGTGAACGCACCGGCGGCGAGCTGACAGCCAAAGACTTCCGCACCCTGCGCGGGACCATCGCCGCCGCAACCTCGCTCGCCAGCCGCGACGGCGGCGAGCACGACGCCGACGCCGCCATCACCCGGGCGATCGAGCACACGGCGGATGCGCTGGGCAACACCCGCGCGGTAGCCAAGGCGAGCTACATCGATCCGCGCATCTTCGATCGCTACCGTGCCGGTCAGGTGCTGAACACTCGGCTTTCACCCGAATCTGCCCTGCTGCGCCTGCTGGAGAGCTGAACCAGACACCTCCACGCTTGAACGCAAGGGGCTTGCACGGCCGCGTGCCGCGCGTAGCGTGTCAGTCGTCACGCGCCGAGGGATGAAGGGCCACGACATGTCTCGGCTTCAGTGCGCAACGCGAGGAGGAACGATGTCTGAGCCACAGATCGAACGGGTGGATTCCGGAACAATCGAGGTTGCCGAGCTGGCCGCGCAACTGCGTGTCGACTCCATTCGCGCGGCATCCGGGCCCTCGTCAGGCCATGTCACCTCGAGCCTGTCGGCGGCAGATCTGATGGCTGTTCTGCTCACGCGATACCTCCACTACGACTGGAACGATCCTCGCAACAGGAACAATGACCACCTGATCTTTTCCAAGGGGCACGCCTCTCCTCTGCTGTATTCGATGTTCAAGGCGGCCGGCGTCATCGATGACACCGAGCTGACCAGCACGTATCGACGTTTCGGATCCCGGCTGCAGGGGCATCCAACGCCGCAGCTGCCATGGGTCGACGTCGCCACCGGATCGCTCGGACAGGGCCTGCCGATCGGTGTTGGCATTGCATGGGTCGCGCGGCGCCTGGAGAAGCTTCCGTACCATGTGTGGGTCTTGTGTGGCGACAGCGAGTTAGCCGAGGGCTCGATCTGGGAGGCCCTCGACAAGGCCGGTCTGAACGGCCTGTCGAACCTGACCGTGATCGTCGACGTGAACAGGCTCGGCCAGCGTGGTCCCACCGAACTGGAATGGGATCTGGATGCGTACGGCCGACGGGTCGAGGCGTTCGGGGCACGCGCGATCGCCATCGATGGGCACGACATCGACGCCATCGACTCCGCGCTCGACATGGCGCGCTCCAGCGACGCGCCGACGGTCATCCTCGCCAAGACGGTCAAGGGAAAGGGTGTGCCGGAAATCGAGAACGAGGATGGATGGCATGGCAAGGCATTGCCCCAGGAGATGGCTGAGCATGCGGTCGCTGCGCTTGGTGGGGTGCGAAACGATACGATCTCGCCCCTGCTGCCCGAAGACGCCGAAACAGGCACTACGAGCGCGGAGTTCCGGCCCGTCGATGTGCACGTCGCGATGCCGAGCTACGAACTCGGCGAGAAAGTGGCGACGCGCACCGCGTATGGTGACGCGCTGAAGGCGATCGGCGTTCACGAAGACGTCGTCGTCACCGACGGCGAGGTGAGCAACTCCACCTATGCGAGCACCTTCGCCGCAGAGTACCCGGAGCGCTATTTCGAGATGTACATCGCGGAGCAACAGCTGATAGCCACCGCCGTGGCCATGTCGGTGCGCGGATACCGGCCATTCGCCTCGACGTTCGCGGCGTTCTTCTCGCGCGCCTATGATTTCATTCGGATGGCGGCCGTCTCCGAGGCAAACATTCGGCTGTGCGGCTCGCACGCCGGCGTCGAGATCGGCGAGGACGGCCCCTCGCAGATGGCGCTCGAGGACATCGCCGCGTTGCGCGCCATCGTCGGTTCCACCGTGCTCTACCCCGCGGATGCGACGAGCGCCGCTGCGCTGGTCGGCGAGATGCTCGAACGAAGCGGAATCGTGTATCTGCGCACGACCCGTGGCAAATACCCGGTGCTCTACCCCTCCGGTGAGAGATTCCCGATCGGTGGCAGCAAGACCCTGCGCTCGAGCGACGACGACGCCGTCACCCTGATCGGCGCCGGCGTCACCGTGCACACCTGTCTCGCCGCGGCGGAGCAGCTCGCGACCGACGGAATCTCGGCACGCGTCATCGACCTGTATTCGGTGAAGCCGCTGGATCGGGACACCCTCATCGAAGCGTCGACGGCCACCGGCGGCTTCGTCGTGGTCGAAGACCACCACGTCGAGGGCGGCGTTGGCTCCGCCGTCGTCGAGGCGCTGGCCGACCAGCAGAATCCGCCGCGTGCGATCCTGCTCGGTGTGCAGGGACGGCCCGGCTCCGGCACGGCGATCGAACTCATGGATGCCGCAGGCATCGGCACGGCACGCGTCGTGCAGGCAGCACACAGCCTTGTCGACGACTCGAGGTCGCGCTGAATGAGCCTCCCGATGCTTACCGGGCGACGACCAGGGCCTGTGGGGCTGCCTGTTTCATGCGGGTCTTCAACCACGCAATCTGCACCGCGGTCTCCTTGTCGCACTTCGCGACGACGCCGAGCAGCTCCTCGTCGCGCAGCGCCTGTGCGGCCTGTTTGACCATGGTCCAGGTGCAGTCAACGAAGTTCGCGAGAATGTAGAGATCCTGCAGATCACGCAACAGCCCGATCGGCCCGCTGCGTGTCTCGCCGAGGCCCTCGGCATGAATATTCTCCGGCTCGCTGGCCTGATCATCGTCTTCGCCATAGCGGTCGACAACCGGTGCGAGAGCGTGCATATGGGCGTCGCACTGTTTGGCCAGAGTCATGCACAAAAAGTACACATCGGGCTCATGGCCGTGGCCTTCGGCGACCTGCCAATACGATTCAGCCATCGTCTGCTCCGCCTTGTGCAGCAATCCCAAATACGACGACAGCTTCATGATGGCTCAGCCCCCACCACACTCGCATCGACAGTCGTGGCGCCCCGCTCAAATCGTTCGCTGCTGGCCGCCTCGGGCCCGCCCGTCGTCGTCGGAACCGCGTCGCCAAGAGGCCCCGCGGGCCGCGATGCCGCCGTGGTCGGCGCGGGCGCTGGCCCTGTTCCCGCCTGCACGCGCTCGACCCGCACAGCACCGTTCTTGAACGACGGCTGCTTGGAGACCGCATCCCACTCCGTCATCGTCAACTCGTTCGCCGCACTCGGCCGCTCGCCGGGGGAAGACGCATCCGAGTCCCAGTACCCATAGTGAAACGGGGCGAACACCGTTCCCTCCCGTATGTCGCCAACGCGAGCCGGCACGACGATCTCGCCGCGACGTGAGGTCACTCGCACGATGTCCCCCTCGGCGATACCCATCCGGTGTGCGTCAGCGACCGAGAGTTCGGCCCACGCCGATGGTGCCGCTCGGTTCAGAGGCTTGGCACGCGCCGTCTTGGTTCGTGTGTGAAAGTGATAGACGGTTCGGCCGGTCGTATAGCGCAGCGGATACTCCTCGTCGGGTTCCTCGTGGCTCGGCGTGAACGGCGCCGTCTTGAAGATCGCCCGCCCGGCCGGGTTCATTTCGCGATATGCCTGCTCCCCCACCGTCGCTCCGGTCAGAAGGTCATGGCCGTATGTCTCGCAGTAGTCGGGATCGGTCGAAAACGTGTTGTCGACATAAAGCCTCTCCGTACCATCCGGATGCTCGTCGGTACCCGGCCACTGAATGCCGCTGCCACCACGCAAGCTGTCGTAGTCGATGCGGGAGTAGTCGCACGGTCGTCCGCGTGAACAATCCTGCCAGGCACGGTACGCATCCTCGGGTCCGCTCCAGTCGAGAAGCGGCTCGCCGTCGCGGTTTCGGAAATCCATGCGACGGGCATAGTCGAGAAAGATGTCCAGGTCGCTGCGCGCCTCACCCGGAGGCTCGACAGCTTTGTCGGAGAAATGCACCGTGCGATCCACATTGGTGAAGGTTCCCGTCTTTTCCCCCCAGCCCGCCGCCGGCAGCACGACATCGGCGAGCCGTGCCGTCTCAGTGAGGTACAGATCCTGAACGACGACGAAAAGCTCGGGTTTGGCCAGAATGTTGCGGATGCGCGAGAGCTGCGGCATCGATACCGCCGGATTCGTGGCCGAGATCCACAGGAACTCGATGGAGCCCTGTTCGGCGTAGCGAAAGATTTGTAACGCGTGCGTGGGCGGTGACCAGTGAGGGATCACCGCAGGGTCGATTTTCCACAATTCCGCGAGCTCGTTCACGTGAGTGGCATTCTCCCAGTTGCGAAAACCGGGCAGGTCACCGTCTGCACCACACTCGCGATTGTTCTGCGCCGTCGGCTGCCCGTTCATCTGCAGGATGCCGCTGCCCGGCTTGCCGATCAGCCCGCGCAGCAGGTGGAGATTGTTGACCTGGCACGACGAGGCCGTCGCCTGGGACGACTGGTAGAAGCCCTGCAGGACAGTGGAGAGAACGCGCTTCGATGTGCCGAAAATCTCGGCCGCCCGGCGCACGTCATCCGGGTCGACACCACAGGTCTCGGCAACGGCCTCCGGGGTCCACTGCTCGGCCGCCGCGCGCAACTCGTCGACACCCAGTGTGTGCTGCAGAATGTAGGAATCATCGATCCAGTCGTGCTCGAACTGCTCGCGGATCAGCCCGTACATGAGCGCGAGGTTCGTTCCCGGTTTTACCGCGAGGTGCACGTCGGCATTGCGCGCCACCTCCGTCTTCCGGGGGTCGACACAGACGATCGCCGGGCGGTCTGGGCCGGCCAGGCGATCCAGAATCCGCGTCCACAGCACCGTCTGCGTCTCCGCCATGTTGTGACCGTAGAGGAAGAGCGCGTCGCACTCATCGATGTCGTCATAACTGCCGGGCTGACCGTCGGCCCCGAAGCTCTGCTTGAGTGCCATCGCAGCCGTCGCGGTGCATAACCGCGTGTTGCCATCCATGTGCGGAGTGCCGATGCCCGCCTTGCCGAGCACGGCGAGCGCGTAGTACTCCTCGATGAACAGCTGTCCGCTCGTGTAGAAACCATGTGAGAGCGGGCCACGCTCGCTCAACAGAGAGCGGCTCTTCGAGGCGATCAGCTCCATCGCCGTCTCCCAGTCGGTCTCGACGAGTTCACCGTCGCGACGGATGAGCGGCTTGGTCAGCCGGTCGGCGTTGTCCATGCCCTGCCAGCTCGCGAACAGGCCCTTCGGCCCAAGGCGCCCGTGATTGACACGGTCGACGGCGCGGCCCCGGATGCCGACCATGCGGCCATCTTTGACAGCAATGTCACAGCCGCAGCCGTTGCTGCAGAGCACGCAGGCGGATTGCACCCATCGGTCCACCTCGTTCTCGCCGACTCCGTCGGCGAGGGCCTGATCCACTCTTATCGGCCAGGAATCGCCGCGGGCGAAGGGGGTGCGGCTCCCCCAGATCTGCGCTATCCGATCGGGCATACCTTCACCACTTCCTCATCGAGAAAATACGTCAACTCCGTCGGGCGAAGTGCTCTGTCACCTCATCGAGTGAACGAAAGGTCAGCTTGGCGATGCCGTGCCCAGCTCCAAGCTGCAGCACCTCGTAGATTCGTTCGTCGGTCTTTTCCACGAAACCAAGAACGCTGCCAGCGTCGCCCACGGGGATGCGTGAATCGCTCACTCGCCACTCCGTGTCGGAGATCTTCCGCAGTTCGATCGATCGGGTTAATCCCTGGAATCGTGGTTGCGGTGATTCCACCTGAATAGACATGGTCGGCCTTTCCGCTTGCGTGCCTGCATGGAGCAAACTCAATACGTCTGGTCTACGCAGGGGCCCGCGAGCGAGCAAGGGATTGCCGCAGGCACGACGCTGTGCTAGCGCCGACAGATCACGGCTTCATGCTGTTGTCCAGGGAGTGGCCGTCGTCGCCGTCGGGCTCCGGCTCGTCCGTGAGCTGCATGCCATGCTGTCCCTCGGCACTGTTCACCAGAATCGCGAGCCATCCGCGATTTATTTCCTGCTTGTCTGTAGTCGTGTAGCTGAAGGCCAGGGGAATCGACGGCTCCACCCAAATGCTGCTGCGGCCGTCGCCGACCTGCACGGTGTCCCTCCAGTTCAGAAAGAAGCTCTCGCCGCGGCGCAATTTGGCGCCCATTGCGAGTTGAAGGTGCGCCAGCACACGGTCGTCGAATTCGACTTCGATACCGGTGGCGCTGTAGTGCAGAACACCCATCGCGCTCAGTCCTCCCTCTCGGGTCGCTGAGGTGTCGAAAGCATCGTGTTTGCGTGATCGCACATAGTGCTCAGGGTCGTCCCAATCACCGTGGCGCGCAAGGGACGCCTCGGCGCGCATGGGTTCTGGCGCCCGGCACGGTGTGGCGGCACGACAGCGAACGATGTCTACTGAGTGCATGAGAGCTATCTGGAAGGGTGCCATCGCGTTCGGTCTTGTGAACGTTCCGGTGAAGGTCTACGCGGCGACGGAGGATCACGATATCGCCCTCCATCAGGTGCATGACAAAGATGGTGGTCGCATCCGATACCAGAGACGGTGCGAGGTCTGTGGGCGTATCGTGCCCTGGGAGCACACAGACAAGGCGTATGAGGCCGGGGACAAGACTGTCGTGCTGACAGACGACGAACTCAAGTCGCTGCCCGAGGAGCGCAGCCGCGAGATCGAGGTCGTTGAGTTCGTGCCCAGTGAGCAGATCGACCCCATCATGTTCGACCGCAGCTACTTTCTTGAACCTGACTCGAAGTCGATCAAGGCCTACACGCTGCTACGCCGAACGCTCGAAGAGACCGAGCGCACGGCCATCGTGCACTTCGCGCTGCGCCAGAAAACCCGCCTCGGCGCGCTGCGCGTACGCGGCGACGTGCTCATGCTGCAGTCGCTGCTCTGGGATGACGAAGTGCGCGAGGCGGAGTTTACTGCGCTCGATGAATCAGTACGCATCAGCGCGAAAGAGCGGGAGATGTCGGCGGCACTCGTCGAGTCATTCGCCGACGACTTCTCGCCGGAGAAGTTCAGCGACGAGTATCAGGAGGAGTTGACCAAGCTCATTGACGCCAAGCTGAAACAGGGCGAATCGCTCGACACGGATGCGACCTTCGGCGAGAACTCCGACGACGACAACGGCGGCGGTGAGGTTCTCGATCTGATGGAGGCGCTGAAACGCAGCGTCGACAAGAATCGCACCTCGCGGAGCAGTTCCCGTGCTCCTGCGAAGAAGGCCACGAGTCGAACGAAGACTGCCTCTGGTGCCACCAAGAAGAAGCCGACCAAAGCCAGCTAGCCGTACTTCTCACCAATGACTGGCCCGCGTAGCATGTCGGTCCGCTCTCAGCTACCCCCTTCCCCGACCTCAACAATCCGCATACCGTGCGGGTGAAGGCTGAAGCCCAGGCACATGCGCATCGGCCAGACGGGAGCAGGAACGATGAAACGCATCCACTATGTTGGCGAGGAATTTCTTACGGGTGACCGCATCGCCGAGGCGGTCATGGATTATGCGACGGCTCTCGCGCGCCGCACCCGGGCGGATAGATTCGACATTCCCGTGATGTCCAAGGGGCGGGTGGGGCGCATAGAGATGGTTGTGGGGCCGGCAAGCCAGATTATGGCCGAACCGGTCGAGCAGGCGCAGGAAGAACCGGTGGACGAGGAACTCGTCCGTGAACTCGAGCGGCGCACAGCGGGGCTTCTCGGCCCTCGGGCCGTCCCCGTGCCCGACGGCGCAGCCTCGGCCGCTGACGGCATCGACTTCCCGGATGACCTCGTCGACTGATCGGAATGGTGAGGCGGAGTGATGGCGGCATCGAGGTCGGAGAGTGTGACCGTGGGCGGTCGCACACTCAAGCTCACAAATCTAGACAAAGTCTTTTATCCCGAAACGGGAACAACCAAGCGCGATGTGCTCAGCTACTACGCCGCGATCGCCGAGGTTCTGCTGCCGCACACCACAGATCGCCCGGCGACGCGCAAGCGCTGGGTGAATGGTGTCGGCACCGCCGACGACCCCGGCGAGGTCTTCTTTCAGAAGAATGCGGATGATTCGACACCCGACTGGGTTGCTCGAGCATCCATTGTGCACAAGACACACACCAACCAGTATCCGCTGGTGAACGATCTGGCCACCCTGACGTGGCTGGCTCAGATCGCCACGCTCGAGATCCACGTGCCCCAGTGGCGATTCGGTCGCAACGGCCAGCCGAAGAACCCGGATCGCCTCGTTCTCGATCTCGACCCCGGCGATGGTGTCGGGCTCGCCGAGTGCGCGGAGGTTGCACGCTTCGCCAAAGACATTCTCACGGGCATGGGGCTTGATCCGATACCGGTGACGAGTGGCAGCAAAGGCATCCACCTGTACGCGGCGCTGGATGGAACGCAGAACTCCAGCGACGTCTCCTCTGTCGCCCATGAACTGGCTCGCGTTCTCGAAGCGGATCATCCCGACCTCGTCGTCAGCGACATGAAGAAGTCGCTGCGGCGGGGAAAGGTACTGGTCGACTGGAGTCAGAACAATGCCTCGAAGACGACCGTCGCACCCTATTCGCTGCGCGGACGGTTGCGCCCGACGGTCGCAGCCCCACGGACGTGGCGCGAACTGGCCTCAAAAAACCTGCGCCACCTGGAATACCCCGAGGTGCTGCAGCGAGTGAACCGGCGCGGAGACCCTCTGGCCTCACTCGACGCTGGCCGCATTCAGCAACCGGGGGCAGCCAGCGCCCAGAGCGATCGACTGGCGACGTATCGCAGCAAACGCACCACGGGCAAGACGCCAGAGCCGATTCCCGATCGCCACGGCAGCGCATCCGAAGGCCGCTCCTTCGTGATTCAGGAACACCACGCACGCAGGCTGCACCATGACTTCAGGCTCGAGCACGATGGGGTGCTCGTGAGTTGGGCATTACCGAAGGGCCCGCCCACCGACCCCGGCAGCAATCATCTCGCCGTGCAGACCGAAGACCATCCGCTGGAGTACGGCAGCTTCGAGGGCACCATTCCGCAGGGCGAGTACGGGGGTGGAGAGGTGTCCATCTGGGATGCCGGCACATACGAGCTGGAAAAGTGGCGTGACGGCAAGGAGGTCATTGCCACTCTGCACGGCAGGCCGCAGGGCGGTCTCGGCGGCCCCCGCACGTTCGCACTCATCCACACCGGCGGCGAAGGCAAATCCGCGCAGAACTGGCTGATCCATCTCATGAAGGACAGTCCAACGAGGGGCAAGGCTGCGACCTCGAAGCCACGCGCCACCACACGCGCCACCGATGCCGGCGAAGCGAATGCGGGTGCCACGCATCCGCAACGCAAACGGGTTACCGGGGCGAAACGCCGATCTATGCTCGCACCGATGCTGGCAACTCTCGGTGACGTAGGCGACATTGACGACGAGAGCGAGTGGGCCTTCGAGATGAAGTGGGACGGCATCCGGGCCATCACCACCGTATCGAACGGTGCGGTGCGAGTCGTCAGCCGCAACGGCAACGATATGACGGCGAGTTACCCGGAACTCAGGCAGCTGGCCGAGCTGCTCCGCGACGACGACGCCGTTCTCGACGGCGAAATCGTAGCGCTCAACAAGGCGGGACGGCCCGACTTCGGCGTCCTTCAGACGCGGATGAAGCTCACCAAGCCGGCGGATGTCGAACGAGCGATGAAACGCACCGCCGTGCACTACATGGTCTTTGACCTGCTCGAGGTCAATGGAGAGTCGCTCGTCTCGCGCGAATACGACTCACGTCGGCACGCTCTGGAGGCACTGCTGTCGCCGCCGGCATCCGGTGCCATCCAGGTTCCGCCCACGTTCACGAGAGGCCTCGACGATGCCATTGCCAGCAGCCGGGAACTCGGCCTTGAAGGCGTCATGGCGAAGGAGCGGGACGGGCGCTATGCGGCCGGCCTGCGCTCTCACAGCTGGATCAAGATCAAGCATCACCGCACCCAGGAGGTGGTTGTGGGGGGCTGGCGGCCGGGCAACGGGCGCAGGGCCGGCACGGTCGGATCGCTCCTGATCGGTGTGGCTGAGAACCAGAGCTTCCGGTACATCGGCCGGGTCGGCACCGGCTTCAGCGACCGCGATCTCGACGAACTCCGTGGGCTCTTCGCGGCCCGTGCCCGCACAACCCCATCGCTCACCGACGTTCCCGCTGTCGATGCGCGCGACGCGCACTGGGTTCGAGCCGATCTGGTCGGTGAAGTGGAGTTCGCGGAATGGACCTCCACCGGCCGACTGCGACAGCCGCGTTGGCGCGGTTGGCGTACCGACAAAGCGCCGTCAGACGTGCGGCGCGAATAGCCGACAGAGGAGAATGGCTCGTGAAGCATTCCGGTCGGTCTCGACCCGTGATCACCTGAGAGGATCGCACTATGGGATATCTCATTTACGGCGCAGGCGCCGAGTACGAAATCGATGACCGCGTACTGGCTCACCTCAAGATCGCCGTCGTGGCGAAGCTGCGACTGCAGGAGAGCTTCCTGCTGAACTGGAGCCTTTCCCCATCGGATGGCTCGGGACGGGTCAGTCTGTGGCTGTCGCCTTCCATTCCCCTGCAGTTCAGGTTCTCGGGCAGTAAGCCGCCCGAGTTGAACCGCCTCTGGCTTCAGGCCCTGGCCCATTCTTCCCATGGCAGCCGCGGCATGATTCTCATGGCCGAGGCCGAGGCCGAGGCATATCTGGAGGAGGTCGGCGCGCAGTAGGTGCGGTCGAGCCACTCGCGACCGGACTCAGCGAGTCCGTGAGTCGGCCGAGGGTACGTTCTTCTCCGGCGCCGGTTCCGGCAGCAGCACCAGCCCCCGACCGCTGTTCGCGATCTCGTCGAGCAGACGCAACCATTCGGTATTCATCGTGGGCGCGCGACCGCCGGAGTACTTGAACATGAGCGGGATACCGGGACTCAGCCAGACGCTGTTCTTACCGCTGTGCCGGCGATCATTCTGCTCTGCCCACGAGAAGAAGAAACTCTCGCCGCGACGCAGTTTGCTGCCGATCACCACTTGCAGATGCGACAGCGTGCGGTCATCAAAGGAAAGCTCCATTGCGGGTGACCCATAGATCAACGCCCCCATTGCGGCACCACCTTCTTCGTATCGGAACGAGCCATGCTTTGTTGAAGCACGCAAACTCCGTAAGGCCGACGGGAGACCCGCGGCACGGCAACTTCTCGGTTGATTCTATGCATGTCAAGGCCTTGTCGCCCGTCGTGTTGCGCGTTAGTTTCGGCACAAGACAATCGTGAGGAGCAGCGGATGAAGGCGACGAAGAAGCTCGGCGAAGACATGCAGGCCGTTCTTGTGGACATGATCGAACTGCACATACAGGGCAAGCAGGCGCACTGGAACATCGTTGGAGCGAACTTTCGCGACCTGCATCTTCAATTGGACGAGATCGTGGCCGCCGCGCGGCAGTTCTCCGACGAGATGGCCGAGCGGATGCGTGCGCTGCATGTCGCGCCGGACGGACGGTCGGCCACCGTGGCATCGACGACCACCCTGGAACAGTTTCCGGCCGGCGAGGTCGACACGGCCGCCACCGTCGACATGATCACCGAACGGCTGGAAGCGACCGTCGGCACCATGCGCCGCGTGCATGACCGCGTCGACGAGGCCGATCCGACGACGGCAGACCTGCTGCATGCCTTCATCGAACGGCTGGAGCAACTGGCATGGATGGTGAGCGCCGAGAACCGCAAGCCCGGTGGCTCTCGGGCCGTCGGGCCAGCCGCAAAGCACTGATCACGACGGCGACGAAACATGTGCTGACGGCGCGAACACCCGCGGCGCGCATCGGCATCTCCGGCTGGCGATACACGTCGTGGCGGGGCGACTTTTACCCGAAGGGCCTGCGCCAGCGTGACGAGTTGTCATACGCGGCACAGCGCTTCGGCAGCATTGAGTTGAACGGCTCGTTCTATTCGCTGTCGTTTGATGCCGGCGTGCTGGACGCCTTCTGCGCGACACTTCCCCACAGCACTGCAGACGCGTGTGAGTAGGGGCCACGCGCCACACGATGCGATGCGGCTTCAGGAATATGTGCGACGCCGACGCGCCCACCATGGCCACAACGACTGAACCCGGCATACGATCGATCAACGAAAGGTCAGCGATGAACGACTACGCAGTAACGAATCCGGCCACGGGCGAGCGAGTGGCGGAGTATCCGCTCATCACGACGGATGCGCTGGAGGCCGCCATCGCCTCGGCCGCCGGCACCTATCGGGAATGGTCGGCATCGACATCCGTGGATGATCGGGCCGAGCTGCTTCATCGCGTCGCACAGCTGTACGCGGCGCGGCGGGAGGCGCTTGCGGCGATCATCGTGCGCGAGATGGGCAAGCCCATCGAGCAGGCGCTCGGCGAGGTCGACTTCAGCGCAGCCATCTACGAGTACTACGCCGACAACGGTCCCGGATTCCTTGCGGATGAGCCGATCACGTTACTCGACGGTGACGGGTCTGCGTTCGTGCGCACCGGTCCGATCGGTGTGCTTCTCGGCATCATGCCGTGGAACTTTCCGTACTATCAGGTCGCCCGATTCGCGGGGCCTAATCTGCTGCTCGGCAACACCATACTGCTCAAGCACGCGCCCCAGTGCCCGGAGTCGGCTGCCGCGATCGAGTCGATATTCCACGAGGCAGGCTTCCCCTCCGGCGCCTATGTGAACATCTACGCCTCGAACGAGCAGGCCGCCGAGGTGATCGGTGACCGACGCGTTCAGGGTGTTTCACTGACGGGGTCGGAGCGGGCCGGCGCCGCCGTGGCGGAGATCGCGGGACGCAACCTCACAAAGGTGGTTCTCGAACTCGGCGGCTCGGATCCATTCATCCTGCTGTCGACGAACGATCTGGCCGCAACGGTGGATGCCGCGGTGGCTGGACGCCTGGACAACTCCGGCCAGTCGTGCAATGCGGCCAAGCGCTTCATTGTGATCGACGAACTGTATGACGCCTTCCTCGAGGCCTTCACGGCGGCTCTTGGCGCGATCGAGCCTTCCGATCCGCTGTCTGCCGAAACGACACTCGGCCCGTTGTCGTCGGAGGCCGCCTCGGCCCGACTGCAGGATCAGGTGGACCGCGCTGCAGCAGCGGGGGCTCGAGTCCTGCTGGGTGGGCCGCGGCGCGGCGCGCACTTTGCGACGACCGTGCTCGTGGACATCGAACCACAGAACGACGCCTACCGCGAGGAGTTCTTCGGCCCCGTTGCCAGCGTCTACCGGGTTGCCAGCGAGCAGGATGCCGTGGCTCTCGCCAATGACACGCCGTTCGGGCTCGGCTCCTACGTGTTCACCACCGACGCCGAACAGGCTCTGCGTGTCGCCGATCGCCTCGAGGCGGGCATGGTGTTCATCAATGCGGTCGGCGCCGAAGGAGCCGAGCTGCCGTTCGGCGGCGTCAAGCGCTCCGGCTTCGGCCGTGAGCTCGGCCGGTTCGGCATCGGCGAGTTCGCCAACAGGAAGATGATCCGCACCGCTGGCTAGGGTTCGACGACCTTGGCCTGATCCCACGGCACGGCCCACCCGAGCTCATCGAACATGCGCGAGAGCACGATGGCAGTGAAGCCCCAGATGAGCCGACCACCGACCGTGAACGCGGGCGAGCGAACCGTGCGCTCACCAAAGACGTGCGCGGTGCTCGCCCGGTTGCCCGGATCGAGCAGATCCGCCACTGGCACCCGAAACACCTCGACGGTCTCGCGATGGTCGACGGCGGCCACCTGAGAGGGGCGTGTCCACCAGGCCGTCACCGGCGTCACGAGGTGGTTGCTCACGCGCAATGGCATCTCGGGCAGCTCGCCGAGCGGCTCGAGACCGTCAGGCTCCAGCCCCGTCTCTTCGACGGCCTCGCGCAGGGCAGCGGCCGTCGGGCTGGCATCGGATGCCTCAAGCCGGCCCCCGGGGAACGCGATCTGCCCCGGATGGCTTCCGAGCGTTGCGGCGCGGCGCAGCAACAGCACGTCGAGGTCCCGCGCGACGGGCCCTCCCGCCTGCGCCGGTACCGCATCGAGCACACCGAACAGCACGAGCACGGCGGCCCGACGCGCCAGCGCCGCATCCGGCACCATGCGTGCGAGATCAGCGTGCCAGTCGAGGCCGCGCGCGCAGAGCGCCGCAAGCTCGGCCCTGGCATCGGCGAGAGCGAGCGGCGCGGCGGTCATCACCCCAGCCTACGAGAGCGCCGGCGCTCGCCTCATACGTCTCGCCTCATGCCTCCTGCAGGGCCAAGCCATTCAGCGTCGCAACGACCTGGTCGTAGTCGCCTCTGGCCTCGCCGTAGCGCAGGAACTTCACGCGCTCCACCACGATCTCCTTCGCGTCGCTCTGCGTTTCGAAGAGCGAGACCGCCTCGTTGACGAAGTCCTCCAGCGGCATCGCCGCCTCCCTCGTCTCCTGCCCGGGCGTCAGGGCCGTGCGCACCGCCGGCGGTACGAGCTCCACGACCTTCACGCTCGTGTTCGCGAGCTGCAGTCGAATGCTCTCACTGAGCATGTGGATGGCCGCCTTGGTGGCGTTGTAGCTCGGCGTGGCGGAGAGCGGCGTGAAGGCGAGACCGGAGGAAACCGTGACGATAGTGGCATCCGGTCGCGTTTGCAGGTGCTCGATGAAGGCCCCGATCAGCCGGATCGGTCCGAGCAGGTTGGTGGTGATGGTCGTCTCCGCCGTGGCCAGAAAGCCGTCGGGCGAGTGCCAGTCCTCGGCACGCATGATGCCTGCCATGGCGATGAGCACGTTGAGATCCGGATGCGCGCCGAGCACTTGCGCAGACGCACGAGCGATGCTCTCGGCATCCGCCGTGTCGATCAGCACGGTGTCGATGCCCGGGTGCTCCTGCGCGATTTTCTCGAGCAACTCGGTGCGGCGCCCACCGATGATGACGGTGTTCGCCCGCTCGTGAAGCTGCACGGCGAGGGCGAGACCGATGCCGCTGGTCGCGCCGGGAATGAAGATGGTGTTTCCTGTGATGTTCATGTTTTTCAGCGTAGAAGCCGATGTCTAGTGGCGGCAGAGGAGCGGTTATCGGGGGATCCGCGATCCGTGGTTGCGAGCGCAGCGATACGGGATGATGGAGACATGGATCGCGCCGCACTCGCAGACTTTCTCCGCAGACGCCGTGGCTCCCTGCAGCCCGGCGATGTCGGTCTGCCTGCCGGCACGCGGCGCAGGGCGCCCGGCCTGCGGCGCGAAGAGGTGGCCCAGCTGGCCGCGATGTCGGTCGACTACTACACCCGCCTCGAGCAGCAACGCTCTCCGCAGCCCAGCGAGCAGATGCTCGCCTCACTGGCTCGTGCGCTGCGGCTGAGCGACGACGAGCGCGACTATCTTTTTCGCATGGCCGGACACAGCGCGCCCGACCGCACCGCGGCATCCGCCCACATCTCCCCCGCGTTGCAGCGTGTGCTTGACCGCCTTGACGACACGCCCGCCCTCGTGCTGACGAATCTGGGTGAGACGCTCGTGCAGAACGAGCTCGCCGCCGCGTTGATCGGTGATCGCTCGGCCTTCACGGGGCTCGATCGCAGCGAGATCTACCGCTGGTTCATGCACCCCGAGACGGAACGATCGCGCTACCCCACAGATGACCACGCGCGGCAGAGCCGGGCCCAGGTGGCGTCGCTGCGTGTGGCCTATGGGGCTGCAGGTACCACATCCCGTGCTGGCGAACTCGTGCGCGCGTTACAGAGCGCCAGCCGCGAGTTCGCGGAAATCTGGGATCGTCACGAGGTAGCCAGGCGCTTTGAAGACCACAAGACTCTCATTCACCCCGAACTCGGCGCGATCGAGTTGGACTGCCAGGTGCTGTTCACCGAAGATCAGTCCCAGTGCCTGCTCGTGCTCACGGCCGCGCCGCGTTCCGAGAGCGCAGAGAAGCTGGCGCTGCTCGGCGTGCTGGGCACCCAGGCATTCAGCCAATCACCCTGAGCCACGACTCCGGGCGGTGCCCAGCCCACCGGCGAAGGACTACCGTTAAAACGTGACGCCTGACTCAAGAGCGCAAGGCGAGGCAGACACTGCCCCCGAAGCGATGACCTTTCCCGAACTCGGACTCAGCGACGCGGTGCTCAAGGCACTCAAAGATGTCGGGTACGAGAACCCGTCGGCCATTCAGGCCGCGACAATTCCCCCGCTCCTGGCCGGCCGCGACGTCGTGGGGCTCGCTCAGACCGGAACCGGCAAGACGGCCGCGTTCGCCTTGCCGATCCTTTCGCGGCTTGACCTCTCGCAGAAGAGCCCGCAGGCGCTCGTACTCGCCCCGACGCGCGAGCTCGCCCTGCAGGTCTGCGAGGCGTTTGAGAAATACGCCGCCCACATGCGCGGCGTGCATGTTCTTCCGGTCTACGGCGGTCAGGGATACGGTGTTCAGCTCTCCGCATTGCGTCGCGGAGTGCACGTCGTGGTCGGCACCCCGGGCCGCATCATGGATCATCTCGAAAAGCGCACTCTCGACCTGTCTCAGCTCAAGTACCTCGTGCTCGACGAGGCCGACGAGATGCTCACGATGGGCTTCGCCGAAGACGTCGAGACGATCCTCGCCGAGACGCCCGATGACAAACAGGTCGCCCTCTTCTCCGCCACCATGCCCGCGCAGATTCGCCGCATCTCGAAGAAGTACCTGCGCGATGCAGAAGAGGTTACGGTCAAGAACAAGACGACAACCTCGGCGAACACGACCCAGCGCTATCTGATGGTGTCTTACCCACAAAAGGTGGATGCCCTCACCCGCATTCTCGAGGTGGAGAACTTCGAGGCAATGATCGTGTTCGTGCGCACCAAGAACGAGACGGAAACACTGGCCGAGAAGTTGCGCGCCCGCGGCTACTCGGCGTTGGCCATCAACGGTGACGTGCCGCAGGCGCAGCGCGAGCGCACGGTGGACCAGCTCAAGTCAGGCAAGCTCGACATTCTTGTGGCCACGGATGTTGCTGCCCGCGGCCTCGACGTGGAGCGCATCAGCCACGTCATCAACTACGACATTCCGATCGATACCGAGTCCTACGTGCATCGCATCGGTCGCACGGGGCGAGCGGGGCGCAGCGGCGCCGCGATCAGCTTCGTCACCCCGCGTGAGTCACGTCTGCTCACCGCGATCGAGAAGGCGACCCGGCAGCCACTGACCCAGATGCACCTGCCCAGTGTTGAGGATGTGAACGTCACCCGTCTCGCACGCTTCGACGATGCCATCGACGAGGCTCTCGGCCAGAGCGATCGCATCGCGCAGTTCCGAGACATCATCGCCCACTACGTCGGCCACCACGATGTGCCGGAAGCCGATGTCGCCGCCGCGCTCGCGGTAGTGGCCCAGGGCGAGACGCCGCTGCTGCTTTCGCCCGATCAGGTGCGAGCGCAGCGCCGCGAGCGCGCCGAGAGTGACCGCGGTGCGAATGGTCGTGGTGAGAGGCGTCGTGGAGAGAGCGACCGTGGAGCCCGGCAACGACCCCGCGACGATCGAAACGGTCGCGGTGAGCGCCCCGAGCGGCGCCCCCGTGGTGGTGCACCGATGGCGTCGTATCGCATCGAGGTCGGCAAGCGACAAAAAGTCGAGCCTCGACAGATCGTCGGAGCCCTCGCCAACGAGGGCGGCCTGAGCCGAGAAGATTTCGGCGCGATCAAGATCCTCCCGGATTTCTCCCTCGTCGAACTTCCCGTCGACCTCTCCCCGGATGTCCTCGGCAAGCTCGGAAACACGCGCATCAGCGGCAAGCTCATTGAGATTCATCCCGACCGGGCAGGCTCGTCTCGCCACGACGATCGTGAGGAACGACCGCCGCGCAAGCCCCGTCGGCATCACGAACGCCCGTAGAAAGGTCGAGGGGAAGGCGCCGACTACCCGGCGGTCGTCCCGCAAAGAGGTCGACCCGCAAAGTCAGAGGTGCGGCCACGCTGGGTGTGATGCCGGAGGCACGCTGAAGATGCGGGTATAGATGTCATCGATCACGGCGTTCTTGGCAAGGTTGTAGTCCTCGGGATTCGTCGCCGTCGACTCGGCGAGTTCACGTTTGGTCGATGCATAGAGTTGCCGGTCGTCCGAATGGGACCTGAGCCAGTCTCGAAAGAGGAGGTGCCGCAGCGGCTCAGGGGCGCCGACGGGAAAGACGTGCAGATTGAACCGTCCGCCAGATCCCACAAGCATTCGGTGCCCGTTCCACCACGGCTCGCGCAGAATCAGACGATAGCCGGAGTCAACAAGTGGCGGAATGTAGCTGCTCTCTGCTGCACTATCGGCGACCTGAAGGTCGATGTCGATGATCGGCTTGGCCGGTAGGCCGGCAACGGCGGTCGAACCCACGTGTTCGATCCGAATGACGACATCGCCCAGGATCTCCATGATCCGGGCGGCTTCGCCCGCGAACCACGAGGGCCATTCGGAATCCGGGTCAACGATCACGATCGGCTGAGACGGGGGCGTGGCCCCGCCGACCCACCCAGCGAGTTGTTGATCTGGATTACCGACGTGTCGCTCGGTGATCTCCAGCGGATAAACCGACATCGGGCCTCCTGAAACGGGCATGCAAAGTCCTTCAGGATACGACATCGTCCGTCACGAAGGCAATCAGGCGTGAGGTGCACGTCAGCCCCTTCGGTTGCATAGACGTGTCGCCTGACCGTGCTATTCGGCGGTCGGGCGCTGCCGTTGCCGCTTTGTTGCCGAACGCCTGACCTTCGCGGCGAGGCGCCGCTGAGCAGAGCCTCGGGTGGGTTTGGTCGCACGTCGCCGAGCTGGATCGGGAGCAAGACCCTCTGCCACGAGGTCGGCGAGCTTGCTTAAGGCGATCTCGCGATTGCGCAACTGAGACCGTCTCTCGGAGGCGGTCACGGTGAGCGAGCCGGCGACGAGACGACGGTCAAGACGCGTGAGAAGAAGCATCCGCTGGCCGTCGGAAAGAGCCGACGAGTCGGCGACATTCCAGGAGAGCTCGACGCGGCTGTCCGAGGTATTGACGTGCTGGCCGCCCGGCCCGGATGACCGCGAGAACCGCCAGGCGAGTTCGGATGCGGGAATCCTCAGCGCGCGCGACACCTCCACGTCCATGTACTAAGCGTTGCACACCGTGAACGTGAGCTCGATCGATGCCCCCTAGGCGGCACGCACGTCGATCGCTCCGGGAACCGTACCGCCGGTGCCGAACACGAGCATCCGATTGGCGATCTTGTCGCTGAAGAAGCGGTCGTGGCTCACCACGATGACCGCGCCCGGAAAGTGAACGAGGGCTCTCTCCATGACCTGGGTACTGGCGAGGTCAAGGTGGTTCGTCGGCTCGTCGAGCAGAAGTACCGAGGCACCGGAGAGAAGGCACTGGGCCATGGCCACGCGGGCGCGCTGGCCACCCGAGAGCTCCCGAATGCGCTTCTTCAAATCGGCTTCGGAGAACTGGAACATGGCGAGAAACCTGCCCACCGACTTGCGCGTCGCGGTGAGGGCGAGGCTGTCGGGCATGGCATTGACCGAGTGCGTAACGGTGTCGTCGTCGTCGAGTTCTTCGAGAACCCGGTTGTACGAGACCACCTTCGCTCCGGATGCCCAGGAGACGTCCCCGGAGTCGGCGCGCTCCTCGCCGGTGAGCACGCGCAGCAGTGTGCTCTTGCCGCATCCATTCGCCCCGAACACGACGATGCGATTGCCTCGCCGCACCTCGAAGTCGAGCCCGGCGAACAGCGTCTGCGACCCGTAGGACTTACTGAGGCCGTTGACGCGGCACAGCACATCTCTGACATGGAGCCCGCCGTAGATGCTCGTGATGATCTCGTCGACGGGCCGGGGTGCGCGGGCCTTTTTGATGCCCGAGAGCTGCTTGTCGAGATTCTTGCTGGCGTTCTTCGCGGCCTCGCGCCGGTCGGCTATCCCTTCGGCCTCGAAGGCCAGCAGTTCGGACTCATGCACGTACTGCTGCTCGAGCGTCTTCAGGCGGAATTGCTTCTGAATGACGTATTCACCGAAGTTGCCCGGGTATTCGTGCAGGTGGAAGTTCTCGACCTCGATGATGCGGGTCGCGACAGCATCGAGAAACGTGCGGTCGTGGGAAACGATGATCGCGGCACCCCCGAAGTCGCGAAACCAGGATTCCAGCCACTCCACCCCGGCCACGTCGAGAAAGTTGGTGGGCTCGTCGAGCAGCAGCACATCTGGGTCTTCGAGCAGGATCTTCGCGAGCGCCGCGCGATTGCGCCATCCCCCGGAAAGCTCGTCGATCGGGCAGATGCGGCGCGCTTCAGTGAAACCGAGCGTGGTGAGTGCCGTGTCGATCTTGCGCGGGTAATCCCACCCGTCGAGTCGGTCCATCTCCGCGAACAGTTCGGACTGTCGATGAATGAGCCGGTCGAGTTCCGCCCCGCCGGATGGATCCGCGGCGATTGCTGTCTCTATCGAGGCGAGCTCGTTTTCAACGGCGTGTACCTCGTCAAAGAGCGCATCCAGCACTTCGGTGATGGTCGAATCGCCGTTGAGCTCGGAGAACTGCGAGAAGTAGCCGATTCGGGTTCCCGGATCGACGGTGATGGTTCCCGTGTCGGGCTGCACCTGGTCAAGCACCAGCTTCAGCAGCGTCGTCTTGCCCGAGCCGTTGCGGCCGATCAGTCCGACCCGGTCTGTGTTCTCGAGGCGCAAGAACGCCTCTCGGAGGATCTGGGTGTTCTCGAATCGAACGCTGACGTCATTCAGCCGAACCAGGCTCATGCGGGAACCCTCTTCGTGGCGAGGCCCTGGAAGAGCAGATTCAGGGTGAAGTCGAAGCGTTCGTGCCCCTCACCCGCGGCGAGTTCCTGCGCGTGCGCGACGGTGCTGGGAAACCGGTCCACCGGCAGCATCCTCAGGCGCTCGATGATCTCATCCTTGTCGAGAATGCGCCCGTCCGCATCCTCGCCGAGCTTGCGTCTCAGTGACGCCTCGAGACTGTATGCACTGACGTAGAGATAGGCGGCATCGACCGCCCAGGCGGCGGATTGTGCTGGCACTCCCCCGGCCAACACGATAGCGAGCATGCCTTCATTGATCCGCAGCGTGTCGAGGCTGGTGGGGGCTGCGGCCAGAGCGGCACCCGAGACCCCCGGGTAGCGGAGAAACTGATCCCGCAGCTGTGCGCAGACATCGATGATCTGCGCCTGCCACTGCGTGGAATCCGGCACCGGCAGCGCCACGCGCGAGCACAGCTCCCCGATCAGCAGGTCGTCGAGTTCCGCCTTGTTGCGCACGTGCGCGTACAGCGACGCCGCACCGGTGTGCATGGCGGCGGCGACGCGACGCATCGTCACGGCGTTGAATCCTTCGGACTCGACGAGCCGCAGCGCGACATCCACGATTCGGTGCACGGTGATGGGCTCCTTGCGAGAGTCAGAAGCACGGTGGATGTCGTCGAGTGCGGCGATCTGCGCCGCCCACCCGTCACGGGAAACGATGCCATGCGAAGCGTCTTTGTCGGCCATGGAGTCAGGGTACCACTTGACGCGAACGTTGTTTGTGTGTAGAACAGTGTTCGTGTGCGAACACTGTTCGTTTCATGTCATCACGTACCACCACACCCTGCGAAAGGACGCCCCCCATGAGCATCCAGAAGTCTGAACACAAAGAAGAGATCCCATCTGCTGGCTCTCCCCGCTCCTTGCGGGAGGCGTGGGTCGCATTGGCCGGCCTCTCTGCGGTGTTCCTGTTTGAAATGCTGGACAATTCGATCCTGAACGTGGCGTTGCCCACAATCGGGCGCGAGCTGCACGCTTCGACGACGTCGTTGCAGTGGGTGACGAGCGCATACGCGGTGGTGTTCGGCGGGCTGATGCTGGCCTTCGGGGCGGTAGCCGACAGATTCGGTCGGCGCCGGATCATGCTCATAGGCCTGGCACTGCTCGGCCTCGCGAGCCTTGCGACAGTCTTCGTCACCACTTCCGACGAGCTGATCCTCATCCGCGCCGTGATGGGTATCGCCGCCGCCATGACGACGCCGGGATCGATGGCACTGGCCTTCCGACTGTTCGGGGAGGACAGCCTGCGCGTTCGCGCACTGACCCTCATCTCGACCGTGGGTCTGGTGGGGCTCGCGGTCGGGCCGACGGTGGGCGGCTTTGTGCTCGCCATCGCCCCGTGGCAGGTGCTGCTGCTGGCGAACGTGCCGATAGCCTTACTCGCGATCATCGGCATACGAATCGGCATCGCGGCAGACAAGGCCGCCGATCTGCACCGCGACCCGATCGATGTGGTGGGCGCGCTGCTGGGCACGGTCACGATAGTGCTCGCACTCGTGGCGCCCACGCTATTCGTGAACGAAGGCACCTCCTCGTGGGCGCCGTGGACGGCCGCCACCGCTGCGGTGCTGACCGCGATACTGTTCGTGGTGCGCGAACGTTCGGCGCGCTACCCGCTTCTCGACCTGAAGCTCATCGCCCTCCCCCTGGTGTCGAGCGGCCTGGCATTCAAGGCCGCGGCCGGGCTCGCAACCGCCGGACTGGGCTACCTGGTGACACTGCAGTTGCAACTCCAGTGGGGGTGGCCGCCCGCGCTCGCCGCCATCGGCATGCTGCCGCAGGTTGTCGTGCTCGTCGCCGGCGGCGCATTTGTGAATCCCTTCGTGCAACGTGTTGGTCTGGTGCGCGCCGCCTGGATCAGCGCCGTGACAGTCGTTGTGGGGCTCGCCGTATACGCGCTGCTCAACAGCTTCGGATACGTCTGGGTCGCGATATCTCTTGCGCTTGTGGCCGCCGGGCTGCGCGTGGTCGGTGTCGTCGCCGCCACCAATGTGCTCAGCGGCCTGCCCGCCAACCGCACCACCATCGGCGCGGCGCTCACGGACACCGCGACAGAGGTTGCCAACGGCATCGGCATCGCCGTCACCGGAACCATCCTGGCCGCCCTGTTCGCCGGAAGCATCGCCACATCGCACTGGAGCGCGCATCAGACAGCCCAGTTTCAACAGGGGATCACCCTCGCGGGAATCGTGCTCACGGTTCTGGCCGGGGCACTCGTCGGCTGGGGTTTCCTCCGGGCTCGGCCCGCCGCTTCCTCCGATCGCGCAGCGACGATCGAGACGCGTCAATCCTCAGAGTCGTAGACTCGCCTCGACGCCGTCGAGCGTGCCACGGCGGCACCTCTCAGACGAGACCGTGCTCGTAGGCGAAGACCACGATCTGCACGCGGTCACGCAGAGCGAGTTTGCGCAGGATGGCGCCCACGTGCGTCTTTACCGTCGATTCGCCCAGAAAGAGCGCGGCGGCAACCTCGGAATTCGACGCCCCGCGAGCGACAGCGTCGAATATCTCCCGCTCCTTCTCCGTGAGGCTGGCGAAGACCTGCGGGACCGCCACCTGAGCCGAAAACTGGCCCTCGAGCAGGCTCGACAGGTCGTTGGGTGCCAGCACCGCGTTGCCCCCGTGCACCGTGCGGATGGCATCGGTCAGCATCGCGGGCGTCGTGTCTTTGAGAATGAATCCGCTGGCACCGTGTCTGATCGCCGTGGCCGCGCGGTCGTCGAGAACGAAGGTCGTGAGCACCAGCACGCGTACCGCATTCGATCGCCGCTCAACGCGCGCAGGAAGGAAGATCTGCCGGGTGGCCTCGACACCGTCGAGTTCGGGCATCCGTATGTCCATCAGCACGACATCGGGCGAGAGTGAGTCGACGAGCTCGACCGCCTCGGCGCCATCCCGCGCCGCACCCACCACCTGCATGCCCTCCTGCGCGTCGATGATCACGCGCACACCCTCGCGAAAGAGGTCCTGGTCGTCTGCAAGAAGCACGCGAATCGGCTCGGTCACGCGCCAACCGTTCCCACGAGGCGGCCGGCACGCAGAGGCAGAGAGGCGGATGCCACGAAGATCGCGCCCGGTTCGGCGGCAATGTGCACCCGCAGGGACCCGCCCACCGACGCCAGCCGGCGCCTCATGCCGTCGATACCATTGCCTCTCGACGGCTCTGGGTCATCCGCGCCGGGCTCGGCATGGTTGGTGACGGCAATTCGCAGCTGATCACCCCAGTCACGCGTGATGGTGATTGCCGTGTCGCGCCTGCCGTGCTTGATGGCGTTGGTGAGCATCTCCTGCAGCACGCGGAATGCCACGGTTGCCAGCTCGGGTGGAAGCGGACGAGGCGCACCGGAGTCGGTGACAGTGATGTCGTTGCCACTCGCCCGGGTGGCCTCGATGAGGGTGTCGAGGTCGGTGCGGTACTCGAGGTCGCCGTCGGGCGAGGCGAGCACGGCCCGCACCTCCTGCAGCGACGATCGCGCAGATCGTGCGATGTTGGCCATGGTCGCCTTGAGAGCCTCCGAATCCGCGCTGTCGACGAACTGGGCCGATTCCGCCTGCGCGAGGATGACCGTGAGCGAATGTCCGACGACGTCATGTACGTCTCGGGCCAGACGGGCCTGCCCCTCGCGAAGCGTCGCGATCTCTTCCATCTGCGTGCGTTCGTGGTGTGCGGCGAAGGCCTCAGCCTCAGCCTCGGCCTGCGAGAGTCGCGAGTCACGTGCGGTTCCCCAGTATCGCGCCGCCAGGCCCGCAAACCAGGGCAGGGCGAGCATGCCGGCGATCATCGGCAAGATGACAAGCGGCCACGAGATGCCGCCGTCGAGCAATGGCACTATCAGGTTGCGCGCAATACGCGTGCGCCAGATGCCACCGGCAAGCAAGCCGATGTACCCCAGCGTAAAAAAGGTGGCGATGGGAATGGACAGCCCGCTCGTCCACAGGAGCGTTTTCGAGCCCCACCTCGCCAGCCCGAACGCGACACCCACTATCGCGAGTTCCACGATCATCACATCGGTCATCGTGGTCGCCTGCACGATGAGCAGCAGCCACAGGATCGCCAGCGACCACCATCCGGCCTTGCGTACGAGGGTGACCGCCGTGGCCGTTCCGAGAACCACGATCCACGGAATGACCGTCGTGTCGAAGTCTGAGTAGAGGTTGGTTGAGGCTTCCCAGAGGCCGAACAACAGCACGACGAACCCGACGGAAAGATCGGGTATCCACGTGCGGATGATTGTCGCGTGCATCGTCATCCCTTCGACGGTACAGGCAGTGCTGCGGCCGCCGCCTCAATCAAAGGTGCCGATGGTTACACCGCGCGGATGATTTTCAGTATTGCGATTCTGCGGTAGTCAGCGTTACTATCTAGTGGTACTCAGCATAACTAAGTAGCTAAAGGAGCCTCCGTGGCCAAGCAGATGACCGAGATGCTCAAGGGCACGTTAGAGGGCATCGTTCTTGCGATAGTGGGCGCGGAGCCGGCCTACGGCTATGAGATCACGGCACGGCTGCGAGAGCAGGGCTTCTCCGACATCGTCGAGGGCACCGTCTACGCGCTCCTGATCAGAATCGAGCAGCGCGGCCTCGTGGATGTGGCGAAGGTTCCCTCCGAGAAGGGGCCGCCGCGCAAGGTCTACTCGCTGAACGCACAGGGCAGCGAGTACCTCGACGAGTTCTGGGGAACCTGGAGCTTTCTCGCCGAACGGATCGAACAGCTGCACCACACCATCGAACAGACACAGAAAGACGGAGACAACTGACATGGCCGCAAAGTGGATCGAGGCCCTCACCGGCTCGCTCGAACAGAAGAAGCAGTACAGGCAGTCCATGGCCCGGGTCGCGGCCCTCGCCGAGCCCTACCGCAGCGCCGCCAAGGCGTACAACCGGTACTTCATGTACTACGGAGGGTTCACCGACGGCGACACCCTGGTCACGATGATCGGCGATCACGTCGACCTGTGGGAACGGGCAGCCGTCGATGAGACGCCGATCCGAGACATCGTCGGGGACGACCCGGTGGAGTTCGCCGAGGAGTTCGCCCGGGCGTACTCCGGAACGCAGTGGATCGACAAGGAGCGCGCCCGCCTCACCAAGGCAATCGACGATGCGGCCCTGCAGGATACGAAGGAGACGGATGCATGACCGCCGACCAGGCCGTCGCATCCGCCATCCGGGTGCAGGGCATAGAGAAGTCCTTTAAGGACGTTCAGGTGCTCCGCGGAGTCGACTTCGACGTGAAGGCGGGCAGCATCTTCGCCCTGCTCGGCTCGAACGGCGCCGGCAAGACGACACTCGTGCGCATCCTGTCGACGCTGCTGAAGTCCGACGCCGGAACCGCAACGGTCTACGGCTTCGACGTCGCAGAGAAGCCGGGCGAGGTGCGGGAGTCGATCAGCCTGACCGGACAGTTCGCCGCCGTCGATGAGGTGCTCACGGGTCGCGAGAACCTGGTGCTGGTCGCCAGGCTGCGGCACCTGACGAGCCCCGGGCCTATCGCCGACGAGCTGCTCGCCCGGTTCTCCCTCACCGACGCCGGCAACCGCAAGGCGGCCACGTACTCGGGCGGCATGCGCCGCCGGCTCGACATCGCGATGAGCCTGATCGGCAACCCACCGGTCATCTTTCTCGACGAGCCGACCACCGGGCTGGATCCTCAGGCGCGCAACGAGGTGTGGCAGACGATCAAGACGCTCGCCGGGCAGGGCACGACGGTACTGCTCACCACGCAGTACCTCGACGAGGCCGAGCAGCTCGCCGACCGTATCGCGATCCTTCATCAGGGCACGATCATCCAGAACGGCACCCTCGCCGAGCTGAAGCAGTTGTTGCCCGCCACCCAGGTCGAATACGTAGAGAAGCAGCCCACCCTGGAGCAGGTCTTCCTGGCTCTCGTCGGTGACACCGGCGAGGCCGTTGTTGCCGCACGAAAGGAATCACGATGACCGCCCACGTACTCGGCGACACGGGCGTGCTGACCGGCCGCTCGCTGCGCCACATCCTCCGCAGCCCCGACACCATCATCACCACCGCGGTCACCCCGATCGCCCTGATGCTGTTGTTCGTGTATGTTCTCGGCGGCGCAATCCACACCGCAAGCAACGGGCCTTACGTCAACTACCTGCTCCCCGGCATCCTGCTCATCACCATCGCGTCCGGCGTCGCGTACACCTCGTACCGGCTCTTCCTCGACCTGCAGGGTGGCATCTTCGAACGCTTCCAGTCCATGCCGATCGCTCGATCGAGCGTGCTCTGGGGGCACGTGCTCACCTCGCTCGTCGCGAACATCGTGTCGGTGGCGCTCGTCGTCGGCGTGGCTCTCATCATGGGGTTCCGCACCGGGGCATCCGTGGGGGCGTGGATCGCCGTCGCCGGCATTCTGATCCTGTTCACCCTCGCACTGACCTGGCTCGCCGTGATCGCCGGGCTCTCGGCGAAAACCGTCGACGGCGCCAGCGCGTTCAGCTATCCGCTGATCTTCCTGCCCTTCATCAGCTCAGCGTTCGTGCCCACCGAATCCATGCCCGGCCCCGTCGCCTGGTTCGCCGAGAACCAACCCGTGACCTCCGTCGTGAACACCGTGCGTGCGCTGTTCACCCAGGAGCCCGTCGGCGGTGACATCTGGGTTGCCCTGGCCTGGCTCATCGGCATCCTCGTGGTCGCCTATGCCTTCGCGATCGCCATCTACCGTCGCAGGCTCAACTGAGGCGAGGCCTCGCTTCGGGTCGCGAGGGCGTCGGCGATGAGCAGATCGAGCAACTCGGCATAGGGCACGCCGGCGGCCTCGAACATGCGGGGCACCTGCGACTGCGCGGTGAAGCCCGGCGTGGTGTTCACCTCGTTCAGCACCAAGCCCTCTGGCGCGAGAAAGAAGTCGATACGCGCCACGCCGCAGCACCCGAGTGCCTCGTACATGCGCACCGCTGCACTCTCGATGATCGAGCGGGCATCATCGTCGAGCACAGCCGGTATGTGAAAGACCGCATCCCCGCCGTATTTCGCGTCATGGTCGAAGAGTCCGACTGCCTCAATCTCGAGGGCGGGTGACACGACAACCGATCCGTCGGCGCCTCGCATCACGGCAATGTCGATCTCCCGGCCGACAATCACGTCTTCGACGAGAACCTGGGTATCGGTCGCCAGCGCCTCAGCCATCGCGGCGGGCAACTGCATGGCCTCGGTCACGAGGGAAACGCCGACGCTCGAGCCGGCCGAGTTGGGCTTGACGACCACCGGATGGCTGAAGCGGTAGTCCAGCGCCGAAGCGCTATCGAGCAGCACGGCCGGCGCGGTGCGGATGCCGAGCGACTCAGCAACGAGCTTGGTCACGTGTTTGTTCATGCCGATCGCGCCTGCGCCGGCGCCCGAGCCCACATAGGGCACACCGATGAGTTCGCAGAGAGCCGCGAGAGTTCCGTCTTCCCCGTTCCGTCCGTGCACCAGGGGAATGACGAGATCGCAGCCGCGCAGCACCTCGATGACGTCGGAGATGCCGGTGACGTCGCCGGAGGCATCCTGCCAGCCGCCGTCGCGGTCGATCGTGATGCGAACGACGCAGTACCGGGAGGCATCGAGGGCTGCGGCAACGGATGCCGCCGAAGCGAGCGAGACGTCATGTTCGACAGTGCGGCCGCCGCCGATCACCGCGACGCTGAGGCGGCTCATGCGGCCGAGCTCACGCGGGAAGGGCCGCCGACCGTCGAGCGACGTACCCGCGTACCCACCCCGGCGCCCACCCTCGTAACGATCTCGTGCTCTATGGTTCCTGACCACTCTGCCCACTCCTCCACCGTCGGCTCCCCCGCCGCCCCCGGCCCGAACACAACCACAGAGTCCCCCACCGCGGCTCCCGAATCGGCGAGGTCAATCACGAATTGGTCCATCGACATGCGGCCGACGATCGCGTGCCGCCGCCCATTCACCAGCACCTCAGCCTTGCCCGAAGAACTGCGTGGAAGCCCATCGGCGTAACCGAGGCCGACGAGCCCGAGGTGCGTCGAGCGCGGCGCAACCCAGTCGTGTCCGTAGCCGACGGCGGTACCTATCGCCACCGCGCGCACACTCACGATGGGCGCCGTGAGAGTCATCGGCGCCTTCAGCGTGGCCGTTCGCGAGAGATCGATGCCGACAAGTCCGGCGCCGATGCGGGATGCCGTGAAGCGCGTGCCGGGAAGAGTGAGCGTCGCCGACGTCGCAGCGAGGTGAACGATGCTCGGATGCAGCCCGCTGAGCCGGGCAACATCGAGCCCCCACTCGAATAGCGCGAGGCCGAGACGGTTGCTTGCGGCCCCCGGATCGTCGGCGTCCCCGAGATGTCCCATCACCCCGACCACGGAAATGCGGCCGCCAAGCTCGGCCTCCCTGGCGCGTTGGCAGAGCCCGATCCATCCCGTCGGTTCGCAGCCGTCACGCGCCATTCCGGTGTCGAGGTGCAGATGCACTCGCGCGCATCCACGGGTCGCCGTGACGGCATCAAGATGCTCGATGCTCGGCACGGCAATGTCGATATCTTCATCGACGGCGCGTTGAAAGTCAGCCCCACCCGCGTGGTTCAGCCAACTGACGATCGGTGCGGCGATTCCGACACCGCGCAGGGCGAGAGCCTCGCCGATGCTCGTGACCCCGAGCCGAGTCGCCCCGTTCGCCAGTGCCGTGCGCGCGACATCGGCGGCGCCGTGACCGTAACCGTCTGCCTTCACCACGGCCATGAGTTCACCGGTTACGCGCGCGGCAAAGAATCGTGTGTTGGCCGCGACGGCGTCGAGATCGATCGTGCGCAGCGGCCCCGTCGTCGTACGCGAGGGAGAGATCAGCATCGTCATGCTTTCGACGGTATGGCCGGGCGTCCTCTCGCCGCCTCCGCCGCAAGTGCCTCCGAATACTTCTTCAGGATGATCTCAGCGGATGCTCCTTCCGCGGCCGGTCCCCCGCGTCATCTGCCGCGTTACCCGCCCCGGCGTCCCCCGAACAGCGCGGCCGCGAGAGGCACCGCCGATGCGATCATCAGCACCGTGCCCAGCACCACATCGTTTGAGCGAACCAGCGAGCCGGCAACTATCACCGCACCGAAGACGAGAGCCAGCACCATCCGTCGTAGCGTGCGATCCAGCCGGGCGATCCGCCGCTCCAGTCGCGGGGTAGACACCTCAACGGTGCCGTCCTCGATGCGGGTGGCGAGCGCATCCAGTCGTTTCGGCAGGCGCCAGGCGAGCCCGGCCATCTCCACAGCCTGCTGTGCCAGGTCTTGCACTACGTTGCCGCGCTCGTCGCGCAGCAACTGGGTCGCATACGGTTCGATGGAATCCCAGACGTTGAACTCGGCATCCAGTGCACTGCACACGCCCGACGTCAGGGACATCGCACGGATGATCAGCAAAAAATGCTCCGGCAGCTGAAACGGCAACGAGCGCACCACGTCGCCGAATTGCTGGGCGAAGTCGCGAAATTCGCGTTGATCCACCTGGCGCAGCTGGGCAAAGCCCATGCCGCCGAAGCGAGCGAAGAGCTGCGACATCGCGCGTTCCAGCTCCGCCGTTTCAGAGGAGGGCAGCAGCACGCCCACCTCGCGCATCGCGTTCACCAACCCCTTGCCGTCGCGTGACGCGGCGGCGATCAGCAGTTTGCGCAGGCCGCTGCGCGTGCCGGACAGAACCTCGCCCATCATGCCGAAGTCGATGAAGGTGAGCTTCCACCCAGGGCCTCCGGCTTCGCCCTCGCCTCCCTCGCCTCCACTGCGGACCGGCGTGACAAAAATATTGCCCGGGTGCGGGTCGGCGTGGAAGAACCCGTTCGTGAACAACTGATCGAACATCACGGATGCGAACACCGGTGCCACCTGCGCCGGGTCAATGCCCGCCGCGCGCAGCCCCTCCGCATCGGTGATCTTGATCGCCGTCACGTCCTCAAGAGTCAAAACGCGCCGGGTCGTGCGCTCCCAGACCACGGCCGGTACCGCCACCCGCTCGTCGTCGGCGAAGTCAGCCGCAAATCTCTCACAACTCGCCGCCTCGTGCAGATAATCGATCTCCTCGAGGCTCGTCTTCGCGAACTCGTCCACGAGCGCGGGCATGTTGACGCGGTGCGAGACGGGTCGTACCCTGCTGAGCCATCCGGCCACCTTGCGCAGCGCCGTCAGGTCGACGTCGACGATCTCGTCGATACCGGGTCGCTGCACCTTGATGACTACTCCATCGAGCCCGGTCTCGGCCGCATCGAACGCGGTGAGGTGGGCCCGATGCGCCTGCCCGAGGGATGCTGCGGCAACCGGTGTCTCGTCGACCGTCGTGAAAGCCCGCTCGAGCGGCACGCTCAATTCCGCCTCGGCCAAGGTGCGGATCGCCGCGAACTCGACAGGCGGCACCTCATCCTGCAGCCCCTCAAGCTCGGCGGTAATCTCGGGCGGAAGCACGTCGAGTCGCGACGACATGAATTGACCGACCTTGATCATCAGCCCGCCGAGCTCCACCGCGAGCGCGTGGAATCGCTGCGCGAAGCGTCGCATCCGCTTGGATCGCGTGCGCTCGGCAAAGCTTTCGAGGCCGATGCGCGGCAGAAAGAGCTCGTACCACCAGATCACGCTGAGATGCCAACCGGCGAATCGCAGGATGCGACGGTAGCGGGCGCGCGCGGCGCCTGCGTGCGGCGAGTCCGCCGGACCCACACGCTCTGACGACACCCGCGTCAGTCCTGGGCGAGGATCGAATAAAGCCGACGACGCGCCTCGTCGAGCACCGTTGCGGCCTGCTGAATCTGCTCGGGAGTGCCGGTGCGGCGCACCTGGGCCGCAGCGTGCGCGAGGTCGATGCCCGCCTTGGGCAGGGTGCCGAACCGCGTGCTGTCACCGGCGCCCGCAGTCTCCCACGGGGCCGTCGTGCCTGCACCGGCGACTTCCTCGCGTCCAGCATCGGTCAACGCGTAGGTTTTGCGCCCGTTCGATTCTTCGGCGATGAGGATGCCTTCGTCGGCCAACAACTGCAGCGTCGGGTATACCGAGCCGGCACTCGGCTTCCAGTGGCCACCGCTGCGCTCCTCGATTTCGTGGATGATCTGGTAGCCATGCATCGGCTTCTCGACGAGGAGCGCAAGCACCGCCGCGCGCACATCGCCACGGCCCATGCGCGTGCCCACGCGCTTCTCAAATGTGGAACGCAGCTGATCCATCGCCTGCCACATGCCCTCGGCGCTCATGCCGGTGCCGAAGCCGCCGGCGGGGAACGAACCGCCCATGATGCCCTCCTCCGTGATTTGTCAACGATACTCAACGATATAACGCTGAGGCGAGAATTGCAGACCTCTTTTTGAGAACTCTCACATGTCACGTATCCGTGCGGCAGGCCTTTCTAGCGAAGCACCCGGATACTGTCGATCTGAACATCGCCCGTTGAGTTGAGCGGGTCGAACCGCAGAGTGGCGAGCGGGCTGCTTTGCGGTGGAATGGTCACCCGGTAGGTTTTCGATGGACCCGACTCAACCGTGAACCTGGCGCTCCGTGCCTCCGCGGGGCCGGGCTCATTCGCCGTGCCCCAGAAGAGCTGCGCCTCGCTCGTGTTCGACGTTGTCATGGTGATCTCCACCACCGCCCCGGAAGACGCGTCCAGAGACATCGGCCCGGTGAACCCCATGTTCGGGTCTGACCCGGTGGATGTCGCCTTGAGCGCGCCGTCCGCCACCGTGAAGCCCGTGAGTTGGCCCGTCGCCTTCCAGCCCTCAGTATCGCCCGCCGTATCGAAGTTCCACGCCTTCATCAGCGAGGTGATGCGCACCTCGGAACGGCCGCCCACGGTCTTGGCGTCGCCATACACGGCTGCGACCTTGACAGTGCCGACTGGAAGCTTCGCGTCGGACGGCGGCGTCACCGCGGCCGTGACGCCCGCCGTGGCGCCTGCAGCGAGGTTGAACGCCACGGTCGCAGGGTCCAGGCTCCAGCCATCCGGCGCCGTGAATTCGACGACGCCGGTCAGCGGCGCCTCGGTTCGACGATTGCGGAGAGTAACCGTCACCGCCGTGGAGCCGCCTGGCTTCTCAAGCACCGCGGGATCGGCCACCGTCGAGACGATCTCGACCGGAGATACCACGTTCACTATCGCCGATACCGGAACGGTGATCGTCGCCTGTGCCCTGTGGAAGGTCACGGTGCCGGCGACAGCCACATCAGTGGCGATCGATTCGTCTGCCGCGACCGTCACCGTCAGCGGCAGCACCGCGGACTCGCCGGGCTTCACCGTCTTCGGGCTTGTACCGGGCTTTGCAGACCACCCCGCGGGCAGATCGAGCGAGACTGTTGGAGCAGTCAACGTCTGGTCACCGGTGTTCTTGATCGTCGCCTTCACGGTGGCGGGGGAACCGGGAACCACATCGGGGCCGGCGAACGACAACGACGCATTCACACCGAGCAGCAACGTACTCGTGGCCGACAGTTGGGTCTCGAGCCGCTGCAGCGACGCGATCAGCGCGGCAGCATCGGCGCTCGGAACCGACCCGTCGGCGCCCCACTCCTTCAGCAGCTCCCGCAGGCTCGTCGTCTTGGCCAGAGCCTTGCTTGCGGCATCCAGGCCGGCTCCCACCTCGCCGGCGACGATGTGATCGCGGCTCGAATCGACGGCGCGGGCGAGCACGGATGCCTGCGCAAGCAGCCGGCCACGCACGTTGCGTGCCACGTCGCCCGACTCGACAAGGTCGGCCACCTTACTGTGGAAGGCCGCAGCTTCATCCGCCGCCAGGCCGATGTGGCCGCGAACGTCGTCCGAATCGAACGCGTAGCTTCCCGATCCGACCTTGTAAACCGCGGCGCCGTCCTGCATCTTCACGAAGCTCACGCCCGGCGCATCGGCGGCGCTGATACCGCCCTCGTTCACAGCGTGTTCGCTGACCGCGGGAACGTGGATGAGGGCGGTAGTGTTCGCCGGAACCTTCACGTCGAGGGTGAGCCTGTGATCGGTCACCTGCTTCCACGAAGAGAGGATCGTGCCATAGGGCGAGTCATGGGTGATGGAGGCGTGGGTCAGGCCGCCGCCGGGTCGTGGGGCGATATCGAACGTCGAGTACCCAGGGCTGGTCGCCTTGATCCCGGCGATCGCGGAGTACATCCACTCGCCCACCGCACCGTAGGCGTAGTGATTGAATGAGTTCATGCCGGGGTCCTGGAACGAGCCGTCTGGCCGGATGGCATCCCACCGCTCCCATGTCGTGGTCGCGCCCATCGCGACCTCGTACAGCCACGACGGATAGCCCTTTTGAAGCAGCAGCCGGTAGGCCACATCGTCGCGTCCGACGGCGGACAACGCCGGCAGAAGGTGCGGCGTTCCGAGGAATCCTGTGGACAGGTGCCAGCCTTTGGCCTTGATCGCCTCGACGAAGCGGTCACCAACCGCGCTGAGGCGGTCCTGGGGAACAAGCCCCATCCCGATTGACATCGAATACGCCGCCTCCGAACCATTGTCGATCTTTCCGTCTGCGGCGATGAATCGCTTGACATAGGCGGCACGGATGCTGTCGAACAGTGCGCTGTACGTGTCGGCTTCCTGGTCGCGGCCCGTGGCCCTGGCCATCTCACTGAGCAATCGGGCATCGTAGGCGTAAAAGGCCGTGGCGATCAGGCTGTTGGAGGTGGGGTCGTCGACATTCAGCCAGTCGCCGATGCCGTGGCCGTCGGGCACGATTCCGTTGGGTGCAACCGATGTCCAGTATCCGACGAGACCGACCATCATCTTCCAGTTGTCCTCGATGACACTGGCGTCGCCGTACTGCTTCCACAGCGCATAGGGAACGGTCACCCCCGCGTCGCCCCATCCGGCCGAGACACCACTTTCACCGACCCCCGGCTCGGTACCGGGCGCGACGCCTGGCAGCGCCCCGTTGGGGGCCTGCCGGAGCCGCAAATCCCTCAGCCATTTGGTCAGGAAGGCATACGCGTCCACGTTGAAGGTCGCAGTGTTGACGATGGCGTTGAGGTCGCCGGTATACCCCAGCCGCTCGTCGCGAGCGGGGGTGTCGGTCGGGACCGAGAGAAAGTTTCCGCGCACGCTCCACTCGATATTCGACTGCAACTGGTTCAGCATCGGGTCGGACGTGTCGAACGTGGAGATCGGCTGGTTGTCTGTACCCACCACGATTCCCGTGACATCCTTGGCCGCGGGTGCGGTTTTCAGGCCGGTGATTTCAACGTACCGAAAGCCGTGAAAGACGAAGCTCGGACTGTACTCGACGGTCCCGTCTTTGCCCAGGGTCACCGTCTCGGTCGCCTTCGCGGTGCGCAGATTGGCGGTGTAGAGCGTGCCATCGGGGTTGAGAACTTCGCCGTGACGAATCGTCACCACGTCGCCGGGCTTGCCCGTCAGTCGAACCCGCACCCAGCCGACCATGTTCTGGCCCATGTCGTAGATCGTCACGCCGTCGGCCGGAGTTGTCACGGTCTCGGTGGGCCGCTCTTCCGTGATTCGCACCGGCGGATCGGTCTGCGCATGCAACTCACCGACGACGGGGGTGTACACGTGGGCGGCAGACCAGCCGTCAGCCTTTCCGGGCTCGCTCCAGCCGTCGATTGCACGCCGGAAGTCGTACGTTTCACCCATCAGAAGGTCCGACTCGATGATGGGGCCAGGTGTCGTCTTCCACGACGCGTCAGAGGCCACGACAGTGGTCGTGCCGTCGTCGTGGGTGATCTCCAGCCTGCCGAGGAAGGCTGGGTCGGTTCCATAGCGGTGCGGTCCGATCCAGGCCAGGTTGCCCGCATACCAGCCCTCGCCCAACTCCGCACCGATGGTGTTGTCGCCCTGTCGCAGCAGGTCGGTCACGTCGTAAACCTGGTACTGCACCAGCTGGCTGTAGTCGGTCCACCCGGGCGCGAGCTCCTGATTTCCCACACGCTTGCCATTGATCTCGGCGCGGTAGACGCCGAGTGCGGTGGAGTACAGCCGTGCCGAGCGCACGGGCTTGTCGACCCCGAAATCTTTGCGCAGCAGCGGAAGCGAAGAACGGGCGACGGTCGTGAACACGCCGGTCTCGACAACACCGGAGACGTTCAGGTGCCCATCGCTCACGGTGCCGATCGCGAACGGATTCACTCCGTCGGAGAAGTCCGTGTGAAAGAGCGTCTCGCCGCCCTTCGTGACCGTCACTTCGTTGACGGTGCCTGACTCCCCCTGCGCCGTCCTGAATCCAACGGTGCCTGCCGATCGCAGCGGGATGGCACGAGTGTCGATGACGTTCCCGTCGATGCTTGTGGTAGCCGTGCCCGCATCCAGTTTGATGGTGGTCTCGTGCTCGGCCGCGAAACCGCCGGGCAGATCCTTGTCGGCAATCGCGACGTCACCAAGCGCCGCCCAGCTGCCGTTGACCTTGCTGAGCGGATGCAGATTGGGCGCCCCACGCGCAGAAAGCTGCCACATGTAGGTGTTCTTCACTTCGCTGGAATCGGCGTAGAAGATGATCCCGAGGGCATCGGTGATGTTGCTGGTGCGTACTCGCAGCGTGTAGTCGCTCCACCCGATCCCGAGAGTTCCCTCGGGTGGGCCGCCGACCCACTCCGCGCCCCACAATTTGGCCGTCGTGGCGTCGGACTTGAGCGCTGTCTCGAATGTGCCCGGTTTGCTCCACTGGGTAGGAGCTCCCGCGCCATCCCAGACGCGAACACGCCACTGGTAGCTCGTTTTCGCCTGAAGATCGTCACCGGTGTATCGCACATTCACCGAATCGCTGCCCTTGACGCGTCCGCTGTCCCACACGTCGGGATTGTCGAATCCGTGGCCAGCGGTCGCGACCTGAATCTGTCGCGCCGTCTGTACTACACCGCGCTGCGGTCCCGTGAGCTGCCAGGAGAATTCCGGCGGCGCCGTGGGGATGCCCAGTGCTTTCTCGAGATGGTTCACCGTCAGCGACCCGACTGAAACGTCACTGGTCTTGACTTGGCTGGTCTTGACCTGGCCGAGGGCCACGGTGCCGTTGAGTGAGGCGATCACCAGAAGTGCGGCGATGGCCGGCCCCAGCGCGCGTCCCAGTGTTGTTCGGATACTCGAAAATCGCACAGTCGTCCCCCTTGACGAGAATTGAAACGTTTCGATTCAAACTTGTCAGAGGCTATCGTTCTCGGCTGCGTGCGTCAACCCCCTCCATGCTCCCAGCCGGGATACGCGAGGGAAGCTGCCTGTCGAGGAAGTCGACAACCGCACCCCGCATAACAGCGGCACCGAACCCGGGGCAGGTCACTGACGCTGAACCTCGCCACCGATTTACCAACCCCAGAAACCACAAAAGCTCCTCCCAAGGGAAGAGCTTTTATGAACCATGTCCCGAGACATCTATGAACGATGTCCCGAGACATGACACTGTGGGCTGTTTACGAAACCCGTCAGGACGCGGATCGGGGTTCACTCGAGACCACGTTTTCCTCCAACGCCCTCTCGATTTTCCTCTGCCCAGACGTTTCTGGCCGCTCTAAACGCTAGCCCGCAGGACTCCCAGGCGGCAGAAGAGACCACTATCCGCGATTCTCCGGGGCTCCAGGGGCTTTCTGGGCCTCATTTCAAGTCATTCGATGCATGGATCGCATGGGTCTGGTCCCCCTTTGGGTCCCCTCTTCCGCGTCTCTGAAATACGCGCTGTAGAACCCAGACACCTCGTTCTGTCCCGCCGAAGCAACTCCTCCCGAAGTCGGCTACCTGACCAGTCAAGGGGTCTGGATCGAGAACGAGCGGTGGGTCCGGGCGTGGGTTAGCGATCTTGGTCCCTGCCCAAGGTGCGGCGATGCTCACGCCGGCCGCGGAGCCGGCAGGTAACCAGGCGAGTCCGGTGGCTACGAAGTGAAGCGACTGCTCGGCTTCCTCGAGGATCGAGGGGCGTTCGACAAGCTCGTCCCGCTTCAGGCGACTCCTTGTCCGGCGTCATCGGAATTTGAGTTCTCAACTGCTGAGATGCAAAGGTCATCGTTCATCTTGATCACCAGCGCCAAGATCAGGCGCAGTGCGACGAGGTAGGTCTTGAAGTGCGCCCCCTCGCCGTCGGCGCCGGCCTGGGATCCGTGCAGGTACCGATTGCGCAGGTTCGGCCCGTCGCTGAACCCCACGCGATTGAGGAAGTAGTTGAAGTAGTCCCCCTCCGCGTCAGTCAGCAGCGTGGAGTGGCGCGTCACCCAGCCCCTTGCGACCATGGCCTCCACTTCCGCGCGTCCCATTTTCGAGAGGTGGTAGTAGTTCGCTGCTTGAGTGTTGAACAGCGACCCGAGGATGAGCAACTGCTCCACATTCGCGAACCGGACACGCTTGCCGGTGTTCTCGAGGACGCCGAGTCGGATCAGATGGTCGACGTTCGCCTTCTGGTATTCGTGGAAGTCACCGTAGGCCACTTGGTTCTTTAGGAGGAGTCCGGCTGCGTTTTCAGCACGCAGCCCCTTGTCGATGTAGTTCAGCCTCGATTGGTCGGAGAACAGAAGGTGAAGGATGCCGGCTATCTCTTGGCCTTCGGACGAGTAGACATACTTGCCCTCGAGGAGGCCGGGTATCTCCTTGTATCGAACCTGGTCCGACCCGATGGTGAGCAGATCTCGATCGAGTTCACCGTTCTCGACGAACAGGCCGAATTGGTTTGCGACGCTTTCCATCTCAGCGAAGAGATGCCGAACTTTCTGAAGGTACGACGTACCGCCGCCAGACGGAGCGAACGAGAAGTTCGAGACTCCAAATTCCTCGACAAGATACGTCTCGAAGAACCAGGAGATGACCTGCTCCAGGTCAACATCGTGCGACTCTAGGAATCGGCGATACATGAGCGTCTGAAGTAGCGAACTCGTGTCCACGTTTCGAAATGCGACGCCCACCTTGTACTCGGCATGCCCAGTGAGGCCCATCACCCGTTCCATCACACCCAAGTGCGCTGGGTATGACGGAAGCGTCAGGAGCACTTGGCGATCGGCGAATTCAAATAGGTGCTGAAAGTTGTTGAGAATGCTCGGATTGTCGGCGGTCTCCTCGAGCCAGCGGCTGCTGTACGTGTATCGCCAGACCGATCCATCTGAGGAGTCCACCTCGAGCGCGACTGGTTCATCCTGGTCGTCGGAGATGCCAACCTCGCAACCGGTCTTGAACCCCTCGTTCTGGTCGAAGATCTTCGTGTTCAATTCTTCGCTGCGTCGCTTCGCCCGCAGCTTGAGCTTGGCGTCGATGCCAGCCTGAGCATGATCATTTGCGTTCGCAATCAGCCGCACATAGTTCAGGTTCGCGTCCTCGCCGTCGATATAGCGCTCAAGCAGATTGCGGGCGTCCATCGATGTGAAGCTCCGTGGAAGATGTATCGCACCTCGCGCGTCCTTCTCCAGGTACTTGTGAACGAGGTACTCGGCACCGCGAGGTGAAGTGAGCAACTCGTCCCGTATTTCGGTGTCATAGGCCTGCACGACGCTCCTGCTCGCGAGCATCTCGCCGAGGTGCACACCTGCCGCCTTCAGCGCGGGAAGGGCTGTCGCGCTATAGCAACGCTCGAAGGCCTTGTTGCGACCGAGAAGGTCAAGTAGATCCCCGTGAAACTCGTGGTCAACCTCGGCTACAATTGCGGTGAAGTTCGAACTGTCAACCGCTGTAAAGAATCGCGCAACAGCACTGCGAATCTGCGGAGCCCGTGCCACGAGCTGATCGCGTTCTTCCTCAGTGCAGGAGTTCGGGAGCAATCGATGTTCGAGGTATTGCTGCACGTTGTGAAGCTCGAGAATGCCCATGACGTTTGTCGGAGCATTATTCGGATCGAATTGTGTGGCAAGTTCGACTACGCGCGGGGCATGCCAGCCGGCCGCCAGGTCATGCGCGCCATAGAACCGAACCCGTCGTAACTTCTCGTCCTCCTCGCTCACTTGCCTACCCCTCTTAGTCGCGCAATCTGAAGCAACTTCATCGCTGCGCACCTCTAGTTAAGTGTCACAATCACGGCGATGATCGCCACCACCATCGATGCACCGGCGATGGCGAGCGACGCGATCGCGATGCCAGTGCTAAGGCGTTGCGCACGGTCTGCGTCCTCCTTGGCATTGCGAGCGACCTCAAGGCTGGCGTTCAGCGCGAGTATGACGCGCTCGAGCTCCTGCGCTGTGCGCATAGTCGCCTTCGCAGTGTTCTTCCGATGCTTGTCTCGCGTAGCGGCAGCCCTGACGATGCCGTCGGAGATTCCAGAGAGGTCAGGCGTGTTCAACGCGCCTCCGTCGAAGAAGCTCATACGCCCATCATGGCTGCCTAGCGGGCTCTCGTCGAGGGCCGTTGGGGTACCGGCTGGGGTTTGGGGAACGCGAAAGCCCCGCTGAGAGAATCGCGACTTGGGCGATGGATTGCGTCCCTACATCGTTGCACGGCACGACCCATCAATGTGCGTACTCAAGAAGGGCCATCATTAGAGGATGTTGAAGATCAAGCCAGAGGGACGGAACCTGACCGCGACACAGGCCAAGGTTCTAGACGATGAGTTCTTTACCTCGCGGCCGTTTCAATACTTCAACTCGCGAATCAGTTCGGTGCTCGACGCCGAAGAAGGGCCAGCCCACGCCAATGCGAAGGCGGCCGAAAAGTTCTTCAGGGTCCTGAACCTGTCTGACACGAACCGCGTTCTTGAATTTGACGAGCGAGACCGCAGGCTCCAGGTCGCCGCCGATGCCTTCGCTCTTCGTCACCACGTTGCCGAGGGTCTAATCCGGTTCCTTCATGCCCTGACCGTGTTTGTGGAACCGACGGGCGACGCCCGCTGCACTTGGCGAGCGATCGCTGATGGCCCGATCAACCTTCTGGACGTGGCTAAACAACTCGTCGAGCGCATGAACACAGACCAAGGCCTGTTCGCGCCGCTCTTTCTCGCCACCGGGATTGAGGACTCGGAGGCATCGCGTGGCGCAGTGGAGAACGCACTAGCCTGGGCCAATCACGCCATCAGGTTGCTCACCGATGAGGAACTGACAACTAATACGGCCCACAACAAGTTCAAGCACGGTCTAGCCGTTAGAGGGCGAGACGATCTACGGCTGGAATTCCTACCGGCAGATGCGATCCCCGATGGTGGCGGAGATATTCCGCTGAGCGCGTTCCAAGGCTCCATTCCCGTATTCGACCGCCCTCTAGTGACGTACCTCGGCCGCCCGAACGGCAAGCCGAAGCTCGGGCTGGAGGTGACGACCCTCCGGATCGACGTCCCATCAGTTCTGGCTGAAGCTTGGATGATGGCGAATGTCTATGGAGCGCTGTTTCATGTTGCCGCCGCCAAGCACTTCGCTGGGACCGATGTCGAAATCGCGCCATACCCCACACTGCCCGCCGGGCGACGGCCCGACCAGCTCCTGAACGGTCAGGTTCTCGGGCTCCGGCAATCGGTGACAACGCCACCAGACGGGACCTCAGCCGCTCGCGACACCCGATTGTTCCGGCACGGAAGCTCGATGTCCCTAGAGATCGACTTCAACAACCAAATGAGCGGCACAATCGTTGAAGGCTGACCGGCGCTCAGGTCCGTACCCGCCCATTCCGTGAGTCGAAGTAGAAGCTGCGCCGAGGAATCTTCTGCGCCCCGCGGTGAGCCATCCTCAGCCTGCTGCAGAAAAACGTCCTCGACCGTCGCTCCTGGACCACCCGTGAGCAACTGCGGATTGCGATCGTGACCTGGGTCGAGCGAACCTACCACCCGCGGCGTCGACAAGCGGCGCTGGTCGTTTGACGCCGGTCGAGTTCGAGGCCATCATGAACACGCCAGCCGCACTGGCTGCGTGACTAGAAACTGTCACCTACCAGGGCAGCAGACCCCGGGCGCCTTTCGCCTCAGACTTGCGGAGGGCACCACGAGCGCCCTTCTTCTCACCGTCGGTGACAGCCGTGACCTCGAGAGCGACGGTTCCGTCCAGCGAGAGGTAGTCGACTCCGCCGTGGGTGTCCGCGTGCGTGAGCTCGATACCCATCACCCGCTCGACGATCTGCTTCGCGACGGCTTCGTTCGGGCGCTCCTGATTCATCGCCCCCTCTTTCGCTCGCGAATGCCCTACGGGTGTTCCTGAAGTCGTTGTGTCGAGACTTCTCGTCCGCTGCGAGAATTGGGTCCATGGCGTCCATCAACGAGAATCCTGAGTCGCGCAATGTGCCCACCGCCGAGTTGAATCCGCACCACGTGCAAATCTCACGGCGACTCTACAAGGCTGCTCAGGATGCCGCGCAGACCGCGATCAACAAATATGCCAGCGAGAATGAGCAACAGCAGCTCGAGGCAGCCTTTTCTATAGGCGCAGCTGTCGAATACCTTGGTCGCGCAGTTGTCGCATCTCACGATCCGCTACTTCTGGCGAGGCATGACTCCGTTGAGTCACAGATCATGCTCTCGCGCGCGAACACATCCGGGGCGCTTGATCCGAGGACCCTGCGGACAACTGACTCAAGCATGATCTGGGGACTGCTGCAAAAGCTCAACCCGAAGTTCGCACCTCACGCAGGGTCGCGGGGTAAGGGCAATCCTCCCTCCCTTGTGAGCATGGTCATGGGAGTCCGGAACTCCGCTGCGCACATGGCGCTCGTGGACAAGGCTTACCTCGAAGACGCGACCAGAGCGCTCATCATTATCGTTGAGTCCCTCCACCCTTTGGAGGCCAAGCAGGAGGCCGACTTCTGGCCCCCAGACCTGATGCCGACTATCCAGGTGCTGAAAGACGAGAACAGCACCGCAGTCGCACGCCGTTTCCAAGCCAAACTCGTCTACGCCCGTGCCCAACTCGAACGTCTTCTGAACGGAATGAACGCCGAGGAACAAGAACGGACTCAAGCGATGCTGGAGGCTCGGAGCCTCCCGCTTATGTCACTTGTCCGGCACAAGGACGTCGAGCAGACCTGTCCCGCCTGCGCCCGGCTTGGGGTTGCGACTTACCTAATCGAAGAAGGTGAATCGGAAGGGGGATGGCAGGAGACGCGCGGCGGGTCCTATGCCCGCTCCGGCTGGAGTCGGGCGCTCTACCCGTTCGCTTCGATGTTTCGGTGTCCGGTCTGCGGCCTGCATCTGGAAGCGGAAGAGTTCACGCCTGCGGCTATCCCAACTGAACTCGATGAAGAGTGGGAAGAGATTGACGACCCATTCATCGACTGGGAACCGGACGAGGACTACCTCCGAGGTCGGTAGTCATCGCGTTATACGGCTGAGCCGCGTGAGCCTGATGGAAGCGCAGCGCTGCGCCCATGTAAAACGTTCCGCCCTGCCCATCGATTGGTTTCCTGTGCAGAAATAACCTTCTGCGGAGTGAGAAATCGACGTCACTCAAGCGAGCGCGATCCGCGAGCCCGCTATAACGCCGACGACCGGCTTGGCTCGGAAAGCCGAGAATCTCCGCCTCCCCATCGGAGCTCCGTGCGGAACCCAGGAAACGTGAAGTGCGTGTGCGAACCGATAACCCACTCATACGTCAGTTGCGGTTTCGCAGCATCTGCTCAATCGACCGCTCAATCGACGACACCTCGTGTGGAATCCTCTTTGTCGCGAATTTAAACCAGAATCCGGCGTTGACGAGGAGCGCATGTGCGCACAGTGAATCGCCCTAAGTCTCTTGGAGGCCTTGATTCACCAGTTCGGCGTTTGCCAGTTGAATAATGGGCGTCTTCTTTGTCGGCAACTTCAGTGCGACTCCGTAGGTAGTCGCACTGTGACGCATCCACCACCGCCGAGGCCGTCGTTCGTTGCTTTCACCGAGCCCCGGTGCCGGGTAGCGACTTCTGCGACGAGCGCGAGTCCGAGTCCGTAGTGTCGGACCTCGGCGGATTCCGATAGCTGGGCGCGGGAAGTTGCGAATCGTTCGAAGACACGCGTCTCGGAGTCCACTGCGAAGCCGGCACCGTCGTCGCTCACCTGCACTACGACTTCTTTCCGGTCATGGAAGGTCTCGACGAGCACGCGAGCCTGAGCGTGATCGATGGCGTTGTCGACGAGCGCGACGATCATTCGTCGTAGTGACACTTCAGCACCGGGAAGGACGACACCTCCCGTCGATGTCGACTCAATCGCCACGCCGCGCTGCTGCGCACGCACCTGCGCTGAGGCGATCACAGCAGCTGCGATGCGACCGAGATCGACGTGTTCGGTTGCCGTCTCCTGTCGTGGATCTGCCGCCGTGAGAAGGTCTTCAACGATCTCGGTCAGAGCTTTGCTGTCGTCGACGAGTTCATCCACGCCGGTGCTCACGGCAGCGGGGATCGGGGTCGCTGTGTCACGGATGCGGCGGCGAAGCAACTGCGCCCGCATGCTGAGAAGAGTCAGCGGGGTGCGCAATTCGTGGCTGGCGTCGGCCACGAATCGTCGCTGCAATGCGAGGGCGTCAGCAAGCGGCCGCATCGCCCGTCGCGCGATAAAGACGGCGACCACCGCAGCGGCGACGGCCGCGATTATGCCCGAGACGATGAGGGCCACAAGCAGCCGGGTCAGCTCCTCATGTTGCTCACGGAGCCCGTAGGAGATCTGAACGACCTTGCCGCGCCGCTCATCGGTCTGCGTGAGGTAGCTCTGCCCGCCGGCCTCGATCGTCTCCTCTTCGGATGCCCCGCCAGCCGCCACGCGCGCGAGGGCGGCTTCGTCGGGTAGTCCATCGGGCATGTTGGGTGAGCTGTCTCTCCCCTGCTCGGATACGACTGTGATGAGCAGGTTACGCGGCGCGTCGTGTGACGAATCGACCATGGATGCGTCAGCGAGGGTTCGTTTTGCCGTCTCCGCCTGACCCGCCGCCACCACCACGTACATAACCACGCCGAGCAGAGCGAACAGAACAAGGATGATCACCGCGAACTGGGTGGCAAGCCGTCGCGCCGCCGAACGGATCTCCCGGTCGTCGCTGGATGTCACGATAGTGACCCCATCCGGTAGCCGAGGCCGCGGACAGTCTCGATCAGGCTCTTGCTGAACTTCTTGCGCAGATGGTGCACGTAGGTGTCGACGACACCGGGATCGTCGGCATCCGCGAACACCGAATCCAGTAACATGCCCCGCGAAAACACTTGGGTGGGCCGACGCGCGAGTTGTTCGAGGAGAGCGGATTCACGCTCGGAGAGGACGATGCGTGCACCGCTATCGAGGACGACCGTACGGTTATCCGCCTCGAACAGACCGCCGGTGAAGCGGATCGACGGCAGGGTGGATGTGCCTCGTCGCCGAAGCACGCGCAGCCGGGCGAGCAGTTCGTCCACGTCGAAGGGTTTCGTCAGGTAATCCTCGGCGCCACCATCGAGTCCCTCGACCCGGTCCGCCGGGTTTCCGAGCGCCGAGAGCACAAGCACGGGCACCGTCAGGCCGCCCTGTCTCAGGCGCCGGAGGACATCCAGCCCGTCCATCACGGGGAGTCCGCGATCGAGCACGAAAACATCGAACGGTTGGGTGAGGCTCAGGTGCAGTGCACGTTGGCCGTCCGGAGCAACGAGCACCTCATATCCTTCGGATTCGAGAAGCTCAGTGAGCATCGCGGCGAGGCGAGAGTCGTCTTCGGCTACCAGAACCCGGGGCTTCTCCTTCACAGTCGCAGTATAGGTGCGGGGCCCCTGCGCGTCTCCGCTTACATCGGCCACGATCATCATCGCGCTTTCCCGGGTTTGGCGAAGGTGAGCACGCCGGCGGTCAATACCTTGTCGCCGTCTGAGAGCCCGAGGACGCCTCGCGCACCGTGCTCGAGCGCCCATTCAACGCCCGTGGCGCCCAGGGCGAAAACAGCTGTCGCGAGCACATCCGCCGTGATGAGGTCATCGGCGACGACTGTCGCGCTGATCAGACCGGCGGCGGGCAATCCGGTCCTGCCGTCGACGATGTGTGCACCGCGCTCATACGCGCCGGAGGTGGCGACCGCCGCATCCGTGACCGCGAGAACGGCCAGCATCGCTGCCGGGTCATGGGGCGATCGCACCCCGACGTTCCACCGTGCGGTCCCGCCAGGGCTGCCGGAAACCACGACATCACCGCCGGCGTTGAGACAGAATTCGTGCAGGCCCTCTGCAACGAGGACGCCGGCCGCGCGGGCCGCAGCCCAGCCTTTGACGACGCCGTCAAGATCGAGTGCTCCTCCGGGCGTTCGGATGCGGAACGCGCCGCCGGATGCTGCGGCCGCGTCCTCCCCGATCCGGATGACCTCCCTCAACTCTGCGCTGTATTCGTCGACAGTGAGGCCGCCCCGGTTGGCGGCGCTGACTTCGCTGTCCTGCCGATACGTGCTGAATCGGCGATCGGCATCCCACAGCACCGAGAACGCCTGCGCCGCGACCCGGTGGTGATCCCCCGCATCTCTGATGTCGATCGACATCGGGATGCCCATGACCGTTTCGAGCACTCTCACAGCTGGTCGATCGCCGACTGCACCGACTGCTTGTAGCCATCCGAGGTGTATGTGGCGCCCGAGACGGTGTCGACGTTCGCAGACTGAGAAGAGAGCACCTCCTGCTTCAAGATCGGCGCCGCTTGCTGATTGATGGACGCACTGCGACCGTCGCCGCTGGGTGCTTGCAATTCCGCCACCGCCGCGATCTTCGAACCGTCGAACGTCACCCGCACCTGGATCGGACCATAGGGGGTCTGTTCAACCGAGCCGGTGATCACCTTCCTGGCTGATGCGGTCGACGTCGATGGCGTCGAGATGGCGGGTGGTGTCGTGTTGTTTCCGGGGGCGGTAGTTGGTGCGGGCGTCGCGGCCGACGCGGATCCCGTGCTCGAGACGCTCGTCGCCGAACTCGCGGTCACCGTCTGCCCGATGCCGTAGAGACGGAGTCCGATCGTGACGCCCATTACGACGAGGATCACGGTGAACAGGATCGTGCCGCGCCACTTCTTGCGTCTCATGACATGCTCAATTCTTCTCGGTGGATGAAGCGCCGCGGCATGCGGAGCGTTCGAAGTGTCGCCTCGACCCGCTCAGCCATCCCCTCAGGGCCGCAGATGAACGCCTCCCAGTTGTGGAGATCAGGGATGAATCGCCGCATCGCGTCCACGTCGAGCGGGTCGTATCCGAGGTCGGCTCGGCGCCCGATGACGGGTACGACAGCAAGCCCGGGCATGGCCTGCAATTCGGCGAGGAGCGCAAGGTTTTCGGCAGAATGCGCCCGGTAGAGCAGTACTGGTCGTGCGCCCCGGCCGACGAGTTCCTCCGCGAGCGCCCGGATAGGGCCGATTCCGGCGCCGCCGGCGATCAACAGGATGTGGTCGCGGCTCGCCCGGTCCGCGGTGAAGTGTCCGAACGGGCCCTCTGCAAAGACGAGAGTTCCTGGTTTGAGGTCGCGGATGAGGGTCGAGTGGTCCCCGAGCGCTCCCACCGTGATGCGCATCTGACCCCCGGCTGGAACTCGGGACACCGAATACGGGTGAGCCGTGCCCAAGTGCCCCCAGGAGAGGAAGCGGAAGATCATGAAGTTGCCGGCGCGCACTCCGAGCTCGTGGATGCGCTTGCCGGCGAACCAGACGCTCACTGTGCCTGCGTTCTCCGGCACCACCGCGACCACCCGCATCCGGTGCTGCCACGCGTCGACAGTCGGCAGCACGAACCGCCAGGTGAGCACCGCGGCTGCAGTGCCCAGGTAGAGGCCGATCCACAGCACGCGATTGATCGGGTCGTTCACAAAGTGCGTGCCCCCGCTGAGTTGATGAAGGAACGTGAGGAAGATCGCGGCGTAGGTGGAGAGGTGTATCCAGTACCAGACCTCGTATGAAAGCTTCGTGCGGATCCACCGGGCGCTGCTGAGCCCGACGGCAAGGAAGGCAATCGTGCCAATCAGAGCGGTGAGCATATCTGGATAGTTCTGAAGGAGCGACAGGAACCCGGACCACGGCAGTTTCTGGGCGAGCAGATCGACGCCGACAACCATGAACACGACGTGCGTGATGACCAAGAGAACGACGGACGCGCCGAGCGTGCGGTGCCACGCGACGAGGCGGTCGAGTCCGACAGCACGCTCGAACCATGGCACTCGTGCGATCAGCAGCACCTGCGCACACACCAGATATGCACCGAGCATTCCGCTCAGCTCACCGATTGTGGTGACCACGCTGGCCGGCGTCACGGCGAAGGATGCGGGAACGCTCGACCACCACATGGCTAGCACGCCCATGAGCCCGAAAGTCATCACGATGCGCACGACGATGGAGCTGCGCGCGCGCGTCGCTCGGGTTCCGCGGATGACCTCCCTGCGCGGGGCCGTGACTGCGCTCATCGTTCGTTCTCCATGTCACCAACGATCCCGGCTAATTCTTGACGGATTCTTACGCTGGCTGGAGAACGGCTGTGGGTTGGCCGTCAAAGGAGCGACACGAACCAACGACCTCTCACAGTGAAGCTGATGTCGCAGATACCTAGAAGCGATCGGGTTCGGGGCTAAGCGGGAACTGGCGTCCGCTTACTTCCCTGGGCGAGATCTCCACCCACACAAACTTCAGTGTCGGAATCAGCGGGCTCAATGGCAGCGCCTCGGCTTCGGCTATCTCGGACTGTTTCTCGAGCACTCGGGCGGTGCCCTTGACCATGACGCTCCAGGCTGTATCGCTTTCGACCTGGTCCGCCTCGAGCGCGATCTTGTCGTTGATCGTCAACTCGAGCAGCTTGGTGCCTTCTGAGGTACGAATGTAGATCTTCCGGCCACGGGCGATGAAATTGACCGGGTAGATCTCGGGTTGGCCCGCGACGCTCATCGCTATGCGGCCGAGGCTGGCGCCATCGAGGAGCCGCCAGCACTCGTCCTGGTCCAGAATGACAACCGGTGATTCATAGTCAGTCGACATATCTGTCATCGCCTTTCAACTCATTTTTTGTGTGGGACTTGAGGTCCATGGATGACAAGCACCGGGCAGTGCGCGTGTGCAGCGCACGCTGAGCTGACGGAGCCGAGCAGGAGGCCGACGAATCCACCATTGCCCCGACTGCCGACGATCAGCATGTCGGCGTCAGCGCTCTCCTCGATAAGTACGGCGGCTGGTGAGCCTTCTCGAACTGTCGCATCGAACCATTCAGGAGGGTTGCCGCCAAACACGGCGTCGATTGCCGCCTTGCTGATGGCTTTTGCATCCTGTTCGGGTGACCATGCGAGTGCGCCGGACCCGGCGAGCATGATCGGATAATGCCACACCGTCACCGCGTGAAGAGAACCGTTCAGTGCGGTCGCCATGGTGATGCCTCGACGCAAGGCGTCGAGCGAGGCATCGGAGCCGTCCATTCCGACCACGATGCGCGGCGACGTTGCGGGCGCGACAGCGAACGGATCGTGTTGCTCCACGGAGTGTGAGTGTGTGTCTGTCGCGTTCATGTACTCAGCCTCGCGTCACCCGTGCCGTGAAAACAGGGTCGAAAGTCACACACGATCTCCTGCTGGGGATCGGGTTCCGGCCCGTCGAGGGAGAGAAGTCGGGGTGCTGAACCGTGCCGCTCGTCTGCCGATGTGGTGAACAGCCCCCCGGCTGGGAACGCCCTTCGCCTGGACGCGAGGGCGAGCAAAGAATCGGCGCTTGGCAATCTCGACGAGAACGAGATAGACGACACTCAGTGCAAGCAATGTGAGGAAGAACGGTGCAGGCAGCGGATCGAATCCCAGAACAGACTGGAGCGGCGACAACGGGAGATACACTCCGACGGCGACCACGCCAAGCGAGGCCCATAGAAGCCCCGCTGAAGGTCTGCTGCGCAGAAAGGGAACGCGGCGGGTTCTGATGGCGAAAATAATGAGTGTCTGCGTGGCGATCGATTCGACGAACCAGCCAGCGCGGAATTCACCGGGCATCGCTTGGAAGACATAGATCATCAGAGCGAATGTGGCGAAGTCGAAAAGGGAACTGATCGGGCCGAACACGAGCATGAAACGTCGAATCAGGCTGATGTTCCAATGCGACGGAGCATAGAGCTGCTCCTTGTCGACGTTGTCTCCGGGGATCGCCAGCTGTCCGGTGTCGTAGAGAAGGTTGTTCAGCAGAATCTGGCCCGGGAGCATCGGCAGGAAGCTCAGGACCACTGAGGCGACGGATGCGCTGAACATATTCCCGAAATTGCTCGAGGTTCCCATCAGCACGTATTTCATCGTGTTCGCGAAGATTCGCCGCCCCTGCATGACTCCATCTGCCAACACGTCAAGGTCCTTGTCCATCAGAACGATGTCTGCGGCATCCTTGGCCGCATCGGTCGCGCTGTCCACGGAGATGCCGAGGTCCGCTCGATGGAGTGCAAGGGCATCATTGACTCCGTCACCCAGAAAGCCGACCGCACGGCCCCTCCCCCGCAACGCCGTGATCAGCCGCGCCTTCTGCTCGGGTGACACTCGCGCAAAGATGGTTGCTTCGTGCGCGGATACTTTCAGGTCTTCGTCCGACAGTGTGTCTATTTCCGCTCCAGTCAGGGTGCGTGTCGAAGTCATGCCTAGCTCGGCGCACACCTTCTCAGCAACGCGAGCGTTGTCGCCTGTGGCGATCTTCACTGTGATTCCCAGGCTTGCCAATTGCGCCAATGAGTCCTTGGCTTTCTCCTTCGGACGATCGACGAAGATCAGAAAGCCAGCGAGGGTGAGGTTCCGCTCGTCCGCCACATCGATCGCGGTGACGCCATGGACATCGCGCGTGGCGACCGCGATCACCCGGGCGCCGGCGCTGAACTGCTCGTCGAGGAGCTCCTGTGCGTTCGAGGGGATGCCCACGCAGCACCGAAGAACATCCTCCGGCGACCCCTTCGTCACGATGCTCGTCCTTGCGGTGTCGTCATCGCTCACCAAGACGCTGGTCATGCGGCGTTCGTGATCGAAGGGGATGACGCCCAATCGCGTGTGCCGGTGAGGATCGAAAGAGGCGGGAAGCTCAGATTCCCAAAGGGCCGCGTCAAGCGGATTCTGCCCTGCCGATGAGACCGTTGTTCGGGAGTAGTCGGCCTCGGTCGCAAGCAATCCCTGGGTAAGAAGATCCTCGGGAGTGACACTTTCCTGAACGGGGATCGCTCGGATGAAACTGATGTGACCATCGGTGAGCGTCCCCGTTTTATCCGTGACCAGGATGTCCATGTCTCCGAGATCTTCAATGCACACCAAACGCTTGACGAGCACCTTGCGCTTTGCCAGCTGGCGGGTTCCTGTAGCCAGGCTCGTGCTGACGACCGCCGGAAGCAACTGCGGTGTGATGCCGACGGCGATCGCCAGCGAGAATAGGAGCGAGTCAAGTAACGGGCGGTGCAAGAGTATGTTCGCCACGAAGATCAAGGTGGTCAGCACGACAGCGACTTGCAAGAGTAAGAGCGAGAACTTCTTCAGTCCCAGCTGGAATTCGGTCTGTGGTTGCCGGTCGCCGAGTGCGAGAGCGATATGTCCGAAGACCGCGCGACTTCCCGTCGCGACCACAACCCCGACGCCGCTACCCGACTGAACGATCGTTCCCATGAAGACACAACTCGTCTGGTCCCCCAGCGCCGCACCGGCGACCACCGTCGCGGTGTCCTTGGTCACAGGAAGCGACTCACCCGTCAGGATGCTCTCATCGCACAGCAGATTGGTGCAACTCAGCAGGCGGATATCGGCAGGAATCACCGCGCCGATGCTCAGCTGAACCACATCGCCGGGAACGAGTTCAATCACGTCCACCTGCTGCGCCACGCCGTCTCTGACAACCACCGCTCGGTGGGTCACTTGGGAGTGCAGCGCTTCGGCGGCGCGTTCGGCACGGAACTCGTTGCTGAACCCCAGGCCGATGCTGAACAGCAGAATCACACCAATGACGATCGCGTTCGTCGGATCTGTCAGAAAGAGCGAAACGGCCGCAGTCACAAAAAGCAGAATCAGAATGGGGCTGCGCAGTTGACGGAGCAACACCAGCCATCCGTTTGCCTTGTGCGTTCTAACCGCGTTGGGACCATCCGCGACCAAGCGGCGTCGGGCCTCCTGCTCAGACAAACCGTCATGGCCGGATCCCAAATTGCGCAACACCTCGTCGGCGTCGCAGCTCGCCGCAACAGAAAGACTCACGTACGCATCTACTGAAGCAGCTGCCTGCCCCTTTCGCTGGTCCAGCATCCCATCGCCCGGGTCCCTAAGCGGTTTCATCGCCATGAACAACGATCGTCGGCGTTGCCAGGTTGAGAAGAACATCGTGGCTGACAGAGCCGAGAACCATACTCTCCGGACCAGTACGGCGAGAACTGCCAATGATCAGCGCCGAGGCTTGACTCGAGGCATCCAGGAGGGCTTCGGCCGGCGCACGCTGCACATTGCGCAGCCTCACGTCGATGTCAGGGAAGACCGATCTCGCAATCTCCTCAGCGTTGGAGAGCTCGGCGAGGGCCGTCTGAGTGTCAAGCTCGCCACCGTTCGCTTCTGAATCTTCGATATCGATCGAGTGCTTCATTGGGCGCCGGGCGCGTACGAGCACCAACGGCTGACGGGTCTCGCGTGATTCCCCCGCAGCGAAGAGGAGTGCTGCGCGTCCCGCAACGGAGCTGTCGACTCCGACGACGATGCCACGGCCCTCACGTGAGGAGGCTTGCGGGATGATAGCGACGTGAGAACGCGCGGCAGCAGCAAGCTGCAGACTGCGCGATCCGAATATCCTTCCCTGGATAAAGCCCGTCTTGTGTGTACCAACCACCGTCATCATCGCGTCACCGGATGCGTCGATAAGTCTCCACATCGGATTTCCAGCAAGGATCTCCGTTTCGACGGCGACTTCCGGCGCAAGGGCGCGCGCGTACTCGGCCTCCCTCTTGACAAGCGCTTTCCCGTCCTCGCGGAGCGCGTCCATGATGCGCGTGCCCATCATGCCCCAGTCGTCATCGACGACGTGAACGAGCGTCAAAGAGCCGCCAGAGGCTGTGCCTGTCGCCACTGTCCTTTTGACAGCCCAACGCACAGCCGCACGGCTGGCATCTGAACCATCGATTCCAACCTGAATGTTCTTCTTCATCATGTTCCTCCAGCACGGTGGGCCCGGCTATGACGTCGGCGCAAGGGCTTCTTCACTCCCATGCTGGGCTTGAACGGGGCATCGCATTAGTGCCGAAAGTCCTGCGTTAAGAGCGACACGACTACACTCGTAGCAGGGAGCATCATCCGTGAGTTGACTGTGTCAGCCCGGGAAAAGGTGAAATGGACGAGAACGATCCGCTGACATTTCCCGATGCGCCACGGGCCGAGTTGGACCGGGTGCTGGCCGAGTTGGTAGAGCGTGCTCGAGGTGTCTTGGCGACGCAAGGCCGGTTGCGTGCATTACTCAGGGCCAACCAGGCGGTGGTACAGCAGCTCGACCTTCCTATCGTGCTCCAACGCATTGTCGATGTCGCCGTGGAGCTCGTCGGTGCACAATATGGTGCCCTCGGTGTGATCGCTCCGTACGGTGGTCTTGAACAATTCATCTACGTGGGTATGACGCCGCACGATGTCGAAGTCATCGGCCATCTACCTGAAGGCCACGGCTTGCTCGGCGCGGTCATCGACGACCCTCGGCCGATTCGGCTACGCCACATTACGGACGACCCCCGTTCGTCAGGCTTTCCTGCAGGCCACCCGCCCATGGACAGCTTTCTCGGTGTTCCGGTGCGGGTGCGCGACAAGGTCTTCGGCAATCTCTACCTCAGCAATCAATCGGGTGGGGAATTCAGCGCCGACGATGAAGAACTGGTGCTCGCCCTCGCCTCAACCGCCGGTTTCGCCATCGACAATGCCCGCTCGTTCGCAGAAATCAAACGTCGACAGGCCTGGGCGGTCGCATCCGGTGAGATCACTGCCGCGCTTCTCGCGGGTGGAGACACCGATCCTCTCGGCGTGCTCGCCTCGCGCATTCTCACCCTGGCAGATGCTCAGCTGGTGTGCGTTGTTCAGCCGACCGATGACCCTGCGGTGCTTCTCATCACGACTGCGTGTGGGGAAGGCGAAGAGGTGATGAGCGGGCTGCAATTTCCGGGGGAAGGCTCTATCGCCGGCAGCGTGATCGAGGGAAGACAGCCTCGGATCCTTTCCGAAGCGGCATTGCCTGAGACGCAATCGATGACGACGCTGTCTCTCGGCGCGACCATGGCTCTTCCGCTGGTTGCCGCCGGTCAGGTGCGGGGCGTTCTGATCGTTTCTCGCAGTCACGGAGGCCTACCGTTCGTTGAATCTGATCTGGAGATCGCCAGCGATCTTGCCGGTCGTGCCACCGTGGCAATGGAGCTGACAGACGCTCGAGCAGATCAGCAACGCATGCTCCTTCTGGAGGACCGCGGCCGCATCGCGCGCGACCTGCACGATCACGTCATTCAGCAGCTGTACGGCACCGGTCTTGGACTGCAGTCCGTAACGGAACTGGTACCGCGGGGACTCGCCGCAGACACCATGGAGACGGCGATCGAGAACATCGACGCAGCCATAGCGCAAATTCGTACGGCAATATTCGCTCTGTCGAATACGCGTGCCGATCGTCCGGAGGCCATCCGGCACCGCATCATCGATGTGGTCAACGAAATCGGAGGAGCTCTACCGCACACGCCGCGGATGAGTTTCTCCGGCCCGGTCGATCTCGTCGTTGACGCTGAGCTTGCACACGACGTCCTCGCCGTGGTGAGGGAAGCATTGACTAACGTGGTGAAGCACGCAAACGCCCAGCACGTTGCGCTCAGCATCGCGGCGGATGCACGTGAAATCGTTCTCGAGGTTACGGACGACGGTATCGGGCTTCCCCCGATGCACCCTCGCAGCGGCCTTCTCAATCTCGAGACCCGAGCATCCGCGCGTTCAGGGTCGTTCACGGTCGAATCCCAAAATGGGCAGACCACCGTGCGATGGTCGGTTCCGATATCCGTTGAAACGGGGCTAACCGAATGACAGCCGCAACAATACGCGTGTTCCTCGCCGATGATCATGAGATCGTTCGACGCGGCGTGGCTGAATTGCTCCAGGCCCAGCCTGACATCGAAATTGTCGGCGAAGCGGGCACGGTTGCGCAGGCGCGCGGACGCATTCTGGCGACCAAGCCCGATATCGCGATCCTCGACGTGAGGATGCCCGACGGCAGTGGTATCGACATCTGCCGGGAACTGCACGCCACGGCTCCGCATATCCGCTGTCTCATCCTGACCGCCTACGACGACGACGAGGCCATTTACTCTGCGGTCATTGCCGGTGCGGCCGGATACGTGCTGAAGGACGTCCGTGGAAGCGGTCTCCTCGAGAGCGTTCGGCGCGCAGCAGCCGGCCATTCCCTGCTGGACCCTTCGTTGAAGCGACGCGTCGAGCAGCGCATGCGCGACGTCCATAGCGACGATCCCCGTATCGACGCTCTCAGCAAGCGTGAACGTCAAGTCCTGGCCCTGATCGCCGATGGATTGACCAACCGTCAGATTGGGATCGAACTCTCCCTTGCCGAGAAGACCGTGAAGAACTACGTCTCAGGTCTTCTCAACAAGCTGGGCCTGCAACGTCGAACTCAAGCCGCCGCTGTGCAATGGGAGACGCATCCGCCCGAAAGGGCATAGGACCTTCGACCCTTCCGCAACCGCATCCGCTCAGGCATTCTCGGAATCAGCGCGCCACAATCGACGGCGCGATGGAGGAGAGCCATGAGCGAGAGAATTCTTGCGGCGGTCGACGGTAGCGGCCCAAGCGACGCCGCACTCTCGTGGGCCGTCGAGAGAGCCCGAAACACGGATGGCACGATCCGTCTTCTGCACGTCGTTGACGAGCCCATGGTGGTATTGGCACCAAGCTTCATCGCGCAACTCGAAGACAGAGCGCAGGCATTCCTCGAGCAGCAACGGCAGCGGGTACGAACGCTTGCGCCCGACGTTCCAGTAACCACCAGCCTCACCACAGGCAGCGTGCTCGAGGCGCTGAAAATAGCGTCGAAAGAAGCCGACCTTCTCGTCATCGGAACTCACCGGCACGGCGTTGTCTTGGGCGAAATTCTCGGCACATTCAGCCTGCGTGCAGCTGCCAGCGTCTACTGCTCGCTCGCGATCATCCCCGAACAGATCCCCACAGGAACGGGCGTTGTGGTCGGCGTGAACCGATCTTCGGCGTCCCTTGCCGCCTGTGACTTCGCCGCTGCAGAAGCGGCTGCCCATGACGACGAACTCTTGATCGTTTCGGCCGGATACGTCACCAACCCGCTTCTCATCGACCTTGTTCCTGCGACCATCGGGTCACTGAACCGAGAGGCGGCTCTCGCAGCAGCCTCGGCACACATTCAGTTGATGCATCCGACGATGCGGGTTCGCACCCAGGCAGTGTACGGTGCCCCGGCGGACGCCTTGGCCGAAGCGTCGAGAAACTCACGGCTTCTTGTGATCGGCCGGCCGAGAGTCTCCGGCCTATGGCGCTTCAGCCACCGCCCGGTCAGCCACGATGTGATTCTCAGCGCCTCGGTTCCCGTGATCCTCGTGCATCCAGGGGCCGCGACCGACGAACAGCAACTTGAGGCAGACGGGAACACCCCTCATGAATGATCAACAGAACCTCGCCACAGTGCGAACCATCGTCGGATTCGACGACACCTCCGAGTCGCGCGGCGCACTGAAGTGGGCGCTCGAGCGGGAGACATTTCGAGGGGGAACCGTTCTTCTTGTGCGCGCCATCGATCCGTCCTTGAGCGACTCGGAAGCGCTGGCTGCGGCACGACTGAACACAGACATCCTGCTTTCTGATCTGCGTGCTGCGCATTCCGGGGTAACGGTCGACGCGCAGTTCGTCGTCGGCGATGCGTGCGAGCAACTTGAGCAGTATTCCGGCCCATCGGCCGTGGTCGCCGTCGGGACCCACGCACGAGAAGGCTCTACAGGCCGCTTTGCATGGTCGGTGGGCGTGCGCCTGGCCGCACGATCCCACGGGCCGGTTGCCATCATCCCCGTCACCGACAGTTTGCCGGATGGTCCGATTGTGGTCGGGGTGGATGGGTCAGCCTCGGCATCGGCCGCGCTTCGTTTCGCGGCGGAGGAGGCCACACTGAGCGAGCGTGAGCTGCACCTTCTCCACGCCTGGCTGGAACCGATGGCTTGGCAGGACGTCTACGCTGCGGCAGACGAGAACGTCACGAGAATGGTGCGTGAAGCTCACGAGAATATTCTCGCGGAGGCGGTCACCCAGATCTCCGAGGCATATCCCGACCTCCACGTAGAGGGATCCCTGGTGCAAGGCGACCCCGTTCCCGCACTCCTCGGCGCCTCCGAGCAGGCGTCGATGGTGGTTGTCGGCAGCCGCGGACTGCACGGCTTCAAGCGATTCCTCCTCGGATCGGTCAGCCACACGACTGCTCTCAACGTTCAGGCACCGCTCGTCGTCGTTCCGCAGGACGCCGCGACCGATCCGGTCACGTAGCCCGGTACCGCACGACGCGGGTACTCACACGTTGTCGCTGCCGGTGTCGTCGTTGCGGAAGGTGCCCTGCCGCTCACCGGCCCACGTCCATGCGGCGACGTCGGGAATGTCCTCGCCATGCGCACGGGTGTATTCGCGGGCACGCAGCCGTGAATCCTGCATGTCCTGGCGCAGGGCGGCCTCCCTCGCGCCCAAGCCGGGAACCCGGTCAATGACATCCATCACCAAGTGGTACCGATCGAGATCGTTGAGCATCACCATGTCGAACGGCGTGGTGGTCGTTCCTTCCTCGATGTAGCCGCGCACGTGCAGATTGTCGTGGCCGTGGCGGCGATACGTCAGGCGATGAATCAGCCAGGGGTAGCCGTGATAGGCGAAGATGACCGGCTTATCCGTAGTGAAGATCGCGTCGTACTCACCGTCGCCCAGCCCGTGTGGATGCTCACCCTCGCTTTGTAACCGCATCAGGTCGACGACATTGACCACACGCACCTTCAGTGTGGGCACACGCTCCCGCAGAATGGATGCCGCGGCGAGAATCTCGAGGGTCGGAACGTCCCCGGCTGCCGCGAGTACAACATCCGGCTCCTCACCGGCCTGCTCAGTGCCGGCCCATTCCAGCAGCCCCAGCCCACGCGTGCAATGCTCCACCGCCTGCTGCATCGTGAGCCAATTCGCCGCAGGCTGCTTGCCGGCGACCACAACGTTCACGTAGTCAACCGAGCGCAGGCAGTGATCGTAGGTCGAGAGCAGGGTGTTCGCATCGAACGGCAAATAGACGCGCACCACATCTGCTTTCTTGTTCACGACATGGTCGATGAAACCCGGATCCTGGTGCGACAAACCGTTATTGTCCTGGCGCCAGACGTGCGAGCTGAGCAGGTAGTTCAGCGATGAAATCGGTCGGCGCCACGGTATCTTCCGTGTTGTCTTCAGCCATTTGGCGTGCTGGTTGAACATCGAATCGACGATGTGGACGAATGCCTCGTAGGAGTTGATCACGCCATGACGGCCGGTGAGGAGATAGCCTTCGAGCCAGCCCTGGCACTGGTGCTCGCTGAGCATCTCCATCACCCGGCCCGCTCGGGCCAGATGGTTGTCGTCGTCGATCGGCCAAGATTCCGCATTCCACTGTTTGTCGGTCACTTCGAAGACAGCATCGAGCCGGTTGGACGCGGTTTCATCCGGGCCGAAGATGCGGAAATTGTCGGGGTTCGCAACGATCACGTCGCGCAACCATCCCCCGAGCACCCGAGTCGCCTCGCTGATCGATCCGCCCGGCGCGGGCACGTCGACGGCGTAGTCGCGGAAGTCCGGCAGTCTCAGCTCCTGCCGTAGCAGGCCGCCGTTCGCCACGGGGTTCGCGCTCATGCGCAGATCGCCTTCCGGGGCGAGGGCGGTGGCGAGCGTGACCAGGGCGCCGTTCTCGTCGAAGAGTTCTTCAGGTCGATACGAACGCATCCAACTTTCGAGCAGCCGCGTGTGTTCCTCAGTGTCGCGGGCGTCCAGCAGCGGAACCTGATGCGAGCGCCAGTTGTTTTCAGCCGGGTGCCCGTCGATCTCTGCAGGGCACGTCCACCCCTTGGGCGTGCGCATGATGATCATCGGCCAGGCCGGGCGATCCGTCAGGGTGCCGGATGCGGCATCCGCCTTGATTCGCGCAATCTGGTTGAGCACCGTATCGAGGGTCGCGGCGAAGCGCTTGTGCACCTCGATCGGATCTTCGCCGTCGAATCCGCCGGACACCAGGTACGGTGTGTGACCGTAGCCGCGCATGAGGTCGAGCAGTTCGGCCTCGGGGACGCGCGCGAGCACCGTCGGATTGGCGATCTTGTAGCCATTGAGGTGCAGAATCGGGAGCACGACGCCATCGTGCAGCGGGTCGATGAACTTGTTCGAGTGCCAACTGGTCGCCAGTGGGCCGGTCTCCGCCTCGCCGTCACCGACAACCGCAGCGACAAGCAGGCCCGGGTTGTCGAATGCCGCGCCGTAGGCATGGGAGAGGGAGTAGCCGAGTTCGCCGCCCTCGTGAATCGAGCCGGGCGTCTCGGGCGCGACGTGGCTAGGAATTCCACCGGGGAACGAGAACTGTCGAAAGAGCCGGCGAACACCGTCGGTGCTGTGATCGATTGTGTTGTAGACCTCGCTGTAGGTGCCGTCGAGATAAGCGTTGGCCACCATGCCCGGGCCGCCGTGGCCAGGGCCGGCCACATAGATGGTGTTGAGGGAACGCTCCTGAATGACGCGGTTCAGATGCGCGTAGATGAAGTTGAGTCCGGGCGTGGTTCCCCAGTGACCGAGGAGGCGCGGCTTGATGTGATCCCGGCTGAGTGGCTGCCGAAGCAGTGGATTGTCCAGGAGATAGATCTGACCGATCGACAAATAGTTGGCCGCTCTCCACCACGTATTCAGCTGGTGCAAAGTCTGGGCGCTGAACTCTCGCACTTCTCGATACGGCCACGCGTCGGTCCCCAGCCGACCGGGAGAAGAATCGATCTGGTCGTTGGACGAATCAACAGTACTCATGGAGCTAGTCCATCACTCCGGGTCGGGCCTTTCTAGTGCCGAAAGTCCCACTGCCGAAGCGGCGGGCAATGACGCCCGTCGCCACAGCAGAGACCGCGACCGTGATCAGCGCTCCGAGGAGGAGCGCAGCGTCTTCGCCCGGCAGTAGCGTTCGGGTTTGGATGCCCAGGGTCACCGCTGCAACAGGCACGCCCAGCTGGCCGGCCGACGCGATCGCTTGCATCCACGGCAGGCCAACGAGCCGAGCGGAGAGATGGGCGACGACCGCCCCGAGCCCAAGTGCGACACCGAGCAGAGCCATGGCCGGATGCCCCGCGAGGGTACCAAGATCGAGCGAGGCGCCGAGCCACACGAAGAACAACGGACCGAAGAATCCCTCGGTGATGCCGAACAACTGTCGGGCGAGGCGATGGGGTTCGCCGGCGGCCGAGAGCACGAGTCCCAGTGCGAAGCCGGCGATCATGATCGACAAGTTCGCGAACTGGGATATCGCACCGAAGGCGAACAGAACGAGCAGGCTGAACCGCAACTCCAGAGCGAACTGACGGCGTTCCGAATACTCGTGAAGGGTACGCCGCGCATCCGTTCTACTCAGCCGGGTCAGGACCGCTACGAGGATTCCGGCGGCCAAAGCGATCACCAGAGCGCCGAGCGCGGCCTCGAGCGCGCGCTCCGGCGCGAGGACCAGCGGGAGGGCCACGATGCAGACGATGTCCGCGATGGCGATCTGCGCGACCAGCTGAGCGGCTGAGCTGTGCTTGAGCCCGACCGAGTGCAGCATCGGCAGCACAAGGGCAGCCGATGACGAGGCGAGGAGAACGCCGTACAGGGCGGCGTGGCCCGTACCGAACGCGACAGCCACGCCGAGCACCGCTGAGACCAAGCCAACCAGAATAGCGCCAAGAATCCCCCTCGGCAGCGCCGCGCGCACCGCGGCATCTCTCACCGGGATCTGCGAACCGACGACGACCATCGTCAGTCCGAAACCGATGTTCGCCAACAGCCGGAAGTCGCCGGCAGTTGGATCAACCAGCTGCAGCCCTGAGGTTCCGATAAGCAGGCCTCCGGCTAACTCCCCCACTGCCACCGGAATGCGCCACGATGTGCGGGCTGCGAGGAGCGGCCCGAGCAGCCCAACAAGCACCACCAGCGCCAGCAGAGAAAAGCCCACGCGGCTCACATTACAGAGGGCACGGAGCCTCAGCAGTGCGGTGTCGGCTTCCGGCATGACTCCGGTCTGAGGACGAGGATGGCATGTCGCCGCGCATCATCTCGCTGCGAAGGTGCGCCCGGTGATCGCATCCGGAATGATTCGGACGTAATTGAACTTGTCCCCGGGTTGAGCCGGAACGAGGTGCAGGATGCCGGAGACTTCGATATCGTCATCGGCGGCCAGGCGCGTCGCCGTGCCTTTCAACACAACGCTGAACCATCTGCCTTCCTGCAGGCGCTCAATCTGAATGGCGACGTGGGGATGCAACACGATGTCTTCCAGCTTTGTGCCGGGCGCGCTCCGAAAAAAGAGCTGTCGCTCGTTGACCAGGTAGTTGATGGGCATGATGTCGACGCCGACAGGCTGAGCTCGAAGGGCGAGATGGCCGATACCCGAGTCCCCGAGAATCTTCCAACACTCGACATGGGTCAATTCGCGGATGTCCGAGTCCTGTGGGGCCATGGCCGCCGCGGGTCCACCGTCTGCGTCGTGGGGTCTGCTCTGCGTGGGGTTCTCCATGAACACAGCCTCCCTCGTAAGGCGATTGCTTATCAAGGGACCAAAGTCCCTGTAAGAGCCGCGCAGCTGACGCTTGACTTGCATGAAACACCGTGAAGTCAACCTAAGGATCGCCATGTCACACGCTTCGTCAACACAACGTTTTGCCGGCAAGACCGTTATTGTCACCGGAGCCGGTTCAGGTATCGGACGCGCAACCGTCGTGCGCCTCGTGCAGGAGGGCGCCTCGGTCGTCGGCTCGGATGTTTCTCAAGAACGCCTTGACACGCTGGCAGCCGAACTCACCGCGAGCACCTTCGCGTCGGTCGTCGGAGATATCAGCAGCGAAGAGTCCATCCAACGCATTCTTGCCGCCGCAAACGGTCGAGTGGATGCATTGGCCAATGTTGCCGGCATCATGGACGGCTTCCTGCCTCCACACGAACTTGACGACGCCACCTGGGATCGGGTGATGAGCGTCAACCTCACGGCGGTCATGCGGCTCACCCGCGCAGTGCTTCCCCTGATGCGGGCGGCGAAGTCAGGCTCCATCGTCAACGTGAGTTCGGAAGCCGGCCTCCGTGGGTCTGCGGCAGGAAGCGCCTATACGACGTCGAAGCATGCGGTCATCGGATTCACCAAAAGCACGGCGTTCTTCTATTCCCCGGAAGGCATTCGTTGCAACGCGGTTGCGCCCGGAGCCGTCGCGACCAACATCGAGGCGCCCTTCCGGTCGGCGTTCGCGGGTGAGCGCCTCGGACCCTTCATGCAGGTGATGGTTCCGTCCGTTGCGACGGCGGAGCATCTTGCCGCGGCAATCACCTGGCTGTTGAGCGACGACTCGCTGAACGTCACGGGGGCGATTCTCGCCAGTGACGGCGGCTGGTCCGCTATCTAAAGCGGTGGGGCAATCGTCGCAGCGAGCACACCCCGCGCGCAAGCCGCGGTGACGAATAGTGCGTGGTCGCGAGCTGCCCCAGAGCGGTGTGGCTGTCACAAAGGACTGTTCACGGGTCCAGTTTAAGAGACGGACGGGGTACGCATCGTTTCCCCACCGCCGGCAGCTCCCGGCACGATGTGACGAGTCGGCTGTGCGCACAGCACGACCAAGACGATCGCCCCGGCGAAAGGCAGCAAGAGCCAGAAGATGTGTCCCCACGAATAAGCAGCGTCTCGCAAGCGCCGCACGGTGACGGCCAGGCTGGGGAGAAGGACTGCAATCCCCCACAATCCTGAGAGAGAGCCGGTCGAGAATCCGCCGCTCATGTTCACACCCCAAACCGGAACAGCGCTCAGCGCCATCGAGACGAGCGAGGTGAAGAGCACCCACCACCAGAATTCGCTGCGTCGAGCCATTCCATGGAAATCAGCGTATTTGGAGAAGACTGTTTGAATCGACTGACCGAATGACATTGTTCATTCCCTTCGCTGCGCTTGCCCTACCTATCAATTGGACCTCGCGCGGAATTTCGAGCACAGTGCCGAAAGTCCCCCACGAAAATATCGACGTTCAAGCGCGAGGATACTGTGGGCCGCGCATGCAAAGGGATTGCCCGAATCGTCACCTTTCATGAGCTCCGGAATATGTGCGGCGCAGAGCCCGAGCAGTCAACGGTTCCGGTAGTAGTCGCGCCAGATCAGCCTGTGGAGCGGGATCAGCCGCGGTATCGAGCGAAGGCCCGGGATGAACGGCACCAAAGTGAGAAGTGCCGAGAGCACCAGCATCAGGCCAACGACGACCAGATCGGCGTTGCCGAGGTTTCCGATCGCGGGCACCTGATACCAGAAGGAGAACAGCCAAAGCCACGACTGGCCGGGATAGTTGCCGGTCTCGTTCATCATTCCCCACTGGTCTCCGGTGAGGTGCTGGGCGGCCGCCAGGTTAGGAAAATAGGTGCCGTCGCCTAGGAAGAGAATCGTCGGCGTTGTGTTGGTGTTGAAGATGCCGCCCTCATCCTGGATCACTCCGTCGAGTGCACCGCGGTTCGCCGCGGTGAGGAGACCCTCGGTGAGCGACGGCACCGGACCATACGCACCCCCGGCGACTTTCGCAGGACTGCCTCCCGGCGCTTTGGCAAGGGCTGCAACGTATGCAGCTGTCCACTTGTCCTGCTGTGCCGGGGTTGAGGCTTGCCAGCGGCTCAGCGCTGCCGTAGCCAGACGGAGTTTCTGCAGGGGCAGAGTGACAAATTCGCGGGCGGTGTCGATCGGCAACCGGGTTCCGGACAGGCTTTGAAGATCGATTGGGCCGAGTGTCTGCGTCGCTCCCTGCGTCGTCGAATACGGTGGGCCGTACGACGCCGTGTCGGACGTACCACCGAGCTCCGCCGTTGCAGTCGCGACGAAGTCGTTTGGAGCGGCTTTCGCCCACGATTGCAGGTTCACCGTCGGCTCGTCGGGAGAGCTGGCGACCGCGGCGAACCCGATAACGATCAGGCCGACAACGACAACGCCGATCGTGAGTTCCTTGAAGAGGTCGTAGTCTCGCACAGCACCTCCCCATGGCCGCGTGGCCAAGTCGTGATCGGCCTTAGTGCGTCGTGACATCGGATGCCTCCTGTTCCGCGAGTTGCGCATCCGTCTCCGCCGCATCGAGGGGTGGAACGACCCCGTGTGCGCGAACGAGAATGACGTGCATGGCGACGATGACCAGCACCGCCGCGGGCAGCAGCAGAATGTGCCACATGAGCATCTGCCCGAAGTCGGTGACGTTGAACCAGGCGCCGATACCGGATGCGTTCAGCGCGTCCTTCGCCTGGAACGCAATCCATTCGGAATCGAAATTGGTTTGCACCAGATAACCCGTGAACGCGGCGACGATCGAGACGAGGAACGAGAACACCCCCGTGATCCAGGTGAGCACGCGATGACCTCGCCACGCGGCCATCCAGAACTTGCCCCACAGGTGGATCACCATGAAGAAGAAGAAGAATTCGACGCTCCACAGATGCACGCTGTTGACGAAGTGCCCCAGCGATGACAGGTGGTACCACATCGGCCCGTTCAGGCTGAGTACCGCCCCCGAAGCGATGATGAAGACGAGCGACGCGATGGCGCCCATGCCGAAGACGTAAATCCACGAGGCGACATAGCTGGGCTGAGTGTTGGGCAGAAGCTTCTCGGGCGGGAGTCGTTTCATCACCCAGCGTCGAGTGCGCCCCGTCCAGGACCGATCCGTTTCGGCCTCCTCGGGCGCGGTCATTTCGTGCGCCTTCCCCCAGGAAACGGCAGGATCAGCGCGAGTAGGAAGACCACCAGCATCGCGATGATCACGATCAGGTTGCCCAACTGAATTGAGAATATTCCCCAACTGAGGAAGACCCCGCTGTCGGCCGACGCTTTCAACAGTGTGAGCAACATCATGGTCGTATCCCTTCTTTCGCCGAGATTAGGCTCGACCGGCTCGCGCAGTCAGGGTCTTTGGTCCCTAACCCGCCGAAGATCATCGGAATGGCGTTCTTTCGCGCCGATTGCGCGGAGTGCATTGAGGATCGTCGCCAGGTCGACGACTTCCTGCAGTGTGGCGCCAAGGGTGGCTGGAATGATCCCGAACGCGGCGACGATCATCAGCGCGATACTCAGCGCAATTCCGAGCCAGATGCTTTGAAGGGCGATACGCATCGTGTCGATGCCGATCTCCACGGCTCGCACGGTACGGGAAAGATCATCGACCAGAATCACGGCGGCGGCCGACTCGCTTGCCGCCGTTGCGCCTTTCGCTCCCATGGCGATTCCGACCTCGGCGGACGCCAACACGGGTGCATCGTTGACTCCGTCACCCACCATGAGAACAGGGCGTTCGGTCAACCCGCGTACTGCATCGACTTTGTCGGCCGGGAGACAGTCCGATCGGATGGAGGTGATTCCCACCGCGTGCGCAACGTGTTCCGCGGTGGCACGCGCGTCCCCTGTGAGCATGACCACGTCACGAACGCCTCGATCACGAAGCTCAGCAACCGTCTGGCCGGCATTCTCGCGAATCGGATCGGATGCAATGATGCTGCCCGCGTATGCTCCATCGACCACCACATAGATCGCCAGCTCTCCACCAGCTGTCATCGTGCGGGTGACATCCGCCGCGTGCTCTCTCGCGAAGGCCAGAGTGCCCAGACTCACCTGCCTTTCACCGATCGCAGCTGTGATGCCCCGGGCTGCAATCTCCGACGTGCTCTGCACGTCAAGGAAGGTCACGTTTCGTCTCTGCGCCTCGCGCACGATAGACCCGGCGAGCACGTGCGACGAAAAGCGTTCCGCGGACGCAACGAGGGTGAGCAGCAGGTCTTCATCAAAGGGAGCCCGTGCGCTGATCCGCGCGATGGTCGGCACGCCATGGGTCAGGGTTCCGGTCTTGTCGAAGACCGCCGTGCGGATGCGGGAAAGTGCCTCGAGAACGCTGCCGCCCTTGACTATCACCCCGTTTCGGGCAGCGCGGCTCATGCCGCCCATGAATGCGACCGGAGCGGCCAAGAGCAGGGGGCACGGAGTGGCCAGCACCAGCACTTCGGCAAAGCGGATGGGTTCGCCAGAGACGATCCATGCGCCTGCGCCGATGGCGAGCGAAACGATCGTGAAAGGGATCGCGTATCGATCGGCGAGTCTGACCACGGGCGCACGATTCTGTTGCGCCTGACGAACCAGCGCGATGATGCCCTGAAACTGGCTGTCGGCTGCGGTGGCGGTGGCGGTGATCGTGACGGCATTCAACCCATTGATCGAGCCACTGAGAACGGAGTCCCCCTCAAGTCTCTGCACCGGCAGACTCTCACCAGTAAGGGAAGACTCATCGAAACTTCCGCTCGCGCTCAGGAGCGATCCATCGACAGGCACCACCTCGCCGGACCTCACCAGAATGACGTCGCCCGGCGACACCGCGCTCGCTTGGACCTCAACGAACTCACCGGTTGCCGTGTCGCTTCGGTGCACGACCTGTGGCTCCCGGTCGAGGAGTGCGCTGAGCTCACGTTGAGCTCGTGACTCGGCGAAGTCTTCGAGTGCCTGCCCGCCTGACACCATCAACACGATAATGATGCTCGCGAGGTACTCGCCGACGAGAACGGTGGCAACGATGGCGATCACCGCGAGAATATCGACCCCGAATCTCCCGTGTCGGAGTTCGTTGACCATGCGGCCGGTCAGCACCGCACCGACGGCCAACGCGTACAGGCTGAACACCACTTGGGTGGCCGGCACGTAGCCGAACGCCCACAGTATCCCCCCGCCGAGGCCGACCAGCAGAGTCACCGTGACCATCTTGAACTGAAGCGGCAATCGTATGAGGCTCTTCATGTACGACAGTGGACACCTCTCTTGGGTAAGGCCGCTAGTCGTTGGCTGGCTCCGGATCGCCCAAGGAGCCGTGATCCCGAACGATACCAAGCAGTATCAGCACGAAAATCAGTTCGAGCATGCCTAGCCCGAAACATACGGCCCGCAGGATCGAGTAGGCAAGGATGACGGCCAGCTCAACGAATAGCTCCCCTCACGGCACCTGCAAAGGATGACACAGATCCAAACAGCAGAAGCGCAATAACTAGCCCTCTGACAGCAAACCCGGGGATACGAAGCTTCACCATCGGTCCACCTGAATTTCAGGCCGTGTGACTTGCATGGGCATCGGAGACCTCACGCCCCCACTGCGCGGCCCTCTCCAATTCACCCTCCACAAGAGGGCCCTCGTAACCGTGCACATGGAAGGACTTCTGCCTGAGCGACGTGTCGAACCCCAGCGAATGCAATTCCTGTCTGGCGACCTTCGCAGCAGAGCCAGGCAGCCGCGGCGCATTGACGCGAGTGTCGAAGGCAACCGCCTTCACCGCGACCTCCGTCGGCGTCAACACGTTCAGCCACTCGCGGATACCTCGGTCGGGAGCTGAGGGCGCTCCGTTCTGACTGACGGCATTCTGGCGAGTAGACGCGCGCGTCATCGAGAACGCATGCGTCGGCCCTCCCACCACGAGAAGGTCATATCCGACAACAGAATCGGGTGCCGAGTCGACATCCGCGACATCGACCTGCAGAGTGGCTGACAACGCTGCTGCTATCGCGCGGGCAACCTTTTCGGTGTTGCCCCACAACGATTCATATACGATAAGCCCCCGCATGATTCCTCCTCGATCTATACCGCCCACACTGGCCGGGGCGGCTCATCACTTTTCATCGATACTCTGCGTCTCGGACAGTGACGACGGCCGCGCTCTTTTCCCGTACTACTTCACCGCGCGAAAGGCTATCGCGCGAGGGTCGAAAGTCCCACGTTCCGCAGGGAGCGCCCCAGCCCGACTCACCACCGCTGGGGCCAAAGACCCTACCTGGCCGTGATGTCCGTACCTACCGTTGAGAGATGGAGATTAGGGAAGGGTCAATCATGTACAAGCGAATTTTGGTACCTGTCGATGGTTCGAGATTCTCCGAGGCCGTCATGCCCTACGCCCTCGGAATCGCCAGGGAGACCGGCGCAAAAATCACCGTGCTGCGCATCGTCGAAAAGGAATCGGAGAAGGCCAAAGCCGAGAAATACATCAAGGGCCTCGCTGTGCGGTTCGGCGCCGAAGGACGCTGCGTCAGCAGCAGCGGTGACGTCGCAGAGGACATTCTCGATGAAGCACAACGCATCCCCGAGACCCTCATCACTATTACTTCGCACGGGCGCGGTGACCGTCTCAACCTGTTGATGGGCAGTGTCGCTCGCGATGTCGTGCGCGCCGGTCACTTTCCCGTTCTCGTCTACCATCCAAGCGGCAATGCCGACGAGCACCTGGATCCGATCGTGATCTCCACGGTGCTGCTGCCGATGGATGGAACTGATCTCTCTGAAACCATGCGGGCGCAGGCTGCCGGTTGGGCACGCGCACTCGGCGCAAGGCTGCTCATCGTTCAGGTGCTTCCGACAAATCTGAGGATAGATTCGCTGCTTGAATCCTTCGACGCTTTGGAGGATTCATACGTGCGTTCACAGGCCCGCGATCTTCAACGCGAATACGGCGTCGACGCGGATTGGGAGGTGCTGCACGGCGACCCAGTGACCTCGATCGTCAATTACCTCGAGGGTCGACGCGACGTGCTGGTCGTCATGGCCACACGAGGTCAGGCCACGCTCCAGGCAGCGGTACTCGGCAGCGTCACGTCGGGGTTGCTGCACCACGCCGCGTTGCCGATCATCGTCCAAGCGCCCGTGAAGACACAGAAACAGGCATCTGCGTAGCAGGCTCGCATCTCTGATTCCAACGGTCGAGCCATGGACTTAAGCCCCTATTACCCTGCCCGACAGAGAGTTATATTTCGTCCATGGCCCCTCGAAACCTGTTGCCGACAACGCAATCGCTGCTCCAGTCGTTGCAAAGCGACCGACACCGAGCAGCGGAGCGACGGTGGATCTCAAGCATGGGCGGATTCGCACGTCGGCCGATGCCGCGCGTGTTCACCGGACCATGGGTAAGTCATCAGATCTCGAGGGGCAACCCGAAGAATACTGTCTGAATTCCAGAAACTGGAGATCGGGGTGTCCATGTCTGCTGCATGTGTGGATTTGTCAGAGTTTGACGCGGTCCTCTTCGACTTGGATGGCGTTCTAACGGATACTGCACGACTTCACGAGGCGGCGTGGGCAGCGGAGTTCACCGAGATTTTCGACCAGATTGACCGGCTTTCGCCTGCAAACGCACCAATTGCCCCCTTTACCTCGGATGACTATCGTCGGCTTGTCGACGGCGAGCCCCGATACGAAGGGGTGCTCCATGTTCTAGCCGATCGGAGCTTGACACTTCCCGCCGGAGAGCCCGCCGACAGGCCGGGAAGCGGGACCATCTGGGCCGTGGCGAACGCGAAGGATGCTCGGTACCTGGAACTGCTGCATAAGTCCGACGCGCGGCCGTTCGCCTCATCGGTTGCTCTCGCGCGGGCCCTTGAAGCGGCGGGAATCCGGCTCGGGGTGGTCTCTGCCAGTCGACACTGTGCCGAGGTTCTCGAAGCCGCAGGAATCTTCGATCTCTTCGAGACCACGGTCGACGGCTGGGTTGCAGCAGCGATGCGACTGCCCGGGAAACCCGACCCTGCCATGTACGTCGAAGGTGCCGCGCGCTTGGGCGTGGATCCAGGGCGTTGCGTGGTAATCGAGGACGCGGTCTCCGGCGTTCAGGCCGGCCGGGACGGGGCGTTCGGTCTCGTTGTGGGCGTCGACCGTCGCGGTTCTGCGGCTGCCCTGAGACGCGCAGGCGCCGGGATCATAGTGCAGGATCTCGCGGAACTGCGACTAGAGGGCGAGCCGAGGGCTCCGTGGCTCGTTGAATTGTCAGGAGGTTTTGCCGACGAGACCAGTCGAACGGTCGGCACCGTGGAAGCGCTTGGCACACTCGCGAACGGCTACCTTGGCGTCCGCGGAACCAATCCGTGGTCGCGCGACGACGGCACGAACTATCCCGGATGCTATCTTGCCGGGGTCTACAACCGCTTGACTGTCGCAGTCGACGGCGAGCAGGCAGAGCGTGAAGCGATGGTCAACATTCCCAACTGGCTGCCCTTCACGTTCAGGTGTGAAACAGGCTCATGGTTGGGGAAAGCGGGTGTCACTGTCACAGATCATCGCGTCTGCCTCGATCTGCGCCGAGGTCTGCTCGTGCGCACTTTCCGGACACGCGATCAAGCCGGCCGAAAATGTATCGTGCGGGAGAAGCGTCTGGTGTCAATGGCCGAGAAGCATCTCGTGGCGCATGAATTGAGCGTCATCGCCGAAAACTGGTCGGGTAATCTGCACATTCGGTTGGGAATCGATGCGAACGTGACCAACAATCAGACGGCAGAGGAACGTCTTGACGCTGACCGGCACCTCGGAGCAATTCAGCTGAGAAGCGACAGCCCAGATATCCTCTCAACCACCGCTCGAACCGTGCAGTCGGACATACTCGTCGCGGAGTCGGCACGGATCCGCCTTGGTGTCGGTGTCGGTGTCGGCTACGGAAAAGATGAAACAACGCATCGCGCCACCACGAGGCGTCACACGGAGATCACTCAGGATCTGTCGGTGCAGATTGCCGAGAGAGGCCGCGTAAGCGTTGAGAAGGTCGTCGCTGTCTTCACCTCCCGTGACCGTGCGATATCTGAGCCGGCCCTGGCCGCGGACGCTATGGCGGCGACCGCCCCCGATTTCGCTGAACTCGCGGCCTCCCATGCGTTGGCCTGGTCTCGCTTGTGGCGACGTTCTGAACTCTCGGTCACACTGCGGAAACCTGACGAACACATCAGCGAGGATGCGCGATCGCGCCCTGGAGAAAACGTTTCCTCCATCGTGCGCTTACAGCTCTTCCACCTCCTGCAGGTCGCATCCCCTCACGTTGCCGAACTCGATGTCGGCATTCCAGCGCGAGGGCTCGGCGGCGAGGGGTATCTTGGCCACATCTTCTGGGACGAACTTTTCATTTATCCGGTGTTGAATGCGCGCTTTCCCGACAGCTCGCGTGCGATGTTGCTGTACCGACACAGAAGACTCCCCGCAGCCCGAATCGCCGCACAGGATGCGGGTCATAGCGGTGCCATGTTTCCATGGCAGAGTGGCAGCGACGGACGAGATGAGACCCCGCATCAGTTGTTGAACGTGAGGACGGGTGCCTGGATCCCCGACAATTCGGGGCGTCAACGCCACGTCGGTTTGGCTCTGGCGTATGAACTCTGGCAAAACTGGCAGACCACGGGCGATACCGCATTCTTCTTCAACGCCGGAGCGGAAGTCTTTCTGGAGTGCGCGCGATTCTTCGCCAGCCTCGCCACGTTCGACCCAGCTTTAGGCCGGTGGCGGATCACCGGAGTCATGGGCCCTGATGAGTTCCATGACTCCTATCCCCAAGTGGCAAGAGTCGGCATCGACGACAACGCCTACACCAATGTGATGATCGCGTGGCTGCTGAGCCAGGCGATCCGGCTGGTATCGATGATTCGTAACGACCACCGCACCGACGTGCTCGCCCAACTCGGCGTCGGCGACGCGGAATTGTCGCATTGGGAAGAGCTGACTCAAACCCTGTATGTTCCTTTCCACGCGGGCGTCATCAGCCAGTTCGCAGGATATGAGAAGCTGGCCGAACTCGATCTCGACGCGTATCGGGCACGCTATGGCAACATCGGCCGCTTGGACCTGATCCTGGATGCTGAAGGCGACACGGTGCGCAACTACCAGGTCACCAAACAAGCAGACGCACTCATGTTGTTCTACCTTTTTTCAGCCGAGGAACTCCGGGCCGTATTGGGACGCCTCGGTTATGCGCTGCCGCCCGAGATGATCCTGCGCACGGTCGACTACTACTCGACTCGCGCAGCTCACGGATCAAGCCTCTCGTCAGTGGTTCACGCGTGGGTGCAAGCCCGATCCGACCGGTCAGGCTCCTGGCGGCAGTTCCAGCTGGCGCTCGACACAGACTTCGCCGACATTCAAGGAGGAACGACTGCCGAAGGCCTCCACCTTGGAGCGATGGCTGGTAGCGTCGACCTTCTTCAACGCTGCTACACCGGAATCGAAGTGCGCGACGATGCGCTGTGGCTCAACCCGGCCCTGCCCGATGAAGTGGAACGACTTCGCTTCGATCTGACCTACCGAGATCACTGGGTCAATATCGATGTTGATCACCGGCAACTCGTCGTCACTGCGGCCGCGGCACAGGCAGAGCCCGCAACCATCGTGCTCTCGGGTCGACGACATCGGCTGAGTCCGGGCCATCGAATCGAACATCCCCTCAGCTGAGTCGAAGCCCTGCACGGCTCTGGAGCACTGCGGGCGACGGGACCTTCGGCACTACTGAATGCTCTCGCGCGGGTCTTGACTAGCCCTGAGCCTGCTAGCTGCAGTGAGTCTGACGGGTGGAGGGAGGCACGGGCATGGTGACAAAGTTTCGGCTGCTCGCCTTCTGGACGCTCGTTGTCGTCACAGTCTTCAACGCGCTGTCGGCGATCTCCGGGGGCATTGCGATTCTGGCGACAGGCGGGCTCGAGATGCCGCTGTCAATGCTCACACACAGCCCGTTCGGCTCGTTCACGGGGCCCGGCTGGATTCTGCTGATTGTTGTCGGCGGAACTCAAACGATTTCATTTGTCCTCCTTCTCCTTCGAAAGGAGATGGCCCTCGTGTGGACGGCGATCGCGGGGATCGGGATGACAATCTGGATCTTCATCGAGACGGGGATCATCGCGGGGATCTCCTGGCTTCAAGCGCTGTACTTTGCGACCGGTGTCGCCCAACTCGTGCTCGTTCTGGCACTTCTCGGCATCGTGCGCTGGCTACCGCGAGAGACGCTGAACGAAGCGATGCGCAGAGGTTTGCAGAACATGACCCAGGAGGCACAGAATGGCTGATCGTACGCGTTTCGTGGAGCGCAATGGAGCGTGGGGATTCTTCTTCCTCCTTGCGTATATCGGTGCGGCGATCTATTTCGTCGCTCAGTCAGATGGAAGCTTCTGGGCCGTGGTCCTCGGCTTGCTCAAAGCAATCGTGTGGCCTGTCTTTGCCGTTTACCATGGCCTCGCGGCGCTCGGCGCCTGACGGCGCCATGACGCATAACTACTCTCTCAATGGGTCCTTCGGGCCGATTCAAGTTGATGGGTCTCCGACCGAAGGAGGTGGTCACGATGAAGACGCAAGATCGGGTTGCTGGGATTGACGATGTTCACCGGGTATCAGTCCGCGTCGTGAATGCGAAGGACGAAGTGGAATCCATGAATCTGGATGTCAACAGGATCGGGCCCGGCTACTACAAGATCCAACATAACCATGTTGTCATCGGATATATTCAGCGCGCTGGCCACCTGTTCGTTGCACTCGGCGGTACTCGTTCGGATCGGGCCGAGGAGTGGGGACAATATCTGATCTGGGATCACGCTGCCGCCAAGCTGCTGCGCCAGTCCAGCCTGACCAACTCGAATCAGTGATTGGCCCCGCCAGTCATAAACGGACGACTAGGAAGCGAACTCAGCGCTGCCCTCCTTTACCGGGTATCTGCATTGACGCCACCAGGGCCTTTCGACTCTTGGCGGATGCGTCGAAACGGATCAGAATGGCCGGATCAGATGCCGATTCGTCTGAAATGAGCGTGCGACGAGCTGTGGCTCTGACGCGCGCAGATCCTGAGGAGTAGATCATGTTGAAAGCTTCATACGCCAGCTCGACCCGCAGGCCGGGCTCCGAAGGTGCGGGGCATCAGCGGCAGTCTCACCAACACGGACGTCTTCCCGGGTCGATAGAGCACAGTCTGAGCCCGGCCGGTCGCGGACTTGCCGTGGCCGTCATAGCGTGGAGCCTCGCGTGGAAGGGCGCATCCCTCTGGCGGGCGTCGAAGGAGGACAGTAAGCCGTGGTTTGTCACACTGCTGCTGACCAACACAGCCGGAGTTCTCGACGCCGTGTACCTCTTCGGTGTGAGTGGTGCGCATCGCCGAAAGAAGAATGACGAAGAGTCGATCCTTTCGACGACGGGCGAACCCGAGCAGCTTGGGCATTCCCAGGAGACATGAATCTCGGGTCCGATTCCGAGTGGTTTCTCGCCGCTGGGCCCACCCGGCACAGTCACAAAGTTCCGAGGATTTCCGTTCCGTCGGTGCCACCCATGACCGCTTCCAACCGCTCCAGGGATCCGATCAGCGCCCGGCCACCTGTCGTCGAGACAAAATCTGCCGCGGCTCTGACCTTGGGCCCGATGGATCCGTCCGGGTAGGTGTTCACCTCGATCTCATCGACGCGGAGAATGCGCAGAAGCTTCTCTGCAGGTGTTCCGAAGTCGGTCATGACTCCGCGAACGTCGGTGAGGATCACGAGTAGCTGAGCGTCGATGTCGGTCGCGATTCGGGCTGCGGCATAGTCTTTGTCGACGACCGCATCAATGCCACGCAGGCCCGTGCCATGGGGAATAACCGGGATTCCCCCGCCGCCGGCAAGGATGACCGTCGCGCCGGCATCGAGCAGGGTGATCGCGCGGGAACTTTCGAGGATGCGGATGGGGAGCGGAGAGGGGACGACCCTGCGCCAACCGGACCCATCAGCGGCGATGCTCCATCCGTGAGTCTTCGCGAGAGTACGGGCACGGGATTCGTCGTAGCTCACTCCGACGAATTTTGTCGGAGACAGCAACTGCGGATCAGTCGGATCGACCAGGGTTCGGGAGATGAGCGCAACAACGTCTTTGCGCAGGCCCGCGTCTCCCAACGCGCGTTGCAGCCAGAATCCGATGAGTCCCTGGCTTTCCGCAACCATGTCGCTCAACGGGTAGGGTGCGCTCAGCGTGGTGTCCTCGCCGTTCTCCATCGCCAGCAGGCCCACTTGAGGACCGTTGCCGTGCACAATCACGACCTCGTGTTCCGCGGCGAGTTTCGCGAGCGCCGGCCACGCATCACCGAGATGTTCAGCCTGAGTCACCGCATCGGGTTTCTCTCCCCGGCGTAGCAGTGCGTTGCCGCCAAGTGCCACCACGATGCGCGACATTCAACACCCTTCGGTCCGGCGATCCGCCGGATCAAGTGACATGGCGAGGACCGCTTTGATCGTATGCATCCGATTCTCCGCCTGCTCGAATACGAGCGAACGAGGCGAGCGGAAGACGTCGTCGCTGACTTCCACGCCATTGAGTCCGTATTGTTCGTGCAGGTGCCGCCCGAGCGTCGTCGTATCGTCGTGGACGCTCGGCAGACAATGCAGGAACTGTGTCTTCGGGTTCCCGGTGCGCGCAAGCATGTTTGCGTCGATACGGAAGGGGCGCAGTGCCTCGACCCGCGCATCCCATTCCGAATCCGGTTCGCCCATGCTCACCCAGACATCCGTGTAGAGAAAATCAGCGCCGCGAACGGCGCTGTCGATATCATCCGTCGCCATGATGTGTCCACCGGATCTGGTCGCGGCGTGCGCCGCCGCCTCGACCGCTGCAGGGTCCGGATGAAGTACGGCGGGCGCGGCGATTCTGACGTCCAGCCCGAGCAGCGCACCCGTCATCAGAAGACTCCTGGCAACGTTGTTGTGCCCGTCGCCGAGATAGCACACCGACACCTCGGTCAGCGGTTTGCCCGCGTGTTCGCGCATCGTGAGCATGTCCGCCAGCGCCTGCGTGGGATGCCAGAGGTCGGTGAGCGCGTTCCATACGGGCACTCCGGCGTATCTGGCCAGCGTCTCCACGGTCGCCTGTTGAAAGCCGCGGAAGGCGATGCCGTCGTAGAGGCGCCCGAGAACCCTCGCTGTGTCCTCGACGGATTCGCTAACACCCATGTGGCTGCTCGCCGGGTCGACGTAGGTGACGCCTGCGCCTTGGTCTTGGGCGGCGACCTCGAAGGCGCTACGGGTTCGCGTGGAAGGTTTCTCGAAGATCAACGCGATGTTGTTGCGTGACAACCGAGCGCGCTCGGTTCCCTGTTTCTTGGCGATCTTGAGTTGCGTGGCCAACTCGAGTAGTTCGAGAATGCGCGCCTGGGTCAGATCGATGTCCTTGAGCAGGTGGATCGGGTCGCGCATGTCCGTTGAACCCGTCATCGGGCTGGCTCGGATGCGACCGGGTCGCGGGAGATGGGGCAGGTCATGCATCGCGATCCGCCACGGCCTCGGCCCAATTCGCTGCCGGCAACGGTGATGACCTCGATGCCGTGCCTGCGCAGCATCGTGTTGGTTGTGACGTTGCGGTCGTAACCGACGACCACCCCGGGTTCGATGGTCAGATAGTTGTTTGCGTCGTCCCATTGTTCGCGGGCCGCGGCGCGCGGATCCTCGTCGGTGGCCAGCACGGTTACGCTGCCCACGCCGAGTACGTCCGCGAGGAGCGGGAAGAGTTCTCGTTCCTTACCGAGGTGCGAACGGTTTCGATCGCCGCCGGCATCGGGGGTGATCAGCCAGGATCTCAGACTGTGTCGATCCAGGTACGGGTAGATGACGAAGGTGTGGCGATCGATGTTGGTCAGCAAGGTGTCCAGGTGCATCATCGCGTGCGAGTGCGGGAGCTTCACCGCGATGACCTGAGAAGCCTGCTTCGAGGTGAAGAGTGCCTGGGCAAGCATCTCGACGGCCATGGGTGTGGTGCGCTCCCCCATGCCGATGAGCACCACCCCGTCTCCGAGCACGTGGATGTCTCCGCCCTCGATGCTGGCGGCCTGCGTTCGTTCTTCCTCCCGGTGGTACTGCTCGAAGGACTGGCCTTCGAACAGTGGGTGGAAGTTGTAGATGGCGCGCACATGCACCGTCTCACGTACGCGCGCAGGCTTCGCCATCACGTTGACGTTCACGCCGCCGTAGATCCATGCGGAGCTGTCTCGCGGAAAGAGCGTGTTAGGCAGCGGTGGCACGAGGAAGTCGTCGCCGCCGAGGCTCTCCCAGCGCACGCTGCGGTTCTGCGGCGCGGGCACATCTCCGGCCACGATGCCGCCGATCAGGAGTTCGGCGAGCCGCGCCGGGTCCTGGTCGTCGAGGAGGCTTCTCAGTTGTGGGGCGAGGTTTGGTCCCATCGTCTCGTCGGTGCAGAGACGGTCAAGGACGAACGCGCGACCGTCGGGAACACGAAGAGTTTCGGCCAAGAGTTCATCGAAGTGGTACACCTGAACCCCGCGCGCCTGCAGCGCGTCGGCGAAACCGTCATGCTCGGAGCGTGCTCGTGCTGCCCAGAGTACGTCGTCGAAGAGAAGCTCTTCCCGGTTCTGTGGGGTCAGTCTGGCAAGCTCGAGTCCTGGCCGGTGCACGATAACGGAGCGGAGTTTCCCGATCTCGGAGTGTACGCCCAACGGGTGTGTCCGCTCGGCGGCCGATGTGGCATCCGTCGCCATCAGCGGTTCGGCGATCGCGCTCATGACCCGATCTCCTGGCCTTCGGCAACTGCCAAGACAACATTCGATGCGACCGGCTCCTCAATGGCGATTGCCTCATCCGGCTCGGGGGCTTCCGCTGCAACCGGCATCGCATTCGGCGGACTGCCCTGATCGTTCGAGCTGTCCTGACCATTTCGTCGGCGCGAGACGGTGAGCCAGACATAGAGCGGAACGCCGAGCAGGAAGCAGAAGCCACCGTAATACGCCGCCTCGGCGCCCGTTCCGAGGAGTGCCCAGAAACTGAAGACGAGCGCCGCGATTGCGATGGTCATGTCTTTGGCGAAGTTCGGCCAGGAAGTCTTGCGGGTACCTGTGAGCAGCCAGTACAACTGCGCCGCCGCCGAGAACAGGTACGGGATCACGGCAGTGAAGACCGTGAGCAGCACGACGGTCGTGAACACCTGCGAGAAGTTCGTGTAGGCCAAGACGGTCAACAGGGTCGCAAGTATCGTTGAGACGAGGATGCCAAAGGTCGGCACGCCGCGCTTTTCGCGTGCAAAAGCTCGCGGGAACATTCCGTCTTTCGCAGCGGCATTCGGCATCTCGCCGACGATGAAGGTCCACCCGATCAGGCATCCGAGTCCGGAGACGATCGCTGCGACAGCAACGATGTCACCCGACCAGCTTCCACCGAAGATGGCATTCGCGGCGTCACTGAACGGTGCGGTCGACAACCTCAGCGCCTTGTTGCTGACGGTTCCGAACACGGCGAATGTGCCGAGAATGTAGACGACGGCGCAGGCGACGGTTCCATAGATTGTGGCCCGAGGGACGCTCGCGCCGGGGTTGCGCACTCTGCCTGCTGCTACGGACGCGGTCTCGATTCCAAGGTATGCGAACAAAGCGATGGCTCCCGCACCGGCCAGCGCGGACCACCCGTTCGTACCGGATGAGTTGAACGCACCGAAGTTCGCCGGATTGATGAAGAACAAGCCGATGATCGCGATGAAGGCGAGCGGCACGAGTTTTAGAACGGTGAAGACGATCTGGGCTCCTCCCATGTTCCGAATGCCCGAGAGGTTCACAATGACCGGAATCCAGAGTGCCACCGCCGCGATCACGATGGACCACCAGATGTTGTGCCCACGGTTGACGAAGACTTCGACGTAGCCGGTGAGAGCGACCACGATCGCTGCGTTGCCTGCCCAGGCTGTGACCCAATAGGACCAGGCGTTCAGGAACCCCGCGAAGTCACCGAATGCGGCACGCGCATACAGATAAGGTCCACCGGAACCCGGTACTTTTCTCGTCAACCGTCCGAAGACGACGGCCAGCGCAAGAGAACCGATCGTCACGAGCACGAACGCGAGCAGGCTGATGGGTCCGAATGCCGCGAGGGCGGAGGGGAGGCCGAAGACACCGGTACCAATGACCGATCCCACAACCAGGGCAGAAGCTGCCGGAAGGCCAATTGTGTGTTGCGCTTGTGTCGCCCGCGTTGATGGCGAAGAGGTTGAAGTGCTCATGCATCCCAATCTCGCAGCAGGCCAGAACGGCGAACAGGGCCATTGGTCCCCTCGAAAGACTCCGACTCCAGGGTTACAACGGGGCTACGTCAGCCGATCACCGGCAGCCGCTGTCCGACCGCGACCATTTTCCGGTCACGATGCTCGGCAATCGCACGCAATGCGAAGAGGATAGACAGAACGTGACGCCCCGCACGGCGGCCACCTTGTCTTCGGGAAGACATTCCGCCGCCACTTCGTTGCTTCATGCACCTCCGTCGCAGCTCGTAGCCCGAGCCCACGCAGTTTCGACGCGGTGACGATCGATGAGGTAAGAACGTGCCATAGGGGGCTGAGTCAATGAAATACGTCGGTGCAAAACCTTGGCCCGCGCGCTCTCAGATTTTCTAAATCGATTGCCGGTACCCGAAGAATTCGTGGTCCTCGTTGTATCCGCCGAAGCCTCCGCCGATTTCGGAGAAGTGCTCGACGAACTCGATGCCCTTGATCCATTTGACCATCTTGAAACCGAGTTGCACCTCGTTGCGCAGCCGAAGCGGCGCCCCGTGACCGTACGACAGCGGTGCCCCGTTCATGTCATAAGCGAGCATCGTGAGTTGGTAGCCCATCTGCTCGATCGGATGCGCGTCGTAGTACACACCCTCGTCCGGGCCGTCGCCCAGCGAATAGAAGACCACCCATTTGGCCTCGGGTGCCGGCTTGACCAGCTCAAGGATCGACTGCATCGAGACGCCGCCCCACTTGGCCACCCCTGACCAGCCCTGGATGCAGAAGTGCTGCGTGATCTGCTCGTGGTACGCCATCGAACGCAACTGCGCGAGGCTCAACTCCACGGGGTTCTCCACGAGCCCGTTGACGCGCAGCCGGTAATCGCGAAAGTCGTTGTCGAAAAGTGCCTTGTACTCGTCGGACTCCGGATACTGCCCGTTGTGCCACAGATACGGGGAGATATCTTTTTCCGTGTACTGGCCGGGCTTTGCGTCGATGTGCTCGAACAGTCGCTGCGCGGGCCCGATCAGCGCGTAACCGGCCTTCTGGATAAGGCGCGGATGCCGGATTGTCAGCGGGGTGGCCGCGACCCAGCCCACGATGATCACCACCATCGACGCCGCGAAGATCCAGAACCCGATCCAGGACTGGTCATCGCGCCCGGCGTACATGTGGTTGAGGTTCTTCAGTGCACCGGTGGTCAGCACGAGCGTGACGTGCACGACGATGAACAGCAGGAACCAGCACAGCACCAGAAAGTGCAGGGAGCGGGCTACCTGGATGCTGAAGACCGAGCTGATGCGGCGAAAGCGCGTGGAGAGGGCCGGCGACATGCCCAGTCCCGTGATGAGCGCGAGCGGGGCCGCGATGAATACCGTGACGAAGTAGGCGATCAGCTGCAGGCTGTTGTAGTTGGTCCAGCCGCTCTCGGTCGGCCAGTCCAGCGAAAGATACTGGATAGCAACCGAGATCGAGTTCGGGATGACGTCCCAACTCAACGGCACCAGGCGCATCCATTGGCCGGTCGCGAACAACAGCACGAAGAAGACGATGCCGTTGGCCAGCCACAGCGTGTCGATTCCCAAATGCCACCAGCGGGCCAGGCCGATGGAGTGCCGCAGCCCCGGCAGGCCGATCTGCTGCGGCAGGCTGATCGAATCCTTCTTCGCCGTCCACAGCGGGTCTTCGGGAACCGGCTTCTGCACCCGGAACCAGTCTCTACCCGGGGTCGAGTGCCGCGTCCAGTACAGGCGCGGATGATCGGTCAGGATCTGCGCACCCGAGCGGATGATGAAGATCATGAAGAACATGTTCAGGAAGTGCTGCCAGCCCAACCATGCGGGAAAGCCGACCGGGGCAGAATCTGGCAGGGTGGACGCACCGGGGTACGTCTTCATGAAGGAGGCAACGGCCGGCAGATCGCGAATACCCTTCGCGACGGCTACCGCGGTGATGAGCAACACGAAACCGATCGGAATCAGCCACAGCAGATTGAACCACCGGCTGTGCCCGATGCGGATGCGCGGAGCAATACCGCGATCCTGAGGAATGGACCCGGCAAAAGTGAGCGGGTCGATCACATCCTCACCACGCTTCAACTCGCTGCGGAAGCTGCGTACCACATCGGGTGAGATCAAGGATTCTGCGGGCGCCGGAGAACCACTGGGCGTCGGCTTCGGTGCCGTCATGCCTCTGAGCCTAGACCCGGTCGCGGTTCGAGCGAGGGATCACGGTCACCAGTCACCGTGGCGAGATCGACACTTTCCAGCTGTTCGGGGACCCGGGCGTTCCACCCGAGTTCCCGCTTGATTCGCGCTCGGAGGAAGTCGGACGCTTCCGGTTCTCCGTGCGTGATGTATGTAATGGCCGGTGGATGGGAGACCGGCCGCATCCATTCGATGAGCCCATCACCATCCGCGTGCGCGGAGAGACTGCCCATCGCGACGATTTCTGCGGCGATCGGCACATCCTGACCGTAGATTCGAAGTCGTCTCTCGCCGCTCAGCAGAGCCGCTCCACGAGTTCCGCCTGCTTGGTATCCGGTCAGGACAATAGCATTTCTTGCATCGGATCCATACGCGAGGAGATGGTGCAGGATACGTCCGCCGGTGAGCATGCCGCTTGCCGAGATGATGACCATCGGTCCCCCTCGAAGATTCAAAAGCTTCGATTCGTCGACCGTGCGAACCATAGTCGGAAGGGCATACATCCTTTCGAATTCTTGCCGGCTGAGGCGATGTTCATCGGGATAACGGTGATAGATGCTGGATGCGTCCACCGCCATCGGGCTGTTGAGGAAGACCGGAATGGCGGGAATCTCGTCTCGGTCACGAAGCCTCGAGAGATGCAGGAGTACCGTCTCCGACCGGCCGACAGCAAACGCGGGAATCAGGACAACCCCGCCACGTTTGGCCACTCGCCTGATTACATCGCCGAGTTCGACCTCGGGATCTGTCGTCGAATGCGTACGGTTTCCATACGTTGATTCGGTGACGAGCACATCCGAGTCGTCCAAGGGGCGGGGAGCTCGCATGAGTGGGTCGTCCGCGCGGCCAAGATCCCCGGTGAAGTGCACCCTCGCCTCCCCGACCGTCAGCCGAATCTGGGAGGCCCCCAGTATGTGGCCGGCCGGAACGAAGGTTGCCTTGATCCCCCCGCCCAGGTCAGTGACCTCATCGAAGTTGAGTGATCGGAAAGCGTCGAGTGACCGTTTCGCATCCGCCGCGGTATAGACCGGGCGTGGTCGGTCGTGGCGTGACGAGCCGCGGCGCGTTGCGAAACTCGCTTCTTCCTCGAGCAGGTAGCCGCTATCGGGAAGAAGCAGCGTGCAGAGTTCTGCTGTTCCTGCCGTCGAATAGATGGGACCACGGAAACCATCGCGCACCAAAGCGGGCAGATAGCCGCTGTGGTCGAGGTGCGCATGGGTCAACAGGACAGCATCAATCGATGCCGGCGCGACGGGGAAGGCCAGCCGATTCCGTTCACGGAGTTGCTTGTACCCCTGGAAGAGTCCGCAATCGACCAGCACTCGGCGGCCCCGTGACTCGACAAGGTATCTCGACCCCGTAACCGTCGACGTCGCGCCGAGGAAACGCAGACGCGCATGCTCCGCGGATGCCAGAGCGTCCTGATCGCCGCTCATCGTTCGATAACGACTTTGAGGGCGCCCGTCTGCGCGGCGTGGGAGAACGTGTCGTAGGCATCCATGATGTGATCGAAATCGAAGTGATGGGTCGCGAATTTCTCGGCCAGAAGCTTCTTCTGCGCCACGAGCTTCAGGAGCAGGGGTGTCGTGTCGGTGTTGACCAACCCCATGCTGATGGTGATGTTGCGAATCCACAGGTCCTCGAGGTGCAGGTCGACGGGCTTGCCGTGCACGCCGACGTTCGCCACGGAACCTCCCGGGCGAACCAGATCGATGGCCATGCCAAACGTCTCTGGAACGCCGACGGCCTCGATGGCAACGTCAACGCCGGCCCCATCCGTCCGTAGCAGAACCTGCTCCCTCCAATCATTCGCGCTGGAGAGGACGACGTCGGTGGCACCGAATTCCCTGGCCTTCGCGAGCCTGTTTTCATCGAGATCGATCGCGATCACTGCCGCAGCGCCATAGAGGCCTGCCGTGACCATTGCAGCCAACCCGACCGGTCCGGCGCCAATGACGGCGACGACATCTCCAGGCTTGACCCCTCCATATCGAATCCCGATCTCGAAACCGGTCGGAAGGATGTCGGAAAGCATCACAGCCTGCACGTCGCTGACCCCGGGCGGAAGCGCATACAGCGAATTCTCGGCGTAAGGCACGCGAACATACTCCGCCTGTGTCCCGTCGATGAGGTGGCCGAAAACCCAACCGATTCCCGAGGCGCCCTCCTCGCCCAGGCAATGCGAGTACAGGCCCGACTTACAGTTCGCGCAGTGTCCGCACGACTTGATGCAGGAGATGATCACCCTGTCGCCGACCGCGAGGTTTCCCACCCCGGCGCCGACCTCGACAACGGTTCCGACCCCTTCATGGCCCAGGATCCGTCCCGGCTGAACGGCCGGCACATCACCTTTCAGAATGTGTAGATCGGTTCCGCAGATCGTGGTCGTGTCCACCCGCACAATGGCATCTGTGGGATGAAGGATCACCGGGTCTGGTACATCCGTCCATGACTTCTCACCAGGACCGTTGTAGACGAGGGCTTTCATAATGATCTTCCTTCGTTAAGCCCCACTAGTGGATCAGCTCAGGGGCAGAGGAATCAGTACATTGCTAATGCCCACGTTAGAAAGATGCCCCGGCTGGCAATAGGGCCGAAAGTCACTCACTGCCCGTTGCCGCTCTCGGACCGCCCTATTGTCCAGGCCTGCCAGGCGGGAGCCGCACGCCAGTACAAGAGCTGTCGCCCGAGTCGGCTCGCAGTGCTCGACCTCGGACATGTGCACGCGTAGAAAAGCGGAGGCGACGGCCAAAGGTTTCCGAGACAGCATATGCGCTGGATTCGGCCGCGCCTTCGAAATGGCGGACGACCGAAGTGCGTTTTGATGGCTTCGCTACCGTTGACCGGCAGGCGCCGTCGACTTTACATCGGGGTAGAAAGCCATTGGAGCAGTGCTGCCTTCACCCTATTCCAAGCGACGGATGCTGACTATCGGCGTGGTGACATACGCGGGCACTCCGCCTTCGGCGATTTGTTGCGCGATTTCGTGCTTGGGATCGAGTGCGAGGACGATCATGTGCCATCGTTCACCGACGCGCGGGTCAGTCACGCACTTCACCGTCATCGGTACCCCGTTCAGTGCGGAGCCGTGCGAGGAGGGTGTGAATCGGGTGACGACGGTGATGTGTTCGCCGGTTGGTGTGCACGCGACGAGGACAAGGACACGGGTTCCCGACGCGGTTTCCACGAACCACACACCGGGCTCGTCCAGGTCGGGAGGCTGATCGCTGCCTGCCGGGTCAATTTCTGATGGCATCCTCGATGGCTTTCGTGTCGGCGTCGGTGAGGGGTTCGATGTGGCGGATGGCTGAGGAAGCGTGCCAGTAGTAGTCGGTGAGGTAGTCGCCTTTCATGGTCCATCTGCCTCGTTCGCCGATCCGGCACGTGTTCAGGCTGCGCAGATAGTGCACTTCGTCGCTGGTTGTTGCTATCGAGTTGGGGCCGGGGCGGCGTTCGATTGTTCTCCGGTCGAGGTCGAGGATGTGGTGGCTGCCGATGGTGTGGATCAGCCATCGGCCGCTCATCTTCTCGGTCAGCTCGACGACCTGGGCGGGGCCGGCAGGCAGGGCTTGTCCGCGGAGGGTGAAGAATTCGAGGGCGAGCGTGTCCGTGTCCAGAATCGCGGCACACGCGGAATCCGGATGCTGGACCATATCCATGACAACGATCCGGGAGGCGAAGGTGATCGTGTCGGTGATGTAGCCGACGACCTCGTCGATCGGTTGGTGGTAGTGACCGCCAAGATAGAGCATCGGGTTGGTTTGCAGGAAGCCACGGTGAAACATTCGCCTGCCTTGGCGGGCGTAGTCGAGCGCTTCCTGCGACCAAAACCGATCCGTCGCCGCTAATGACCGGTCCAGGCTGAGGATATCTAGCGGGGCGTCGTGGCCGACAAGGATGTCGGCGTGCTCGTCACCGAGGGTGTTGAGGTCGTCGTCCGTGATGGATTCCTCCGCCCACCACGAGGCGCTCGTTCGCAGGAATCGGTCGATCGAGTTTGCCCCGCCGAGCGCGGCGAGGCTTTTACCGGAGGCCAGCGTTGTGCGGTATCCGCGAGGCAGATGCACGATTCTCTCGCTCAGGTGCCGCAGCCCGTCGGCTGCGATCGGGAACTGATTCAGACGGTGGTGGTCGTCGTGGTTGCCCTCGACCCAGTAGAAGGTTTGCCCGCGATCGGCCAGTCGTTTGCTCAATTTCGTGAGTCTTTGTTGTCCGTTCTCGCCCGGCCAGAGCAAACCCACGTCTCCGAGCGCGAGGAGAACGTTCACGCCGCGCTCGGCCATGAACGTGGCGGCATCAAGGATCGCGCCGAGATCACCATGGACGTCGCCGATAAGCCCGATCTTCGCGGCCATGTTCAAGGGTGTGGTGTCGCCGGTCACAATGGTCTCCTTTCAAGTGCGGTTAGATTCGGCGCCTTCGTGCGGGGTCCTGGCGTGGGTATTTGGTGACGAGACGGCGCGGAGGCCGCGAAAAGACGTTCCGGAGGCCCGTCACTCTCCACGCGCGTCGCCCGGCCTGATTCGCGGGTGGTGTGGTGTCCGTCCGGGTGCGTTTTCTGTGGGGTCGAAGGCGTCCCAGTCCCAACCGACAGGTCCGGCCGGCTCCTCAAGGGCCGCGGTGTTATCGCTCCAGCGCATGACGTCGCGCCAGGCTTCCAACAGCACCGGGTAGCTCCAGCCGCGAAAGATGAGATCGATCGCGCACAGGCCCTCCCACGAGGGTGCCGGGGCGAGGACCCATTGAGCGATCGTCCACTCCCCCAAACCGTGACGCAGGATGCGAACCAGGGCTGGCAGATTCGGTGCCGGCTCTAGCCGGTCACGGAACTGGCGAGTCGGCACAACCAGGTCCCCCTCGACCGAATGAACACCAACGATGACGCCATCAGTGACCAGCTGGACAAGCTGCGCCTCGGTGAGGCCCATTGCCGGGGCGAGACTGTCCGCGGTGTAGAAGGGTCCGATGCTGCGATTGATTGCCTCGGCATCAGTTCCGGTGTGGTTCATGTTTCGTCCGGCCACGGTTCGATCCCTGTCACGATCGTCGTGGTGCGCCGGGTGAACGACACCCTGCGCGGATCACCCAACGGCTCCACGTCAATGATCGCCCGGCAACCGACTCGTAACTGGTGCACCCGCAACACTTTCAGACTCTCGCCGTCCCGGCGCAGAGAAGAGGCCGGAGCAACTTCAGGATCCGGTGACGGGTCGGTGCCGCGGACACGCTGCAAATATCCGGCATCCATATCAATCAAATAGCTACTGCCGCTCTCGGTGCGCACGAGCAGGCGCCCGGCCCGCAACGACGACGCCCGAACTTCAAACGGCTCCGCCCCGACCATCGCGGGCGCTGCAGGGTACTGCCGAGTAAAAATCGTCTCGAGTGCCGCGATGACCGCGCCCACATCCGGCGGCAGCCGTCCTTCAATGGCGAGGGACGCTTCATCGTCGAGAGTGTCGAGTTCAGCGTGGAACTCCCAGTTCTCAAGGATCCGCGCCATGACCACACGCAACGCCGGCAACACGCGACCGGACGGACGTGAGAATTCGAGGAAGTTACAGTCCACGTCCAGGACCTTCCGCAGGTGTTGCCAGGAGTCCAGCGGGAGCAGCCGGCGCTCCTGGCTGGTTCGAAAGAGGATGCCCACCGGCTCATTCATGCTGATCGCTCCCCCGTCCGTCCACGGAAACCCGTTACTGAGCCGACGCTATGGTCTCGCCCACAAGCGACGGAAGAGGTCTGTTGGCGTTTGTCGATGAGTCGGCGGATTGAAACCCACCGAATACGTACGGTTGCATCAGCGATCGATGGGCGGACCAAAACAAGGAATCGTTCGGGACGCGGACCCACGACAGGGCAGCCGGCCGCCGACTGCGCGGCGAACCACGAATTCATATGAGACAGCCGTGCGATGCACATCCAATGCCGAAATTGGCCCTTTACCGGCCGAATCTGAAGCATTTCAAAAGAATTTTAAAAATCTTTTTAGCCGACTGATCAGGGAGTTTATGTGAATCATCGTCGGATCTGTCCTAGAAATACCAAAAAGTACCCGAAAACCGAATTCGTGCCGCACACATCGAGGGCATGACAAAGAACCGACTCATCAACATTCCGAATCCGATCACCAATAACGAAAACGAACTGGACAGAACAATGACCTCCAAGCCCCACGAAAACGACCGGACAACCCACCGCGGTGCAACCGCGAACGCCTTCGGCGTCGTCGAGCCGAAGCATCTGGCGGCGATGAACGCGCTGCTGGACAAATCCGGGGTCCTCGACAAGCTCGCCGCATGGCGAGACGAGGACGCTCGCGCCGCCGGTACAACGACACGTGTTGCGCTGATTCCCGAGCGGGCGATTCTCGTCGGACTCCTCATCCTCTCCAACGAAGGGCACCCGCTCCTGATTAGCAGTCTCGCCTATCTGTTCCAATACCGTCTCAGCGCCGCCTCCCGAAGCTTTCTCGGCTTGCCCGCTGCGAACGAGACGGGCGCGGATTCGGTCCGCGAGGAACGCCGCTGGCGTGACAACACGCACCGCGCTTTCCACCGGATGCTCGCCGTGATGGACCCGTTCCCGGAAGGTCGCGCTCGCGCGCACAGCTACACAGAAGTCCAAAGGATCCTCGTGGCACACGATCCTGAACAGGAGAAGATCATGAAAGGCCGACTGAACGAGTTCACGCACGCATTCCTCACGACGACCCATATGGAACAGCCCGAGAGCGTTCGGCAAGCGATACCGGACAGGAGGATCATTCTCGACCAGTTCCGCATCGAGTCGCCCCTCCGAAAGGGTTTCACCAAGTCGAACCTCGAACAGAAGGTTACGAACGAATCCAAAACCGACGGATGGGGACGCGAAGCCGGCCCGGTGGAAGTCTTCGCGGGCTGGCTCATCGAATCCGAACCCCATGGACCCGGTACAGCGGACTCCACCGAGACCGCCCGAAACGATCCCAGGAAGGCTCGCAGCGGGAGGCCGCTATGGGGTTGGGACGCGAATATTGCGCTCGGCATCGACAGTAAGAACTCGAGTGGAGCGCGGCCTCCCCTGCTCGCAGTCGGCGCCACACTGAGCATGCCCGGAGACAGAAAATCCGACGACAGTTTGGCTAGTGCCGCCCGCAACGCCGACTTTCCGTCCGCGTCCGTCGACCGTGTCGCGGTCGAATCCTTCATCGCGCGCCTCAAGCGCCGCAGCCCGGAAGGTAGCCTGACCGCGGGTCAGAAGATGGGCGGGCTCGCCGCCGCACAGCTCGCCGTCACCATCCAGCTCGCCATCCATAACCTGCGCACAATCGACGCCTTTGTGCGCGCCGAAAGCGACGGGTCGACAACAGCGAAAACTGTTCGTTCCCGCCGCCGGGATCACACCTTTCCCTCCTCAACGCTGTATGCAATTCCGACCGACAGTGCGCTGCCGCGCATGTAGCGTCCGATTGCCCGCCAGATTCTGCCGGCTCGACTGAGGGATCGCGCCTGAGCATTCTCAGGCGCGATCCCTTTTCCTGCCCGACACGGGCTTACGATTCCTGTGAAATCTTGATGCAGACATCACCTTTTATACTCTTTAGATTTCTTTAGACTTTTTAGATTTCTTTCTACTGCGGATGGCGGATAGTTGCTGCTCGCAGGACTGCGCGGGCAAGAAGATGCCTCATCCGCGCTGACGGAGCCCGATCCAAAGTAAGGATCTGACGACATCCATCTCACCTAAATCGTAAGTCCGGCCCGACAGCCGTATCGGACGACGCTTTTGATCAGCTCATTGGTGGTTCATCCGTCAGGGCGGCTTTCTGTAGCAGGGCGGTTACATGATCCCGACGACCGGCGGAGAGGGTGCCGGACTTGTACTGGCGTAACTGAAAGCCCAACCAGCGAGCCAGCTGGAACTCGGTCTGATCGGCCGCATTCAAGTACGGTAGCCGGCCGCTGATCTCAAGATGGGCGGCGCAGGCCTTCAGCTTTGTGTTCCAGGAGTCCTCTTGTGGGTCCCACGCGAACGCTGGAGAAACGTCAAGGCGGATCCGCTGATAGAGGCAGAGTCTCTCTTCGAAGCGGCGCTGGTAGCGGGCCCACTCGCCCATGCGACGTTCCTCGGCGGGTAACTTGGCGCGGTTGCGGGTGTTTTCACGGGCCGTGCGCGAATTGATCCTCCAGAAGGTCTCATATCGATGCAGCGCCGTCGTCCAATTCTCGGCGCGGCGCAGCTGAGATCTTTGCACGGGCGAAACGCCCGAGGCCGCTCGTGTGTCTGCCGCGACGTAGAGGTCCGATCGTTCAGGATCGTCATCGCGCTCCTGCTGCCAGAGCCTGACGGCGAGGGCGTGGAGTTCTTTCGGGTTGCATTGGGTTTGCACTTTGAATGCCTTCCTGGCGACACCAAGGGTTGGTGCCTCCAGGAGCTCTATGCGCGGACAATGGCGACAATCAGCGCTGCCCAAGCGCTTTTGTCTATGAGTCGGCGGTTTGAGGACAGGGTTTTTGCCTAGCGTTGTGAGACGGCACCATTTCGCTCCCAACCGGACCTCCGGGCCGAAAGGCATCATGAAATCGCTCACGGATGACCCAGGCGACTGCGCCTCCTGGCTTGCCAAATCTGGCGGCCATGACCGGCTTCGCCTGGGCTCGACGAAGCATCAATGAGCGAGAGCTCGACCGCCGAGGGGCAAGCTCGCGCAGATGGCGACGAGCGCGCCTATTCGTACCGGCCGATTTACGCGTTGCCCTACTGGGGAACCATCGGCCACTTTGTCCAGAGCGCGGTCTCCGACACCGCGTCCGCTTCCGGGCGGCTGGAACGGTCCCTGTATCCGGCCGCGGTGGCGTTCGTGTTGTGGTGCTGGCAAAGCCGCGGCACACCGTTGGAGCGCCCGCGTATTTTCCGGCGTGCGGTCGCCGAAGAGTTCATTCACCTGGGCATGAAGGACTACGCCACGGGCAGCAGAGCCACCCACCGGGCTGCGCTCTGGCTCATGATCGACACCCTCAACCCCGCAGAGGTTCCTCGGCGACGGCCGATCCCCCGCTCGGCACCGACTAAACCGTATTCGCAGGGTGAGATTGCGGCTCTACATAGTTGGGCCATCACGCAAGGTACAGAGCGTCGGAAACAAGACGCAACGGCACTGCTGGCCCTCGGGCTCGGCGCCGGGCTCTCCACCCGTGAGCTCCTCGGCGTGCGGGTGGCTGACCTTGACCTGCATGATGATGGCATAAAGGTCATCGTCTGGGAAAGCCGGCCGCGCGTCGTACCGCTACAACACGAATGGCAGCAACCCCTGAACCGCATACTGAACGGCCTGACATCTTCCGATCTGATCTTTCGCCCCGGCCGAGCCAGCCCCGCCTCCGGTCAGATCACCGACTTCCTCACCCGGGCCCGCACCAGCCTGGACGTGCGGCCAAGTCGCATGCGGGCCACCTGGCTCCTTCAACATCTCATCGCTGGCACTTCACTCCAGGAACTACTGCGCATATCCGGGCTGAAACACCTTGCCGCCCTCGACAAAATCGCGACTTTTGTACCCAAAACAGGGGACGCTGCGCGATCGTCAATTTTCAATAATCGCGGTTGATCTGGGATTTTGGTTGATACGAGCGGATGTTAGTCGGGAAAGGGAGCCAATTCGACAGTTGGATTCGAAAATTCGCCGCACACATGCCGGTCATGAGCAGAAAAGACCGACTCAACGACACCTTTCACAGCGATTCGAAGGCCTATGCGCATCTGCGTAATCTCGACCCAGAAATGCCGGACCATGTCTGGTCGGTGATCATCCGGTATCGCCCACAGCTTTCTGAGGTTCAGTGGGTAGCCGTCCGAGAGTTCACGCTCACGAATGTCATCCTGATGAACCCGCGAACCTTTGAGAGCGCACGCCGGCTGATGACCATGACGGCAAGGTTCACCGCGTGGGTGTGGGCGGCCACGGGTACTGAACTGACCGCGCCGCGCGTGTACACGCAGAACCACGTCTACCGCTATTTGAACGCCTGCATGTCCGGACTTTCGGAGCCCCACCGGTGGGGTGTGGTCCGACAGCTTGGCGTTATCGCGGAAACGCTGGCTGACACTCAGGTGAAGCGCCTGCCTGCCCCGCACCTGCCCGGCCGCCGACCTTTCACCCTGTCCGAAGTCGCAACCATGCACAGCTGGGCGGGAACGCTCTCGACATCCTTGAAACGGCAGAACGCCTGGGGCATCCTCGGACTCGCCGGTGGCGCCGGTCTGCGCACCGAGGAAATCGCTGAAACTTGCGTACGAGACGTTGAGATCGTCGAGGGGCGAGTCCTCGTCAACGTCCGAGGCCGACGACCTCGACGTGTCCCGGTCATGCAGCCGTGGGACCGCACGATGCTTCGCGCCATCGAAGGACGCGCGCCCGATGCCTTTGTCTTTCATGGGTACCGTTTGGATGAATACCGGCCTCGCACCATACAGAGCTTCTTGACCGAGAACCCCGCTCGCGTGCGACCGACAGTCTCACGGCTGCGCAGCACCTGGATTATCGCCCACATTGACAACGGAATTCCGCTGAGCGTTCTAATGTCCGCCGCGGGCTTCCTCTCGCCTGGCAGCCTAGAGAAACACCTGAGGCATGCCAAGACACGCAACCTCGAGGACTTCACCGGCCTCCTCATCGGTCAGGTGGCAGCCCGATGAGCGCCGGCGCCCTTGGCTACGGATTCACAACTCTTGAGCCCGACCTTGGAGGGATGACGCAGGCCGAGGTTATGGGCCGCGGTCGCATTCCCGAGCCCATCGCCGATGACACGGTGAGCCTGATGGAAGCCCGCGTACGCAAAACGGGAGTCCTCGAGAAACTTCAAGAATGGCGGGCAGAAGACACAACGGCATTCAGCATCGGCGGGCGCCCATCCGTCATATCTGAACGAGCAGTACTTACCGGCATGCTGCTTCTGGCCAAAGAAGGCTCCCCCATGTTCCTGAGCAGGCTTCAGGAGATCTTCATGTCACGACTCAGCGATGCCTCTCGAGAACTCTTCGGCCTCGAACGTCCCATGACCGGCTTCATTGGACACGTCGGCGAACAGAGACGCTGGTATCACAACGTCAGCCGTGCCTTTCATCGCATGAACGACCTCATGGATCCCTTCCCACAGGAGCGTCGTTACTCGAAGACCTACACCGAAGTCCAAGCGATCCTCAAAGCCCACGACACGGACCTTGCCGACAAGCGCAAAGCCCGCCTTGATGAGTTCACCAAACTGTTCCTCGTGATGACCTTCAACGAGCAGCCCCGCAGCATCCGGCGCATCTCCGACACGGTCGATATATCCTTCGACCAGACCTTCGTGAAGACCCCGTCAACGAAGGGCTTCTCCCGGAAGACTCTGTCCGCACGCGTAGCTGAAGAAACAAAAACGGCAGACAAGCGGGTGCTGACGCCAGGACCAGTTGACGTTTTCGCCGGTTGGCACGTCGTCGGTGGCGACCGCACCGATGCACGCAAAGGCCAAGTCGATCTCACCGCTCCCAGCCCAAAGGGAAGTTCGATAAACTACCGGTGGGGGTGGGAAGCAAACATTGCCGTTCGGGTCGATTCCCAAGCTCCAGGCCAACACCGATTCCCTGCGCTCGCCGTCGCCGCGACCCTCAGCCTGCCAAACGTTCGGGTCGCTGAGGAAGCCGTCTCACTGATGCGCGCAGCGAAAGCCACAGGGCTCAAGCCCGGCATTCAACGAAGGCTTCACACCTTCGACGGACTACCGAATCGATCGACTCGGAGTCCAGGGCGGCGACCACGGCGCGGACTATATCGAAGGTGGTGCCTACTGCCCGGGCATGCCGAAGCCACTCAAGGACGCGACGAAAGAGTTACAGGGCGCAATCATCGATACGGCAACATATCGAGAGCGCATAAAGTCCCGCAAGGCGTTTCAACTCCACCGCAAAGAGAAGCCCGACGCCAAGGGTCGAATCGTGCTGCGCTGTCCCGCTTTGGGTCCAAGCCCAACCGTGACGTGCCCGCTCCGAGAACTTCTGAAGACAAAAGTTGTCGTAGACAAAGAACGACCCGCCGTCGACGGCGCAGACCTGCCGGACTTCGCGGACAAGATCTGTCAGCAGCACTCCGCTTCCTTCGACACCAAGAAGATTCGCCGGCAAGAGCAGGCATTCGACTACGGCACCCAGGAATGGGACGAGTTCCATACCCACGCCCGCAACTCCATCGAGTCGCTCAACGCCCAAGTCAAGGCTGGCGGCCGCGAAGATCTCGAATCCTCCAAACGACGCCTGGTACGCGGATTCGCCGCCGGCCAGATCATCGTCACGATACTGCTGACCAACTTCAACCTCCGCAAGATCGCCGCATTCATCAGCGACAAGATCAAAGAGGACGCCAAACGAGAAGCCAGCGGCGAACCCGCCATAGCCAAGATGCGCCGCCGCGACCGCGAGTGGCACAACGCTTACACCGGCACCTACCCGCCCGGAGTCCTCCCACCGGAGAAGCCCGAATCACGGGCGCCGTCCGATGAGACCGGTGGACCACCGCTGAGGACCTAGCGCCTCACGCGTCCCTGACACCGCCCGAGAGGGCAACACACCCGCGTTCCAAACAATCCGACGCGCCCGAAACCAGGCCATAACGGTCAAAGCAGTCCGGCTCTCGCCCGAAATAGAACAATCGCAGCTACAAACCGACGCGAAGCCCCCAGAAATACGAAATCGCTCCTGAGAATCCTCAGGAGCGATTTCTTTTGGGTAGTTTCGCGAACGGTTTCGCGATCGGCCCATCGGTCGGGCTGACAGGATTTGAACCTGCGACCCCCTGACCCCCAGTCAGGTGCGCTACCAAGCTGCGCTACAGCCCGATGTCTCCGCGCAGCTGGACCCTTCGGCAAGCTCAGGGACCGGTGTTGCGGAGGCAACTTGACTATCTTAGCGTGTCCGCGGGAGCGGCTCGATACGCGCGTTCCTCGGTACTCGACCAGTGAAAGAGCGTGCGCTACGCGAGTATCTCGTCGAAGAAGGCGAGCATGGCGCGCCAGGCGCGGGCATCCGCCGCGGGCCGGAAGTTCTGACCGGGCACGGTGAACGCGTGCGGGGCACCGCTGTAGCTCGTGACCTGCCAGTCGATGGTGGGCACGGCACGCAGCTCATCCTGGAAGGCGGCCACGGCGGCATCCGGCACCACGGGGTCTGCTCCCCCAGTGAGAACCAGCAGCTTCGCGCGAATCGCCTCGGCATCGCTTGGATCGTGGGTGATCAGGCCGCCGTGCAGGCTGACCACGCCGCGCACCTCGGCACCCGTGCGTGCGAACTCGAGAGCCGCGGTGCCTCCGAAGCAGTAGCCGATGACGGCCAGGCGTGACGGGTCGACCGCCGGATTCGCCGCCAGCTCGTCGAGGCCCGCCACCACGCGCGCTCGCAGCAGAGGCAGATTGCCGTAGTACTCATGCGCTACGACTGACGCCTCCTCGCCCTGGGGGCGGATGCCGCGTCCATAAATGTCCGCGGCCAACGCCACGTATCCCAGCCGCGCGAGCATCTCGGCACGCATGCGCACCGTGTCGCCCACACCGTACCAGTCGTGCACAATCAGGATGCCGGGGCGCAGGCCGTCGGCGGCGGAATCGTATGCGAGGTAGCCCTCGAGCTCGGTGCCGTCGTGGGTGTAGGCGACATCGGCGGTTTCGATGCGGGACTCGAGCGGGAGCGGAACGGTGGCGAGGAGGGTTTCGTGGGCGGGCGAAAGAGTCATGGTTTCACTTTAGGCTCGTGAGTGAGGCGTGGCGCGGTTTCGAGACGCTCGTGCCTCGCTCCTCAACCAGCGGTAGTGAGGTGCTCGAGCAGCCAGCCGGTTCCCCGGGTGGTGGCGCCCAGCGCCTCGACGCGGGTGCGCAGTTCGCGGTCGGAGGTGACCACGATCACGTCGGATGTGCTCGCGCGCAGCTCGCGCGCAGCATCCACTATCGCGTCGTCGCCGCTGTGGGCGGCGCGCACGATACGCAACGCCGAATCGGCGGGCGCGGCCGCCTCGCGCGCCTGTCCCTCCACCACGAGCACGAACTCGGGCCACCAGTGATGCTGCGGCAGACCCAGCGACGACGCTGCCACACCGGATGCGATCAGCCGGTCCAGCTGCACCGCCAGCCTTTCCGCAGCTCCGCGGCGATCCTTCCACCAGCCGTCGGGGCGCGAACCGACCACATTCGCCGCATCGACCACTATCACCACGCGACGATCCAGTTCCACGCGCAGCGACGGCCAGGACGCTGCGAAGCCGGGGTGCAGCGGCAAGCCGCCCACGGCATCCGTCGGCACCCAGCTGAGCGCAATGCTCTCGGGGTCGCTGATCACGGCGTCGAAGGGGTGCACGACGCGGGCAACGGCGGTCGTGTACGACCAGTAGCCGAGATCGAGAAGCGAGGTGAAACCCAGTTCGAGCGCGCCCTCGGGAACGCCGGCCTCTTCATTCGCCTCGCGCAGCGCGCCGTGCACGGCAGACTCGCCCTGGTGCCGCGCCCCACCGGGCAACCCCCACGTGCCGCCGAAGTGGCTCCATTCGGCACGATGCTGCAGCAGGATGCCCCGGGCCGGGTCATGCGCGAGCAGCCCGGCGGCGCCGAAGCGGCCCCAGAACTTGCGTCCGTCTGGGCCCTCCACCCAAGCGTCGCCGGGGTCGCGGGGGCCGTGTGGTCGATACGCGTTACCGGGCACGGGCGCGGGCATGGGCGCGGGCGGATCGGTCACGGTTCCAGACTATGCCCGGTCGAACCCCATGCCGGTTGAGGAGAGGTCGAGGAACGAGGCCTCGTCTCGAAACCGCAGGCCGCGCGGCGGGGTTTCGAGACGCTCGTTCCTCGCTCCTCAACCAGCGGAATGCTAGCGCTGGCGCTTCTCGCGCACGCGCATGTTGAGCACGATCGGGGTGCCCTCGAAGCCGTAAATCTCGCGCAGGCGACGCTGAATGTACCTGCGGTAGCCGGGGTCGAGGAATCCGGTGGTGAACACCACGAACGTCGGCGGCCGGGTCGAGGCCTGCGTGCCGAACAGAATGCGCGGCTGCTTGCCGCCACGCACGGGGTGCGGATGCGCCGCCGTGAGTTCGGCAAGAAAAGCGTTGAACTTGCCCGTGGCGATGCGGGTGTCCCACGACTCGAGCGCGAGCTCGAGAGCCGGAACCAGCTTCTCCATGTGCCGACCGGTCTTGGCCGAGATGTTCACCCGCGGCGCCCACGCCACATGCGCAAGATCCTGTTCGATCTCCCGCTCCAGGTAACGGCGACGCTCGTCGTCGAGCAGATCCCACTTGTTGAACGCGAGCACGAGCGCGCGGCCCGACTCGAGCACGAGGTCGATGATGCGCACATCCTGCTCGCTGATCGGCTCGCTCACGTCGAGCAGCACGACGGCAACCTCGGCCTTCTCCAGCGCGGCCCGCGTGCGCAGCGAGGCATAGAAGTCGGCCCCCTGCTGCAGGTGAACACGACGACGGATGCCCGCGGTGTCGACGAAGCGCCACACCTTGCCCGCGAGCTCCACCTGTTCGTCCACGGGGTCACGCGTGGTGCCGGCCATCTCGTTGACGACCACCCGTTCCTCGCCCACGGCCTTGTTGAGCAGGCTGGACTTGCCCACGTTGGGGCGGCCGAGAATAGCGACGCGACGCGGCCCGCCAACCTCCTGCGGGGCCACGGCCGAGACCTCGGGCAGCGACTTCATGATGAGGTCGAGCATGTCTGCGACACCGCGACCGTGCACGGCCGAGACCGGCATGGGCTCGCCGAGGCCGAGCGACCACAGCCCGGCGGCGTTCGGCTCCTGGCGCACATCGTCCACCTTGTTGGCGGCGAGAAAGACGGGTCGCTTGGTCTTGCGCAGCAGTCGCACCACGTGCTCGTCGGTCGAGGTGGCGCCCACGTTGGCATCGACCACGAAGAGCACCGCGTCGGCCAGATCGATGGCTATCTCGGCCTGCAGCGCCACGGATGCGTCGATGCCCTTGGCGTCGGGCTCCCAGCCACCGGTGTCGACGATGGTGAACCGGCGTCCGTTCCACTCCGCCTGGTAGTTCACGCGGTCGCGAGTCACGCCGGGGGTGTCCTCCACGACGGCCTCGCGGCGGCCCAGAATGCGGTTGACGAGCGCGGACTTGCCCACGTTCGGTCGGCCCACGATGGCCAGCACGGGCAGCGCGGGCAGATAGGTGATGGCATCCGGATCCTCGGTTGCGGCATCGAGCAGCGCGCGGTCCTCGTCGCCGAGGTCGTAGTCCTCCAGGCCGCTGCGCAGCGCTGCGGCGCGGCTGGTGGCGAGTTCCTCGTCCAGTGCGCCGAGTCGTTCGACGAGCGCGTCATCGAGCTCGGGAATCTGGTCCGGATCGGTTTCGTGGGGCATGATGTCTCTCTTAAGGGGATTTCGCGTAGGTCTCGATACGCTCGGCTTCGCGCGAACTACTCGACCACCGGGCGGGAAGAAGTGATGACCTCGACGACCGCATCCACGGTCTGATCGAAGTCGAGCTCGGTCGAATCAACGGTGACGACACCGTCTGCGGCATTCATGAAATCGACCACCCGCGAGTCGGCCTGGTCGCGTGAACGGAGCTGCTCGCCGACGGCAACGGCGGAGTGCCCCGTCAATTCAGCGGAACGCCTGGCCATTCTAACCTCTTCGGATGCCGTCAGCAGTATGCGCACCGGCGCATCGGGCGCCACCACCGTCGTGATGTCCCGCCCCTCCACCACGATCCCTGCCTCGTGAACGGATGCCATGATGCGGCGAAACAGCGCCGTCAGGCTCTCGCGCACCTGCGGCACCCGCGCCACGCTGCTTACCACGGCCGAGATCGCGGGCTCGCGAATCGCCTCCGTCACGTCGCGTTCCCCGACCAGCACGCGGTAACCATCGGGGTCGGTGCCGATGCGGTAATCGAAGTCGGGCAGCGCATCGACCACGCTCGGGGCATCCGACGGCTCGATCGAGCGGGCCGTGACATACCAGGCCAGCGCGCGGTAGGCGGCACCCGTGTCAAGGTAGGCATAACCGAGGCGGCGCGCTGCCGCCTTACTCACGCTCGACTTGCCGCTGCCCGCGGGGCCGTCGACGGCAACGACTACAGGAGCCGCGCCCTCGGAAACGACGGGGATCACGACAGGCGTGACTATCGGAACGATGTTGGGAATACTCATGATCCTGCGATCCTCCAGCCTCGGCTCGACAGTTCATCGATTGTTCGCCGCTGCGCCTCGGGCAGCACCGCGATCTCGGCGAGGCCGATCTGGGCGCCGGGAGAGTGCTCCAGGCGCAGGTCTTCCAGGTTCACGCCGATCTCACCCATCTCGGTGAACAGGCGCCCGAGCTCGCCCGGCTTGTCGTCCACCATCACGACAACCTGCGAGAAGCGGTGCTCCTGGCCATGCTTGCCCGGCAGGCGGGTGACGCCGGAGTTTCCGGCGGCCAGCTCTTCGGCGAGCGCGCGCCGGGCCCCGGGTGCCTCCGGCTCGTCGAGCGCCGCAAGCACCTGGTCGAGGTCGTCGCGGTATGCACGCAGAATCTCGACGACAGCCGGCGCGTTGGCTCCGAGAATCTGCACCCACAGCTCCGGCTCGCTGGCGGCGATGCGGGTCACATCGCGCAGGCCCTGGCCGGCCAGGGCGAGCGCGGCATCCGAGGAGCCGGCGAGGCGCTTGGCCATGAGCGTGGAGACGATTTGGGGGGTGTGCGACACCAGCGCGACGGCCGCGTCATGCGCAACCGTGTTCATCTCCACGGGCGTGGCGCCGAGATCCAGAATCAGCGACTCCACCAGGCTCACGCGGGTGCGCGAAAGTTCGGGGCGCGTGCAGACGACCCACGGCCGCCCCACAAAGAGGTCGGCGCGCCCCGAGATCGCTCCCCCGCGCTCACGGCCGGCCAGCGGATGCGAGCCCACGTAGCGATCCAGCAGGGCACCGGATGCCTGCAGTTCTTCATACGGCGCAACCTTCACACTCGCGACATCCGTCACCACGGCGTGCGGATGCGCGGCCAACTCCGCGGCAACAACGCTCGCGGTCAGATCCGGCGGAACGCACACCACCACGAGCACGGGCTCATCGGCTGCGGTCTCCCGCCGCCCCGCCCCGTAGTCGATGGCGAGCCTCAGATTCGCCGGGGACGCATCCGCGAGCACAACGTCGACGCCGCGCGCACGCAGCCCAAGCCCAATGCTGGCACCGAGCAGGCCTGCGCCGACCACGCGCACCTGGCCCGCAAGCCGGGAGGTGTTCTCGACCACGATGCCCCTCTTCGTTTCGTTTCTGAAAGTTGCCGTCTTCGACCGCGAGAGCAGTATCGCGGCGATGCGCTTATTCCGTTGGCGCGGCGCCATCCTGCCGTGAAATCGTGAGCAATTCGCCGAGTTCTACCTTAGTCAGATCCCTCGTGTGCCCCGCCTGCAGCGTGCCCAGGTGCAACGGGCCGAACTGCCTGCGCACCAACTCCGAGACCGGATGCCCCACTTCGGCAAGCATGCGCCGCACGATGCGATTGCGGCCGGAATGCAGCGTGATCTCCACCATGCTGCCCCTGCCATCTGCGCTGCGCGACAGCATGCGCGCCTTGTCCGCCACGATCGGCCCGTCGTCGAGCTCGATGCCCTTCGTGAGCCGGGCTATCGTCTGGGGCGAGACGGTGCCACTCACGCGGGCGATGTACGTCTTCATTACCCCGAACGACGGATGCGCGAGTACATGAGCCAGGCCGCCGTCATTCGTGAGCAGCAACAGCCCCGAGGTCTCGGCATCCAGCCGCCCCACGTTGAAGAGTCGTTCCTCGAACGCGTCGGTGAAGCGCCGCAGATCGGGCCGCTCCTGCTCGTCGTGCAGCGAACTGACGATGCCGACGGGCTTGTTCAGCATCACGTAACGGCGTGTCTGGTCAAGCTGTACGGCAATGCCGTCCACCGAGAGCAGGTCGACGCTCGGATCGATGCGCCGCCCCGGCTCGTCGACCACGGCGCCGTTCACGCGCACGCGGCGCTGGGCGATCATCTCCTCGGAGACCCGGCGACTCGCCACGCCCGCGGCGGCCATCACCTTCTGCAGGCGCTCGCCCTCGGGCTTGGCGTGAGCATCGTCGCCTGATGTCCCGTTATTTGACGTCACCGTCGAATCCTTCCGCGCCGTCGGCAAGCAACGGCGAAATGTGCGGCAGCTCGTCTATCGAGTTGATGCCGAGCTGAGTGAGCAGCAGATCCGTCGTGCCGTAGTTGATGGCGCCGGTCTCGCTGTCGGTGAAGAGCTCCGTGATGAGACCGCGGCCGGCGAGCGTGCGCACCACCGAATCCACGTTCACGGCGCGAATGGACGCAATGGACCCACGGCTGATCGGCTGTTTGTAGGCGATCACGGCGAGCGTCTCGAGCGCCGCCTGCGACAGTCTCGACGGGTTCTGGCTGAGCACGAAGTCGGCAACCACGGCGTCATAGTCCTCGCGCACGTAAATGCGCCAGCCGCCCCCCACCTCACGCAGTTCGAAACCGCGGCGGATCGCGCCGTTCTCGCCGTCGAAGTCGGCCACGAGGGTGTCTATCGCCTGGCGCACGGCCGCAACCGGGCTTCCGAGCGCGGTGGCAAGGCTCACGAGGCTTTGCGGCTCGTCGCTGACCATGAGAATGGCCTCGAGCGCGCGGTGGATGTCGTGCGTGGCCGCGGCGGGCGCATCCGGCTCTGTCAGGCCGTTCACTGTGGTGTCATCCGTCACCGTGTCATCCGTCACTGCGTCATCCGTCATAGTCGGCCCCCAGATTGGCGAGGTTCTCTTCGCTGAATTGTTCGGCGCTCCAGCGCACGGTCAGCTCCCCGAGCGGCTCGAGTTGCTCGAATGAGACCGCCGCATGGCGATAGAGCTCGAGCACCGCCAAAAACCGCGCGACCACGACGCCCTTCTGCTCGGCGCCGGCAATGAGCTGCCGAAAGCTCAGCGGCTCCCCCGCGCGCAGCATCGCCACGATGAGCGCCGCCTGCTCACGGATGCTGACGAGCGGCGCGTGCAGGTGGTCCAGCCCCACCATCGGAATCTCCCGTGGCGTCAGGGCGAGAGTGGCAAGGGCGGCGAAGTCGTCGAGCGTGAGCGTCCACACCAGCTCGGGGGTGCGCTGCCGGTACTTGTCTTCCAGCCGCACCGAACGCGTGTGCCGCGTCGATTCGGCATCGAGGCCGGTGGCAAACCACGCGGATGCCTCCTTGAAGGCCCGATACTGCAGCAACCGGGCGAACAGCAGGTCCCGTGCCTCGAGCAGCGCCACGTCTTCGGCGTCGACGAGCTCGCCCTGCGGCAGCAACCCGGCAACCTTGAGGTCGAGCAGGGTCGCTGCCACGACAAGGAATTCGCTCGCCTCGTCGAGATTCTCTTCGGCGTCGAGCGTGCGCAGATGGGCGATGAACTCGTCGGTGACGCGACTGAGCGAGATCTCCGTGATATCGAGTTCATGCTTGGAGATCAGGGAGAGCAACAGGTCGAACGGGCCCTGAAAGTTGCCGAGATCGACGCGGAACGCCCGCTCATGGACGACCGGTTCCTGCGTCTGCGCCGGCTCCTGCATGTGCCTAGGCGACGGCGCCGCGCGCAATCAGTTCCCTGGCAAGTTGACGGTAGGCCTTGGAGGCCTGGTGCTCCGGTGCGAACTGGGTGATGGGCATCGCCGCAACGGAGGCATCCGGAAATTTCACGGTGCGTGAGATCACGGTCTCCAGCACGCGGTCACCGAAGGCATCCACGACGCGCTCCAGCACCTCGCGCGAGTGCAGCGTGCGGGAGTCGTACATGGTGGCCAGAATGCCGTCGAGCTCGATCACCGGGTTCAGCCGGTCCTTGACCTTCTCGATGGTCTCCACGAGCAGGGCAACGCCGCGCAGTGCGAAGAACTCGCATTCCAGCGGAATCAGTACGCCGTGGGCGGCGGTCAGCGCGTTCACGGTGAGGATGCCCAGCGAGGGCTGGCAGTCGATGAGAATGACGTCGTAGTCGTTCACGACCTTGCGCAGCACTCCGGCCAGAATCTGCTCACGGGCCACCTCATTGACCAGATGCACCTCGGCGGCAGAAAGGTCGATGTTGGCGGGAATCACGTCGAGGTTGGGAACGCTGGTGTGCTGAATGGCATCGGAGGGACTCTTCGTGCGCGACAGCAGCAGATCGTAGATAGTGGTCACGTCGTGGGTCTGCACTCCGAGCCCGGCCGACAGTGCACCCTGCGGATCGAAGTCAATGGCCAGAACCCGGCGCCCGCATTCGGCGATGGCCGCGCCGAGGTTGATGCTCGTGGTGGTCTTGCCCACGCCGCCCTTCTGGTTGCAGAGGGCGATGATGCGGGCCGGCCCGTGTGATTTCAACGGCTTGGGATCGGCGAATTCACGCAGTGCCCGGCCGGTCGGCCCGAGCCGCGGGCCCGAGGCGGCCTCGTCGAAGCCCGGAAGTTCAGTTCGCGTTTCTGATTTGCGCGCCACCTGCTTGATCCCCCGCTTTCCTTCTGTGCTACACACGGAATCCCGCGCAACTGAGTCTAACCAACCCTCCGGCCCGCACCCGCGCGCACCGCCGTGCGCCCTTAGCTCCAGCGCGCACGGGGGTGCGCCTGCGTGTACATGTCGCGCAAGGTATCCGCCGTCACGAGCGTGTAGATCTGGGTCGTGGCCACCGAGGAGTGCCCGAGCAGTTCCTGCACGACCCGCACATCCGCGCCGTTGGCCACCAGGTGCGTGGCAAAGGAGTGCCGCAGGGTGTGCGGCGAAACCTCGATGCCGAGGTGAGCGCGCTCGGCCGCCGCCCTGATGATGAGCCAGGCGTTCTGCCGTGAGACCCGTTGGCCGCGCATCCCGAGAAAGAGCGCGGGCGTTGCCGCACCGCGCGCCGACAGCAGCGGCCTCACCCGCACGAGATACGCGTCTATCGCGGTCCTCGCGTAGCTGCCGAGTGGCACGATGCGCTGCTTGCTGCCCTTGCCGGTCAGCCGCACGACGTCCTCGTCTATCACGTCGTCGACGTTCAGGTCCACGGCCTCGCTCACGCGCGCTCCCGTGGCGTAGAGCAACTCGAGCAGCGCCTTGTCGCGAATCTGACGGGGTTCGTCTCCGTCAGTCGCCGCCAGCAGCGCCTGCACCTGCTCGATCGAGATCGCCTTCGGCAGCCGGGTGCCGGTCTTCGGCGGCTTCGTCTCGCGCGAGACGTCTTCTGAGACGAGCCCCTCCTCGAGCATGAAGCGATGCAATCCGCGCACGGTAGAAAGCATCCGCGCCATCGACGAGGCGGTCAGCGGTGATTCGATGCGCGTGGCCAGGTGACGGGCGAAGTCAGCCACGACGCTCATCGTCACCTGCGACGGCACCTCGATGCCCTGGCTTTCGAGCCAGCGCACATACGTCGCCAGATCGCGGCGATAGGCGGCAACCGTGTTGCGCGAAAGCCCGCGTTCGATCGAGACATGCCGCAGATACGAGTCAACGGCGGTCTCGATGCCCGTCATGACTGCGCGGCCCACCTCGGATGCCGCGGCCAGGCGCTGTCGGCATCTGCGAGGTTCTGCCATCCCCGCTCGCGCGACGCGAGCGCCGCGAGCACGCCGATGGAGAGCGACGGGTTCTGCACGCGCCTGGCGAGAACTGCGTCGACGACCTCGTCGAGAGCAACCCAGCGCACCTCGATGTCTGCCTCCTCCTCGGTACGCTCGAACGCTCGCTCTGTGGGCTTCAGATCGCGGGCCAGGTACACCCGAATGACCTCGTTGCTGCCGCCCGGGCTCGTGTAAAACTCGCTCAGCACGTCCCAGCGCGCCGCCGTGAGATCGGCCTCCTCTGCCAACTCCCGTTTGGCCGCCTCGAGTGGCGGTTCGTCGCCCACGTCGAGCAGGCCCGCCGGAATCTCCCAGGCACGGTGACGCACCGGATGCCGGTACTGCCTGATCAGCAGAACCCGATCCTTGTCGTCGAGTGCCAGAATCGCAACCGCGCCGGTGTGGTCGACATAGTCGCGAGTGACCGCGTGCCCGTTGTAGTCGAAGACGTCACTCGTCACATTCCAGACGCGCCCGGCGAAGACCGTCTCGCGCTCGAGAATCTCCACGGAGGCGGGCTCGTCGCGCAGAAGCAGGCCCTCCGAGCCCACGGGCTCAGGCATCCTCGTCTTCCTTCACCTCGAACAACCGGCTGGCCTGCTGGCGGTCGAGCGCGGCTCCGACCAGCCCGCGGAACAGCGGATGCGCGTGATTCGGCCGTGAACGCAACTCCGGATGCGCCTGCGTGCCCACGTAGAACGGGTGCACCTCGCGCGGCAACTCCACATACTCCACGAGGCTTCCATCCGGCGAGGTGCCCGAGAACTGCAACCCTGCCTCGGCGATCTGCGCGCGATACGTGTTGTTCACTTCGTAGCGGTGCCGGTGGCGCTCAGACGCCTCGGGTGCGCCATACAGTTCGGCAACGATGGAGCCCTCGTCGAACCGTGCCGGGTACAGCCCCAGGCGCATGGTGCCACCGAGGTCGCCGCCCGCGATGATCTCGACCTGCTCTGCCATCGTGGCAATCACCGGGTACTGCGTGTCAGGGTCGAACTCCGACGACGATGCGCCCTCAAGCCCCGCCTCGTTGCGCGCGTATTCGATTACCATGCATTGCAGGCCGAGGCACAGCCCCAGGGTCGGAATGTCGTTCTCACGCGCGAACCGCAGCGCCCCGAGTTTGCCCTCGATCCCCCGGATGCCGAAACCTCCGGGCACGCAGATGCCGTCGACCTCGGAGAGCGCCTTGGCGCGCCCCTCCGGGGTCTCGCACTCGTCGGAGGCGATCCACTTCAGGTGCACCTTGGTGTGGTGGGCGAATCCGCCGGCTCGCAGCGCCTCGGTCACCGAGAGGTAGGCATCCGGCAGATCGATGTACTTGCCGACGAGGCCGATCGTCACCTCGTGCTTGGGGTCATGTACGACCTGCAGCAGCTCGTCCCAGCTTGAACGGTCGAGCTCCCCGGGTGCCAGATCCAGCTGCTGGATGATGTAGTCGTCGAGCTGCTGGTCATGCAGCGTGGTGGGAATGTCGTAGATGCTCGGCAGGTCCACCGTGTTGATCACGGCCTGCTCGTCGACGTCGCACATGAGCGCGATCTTGCGCTTGTTCGACTCGGAGACGGGGCGGTCGCTGCGCAGCACCAGCGCATCCGGCTGAATACCGAGCGAGCGCAGAGCCGCAACGGAGTGCTGGGTGGGCTTCGTCTTCTGCTCGCCGGAGGCGTTCATGAACGGCACGAGTGAGACGTGCACGAAGAAGCAGTTCTGGCGCCCGAGTTCGTGGCGCACCTGCCGGGCTGCCTCGATGAACGGCTGGGACTCGATGTCGCCGACCGTGCCGCCCACCTCGGTGATGATCACATCGGGCTGCGGGTCCTCGGTGGCCTGCAGGCGCATCCGCCGCTTGATCTCGTCGGTGATGTGCGGAATGACCTGCACCGTGTCGCCGAGGTATTCGCCGCGGCGTTCCTTCGCTATCACCTGCGAATAGATCTGCCCGGTCGTCACATTCGCGGCCTGCGTGAGGTTGATGTCGAGGAAGCGCTCGTAGTGACCGATGTCGAGGTCGGTCTCCGCTCCGTCGTCGGTCACGAAGACCTCGCCGTGCTGAAACGGGTTCATCGTGCCCGGGTCGACGTTGAGATAGGGATCGAGCTTCTGCATCACGACGCGGATGCCGCGCGCGGTCAGAAGATTGCCGAGACTGGCGGCGGTCAGCCCCTTGCCCAACGACGAAACGACACCACCTGTCACGAAAATGTGTTTGGTGATGCCGTTTTTTGTACCCGTGTTATTGATGTCCGCCACGGGCTTTCATACTATCAGCACTCGAGACGTCCGCGGCGCCGCTGACGCGCCGACCGAGCCGCGGCGCAGCGGCGATACCCTACGCTTCTGCGCCGATCGCCCGGTAGAACTGGTGCATCGCATCGCTGTTGTAGGCGTTCGGGTCGAAATCACCGATGGAAACCTCGCCGCGCAGATAGGCATGCATGCCCTCGGCCAACCCCTCGTCCGTTGACGGCACCACGAGTCCGACTCCGGCCGGGAGCGCGTCTCGGGCCGAACCAAAGTCGACGGTCACCACGGGCAGCCCCAGTGTCAGGGCCTCCAGGATCACCATCGGCTGGCCTTCGTAATTGCTCGAGAGCACAAAGCAGTCGGCCGCCGCCATGATGGCGTGCGGATTGGATTGGTGGCCCGTCAGGGAGACCGAGTCTTCGAGCCCCAGTTCCGCGATGAGCGCCTCGAGCTGCGCATACAGCGGCCCGTTACCGACGATCAGCAGGCGGGTCGCCGCATCCTGGGCATGCACACGCGCGAAGGCACGGATCATGCGCGCCTGATTCTTCTCGGGAGAGAGCCGTCCCACCCCCACGAAGGTGGTGCGCGCGGGTCCGTCGAAGAGATCTGCCGCCCACGGTGGCAGCTCACCCGTATCTGCATCCGTGAGAATCGCCCGCAGATCGACCGTGGCATCCGCCAGAATGAGCTCGGAGTTCACCGTGTTCACCGCAGCGACAAAACGGTCAGCATGGGCGGCATCCGAGAGGTTCTGCCTGTTGATCTCGGCGAGCGCCGGGGAGACCGAGACCACATGGTCGTAGCCGGGGTAAAGAGAGACCATGGCCTTCAGGCTGTGCTGCATGGGCGTGGCGCCGTTCACCTCACGATCGGCGTCCGCCGCCATGTCATTGTGCAGCCACACCGAGCGGGTCGCCGGCGGCGAATGCAGCAACTGCATCGCCCAGAACGGTCCATAACCGCTGAAATCCACAACGTAGTCAAAGGTGCTGGCGCCGAAGCAACGCGTCCATTCGTCGTCCCACAGGCGCCGTTGCTTCGTATCGAGGCGATGCTCGTCGATGTCACCACGCCGATACGACAGGTGCCGGGCCAGATGCGCGAACTTGGATCCGTTCATGCCGCCGACACGGGGAAACTGCCGAACCTCCGGGTTCAGTTCGCGCTGCTTGGCGATGGAGAGCGCATTGCGCGACTGCGCAAAAAAGGCCGAGACGTCGAAGCGGCTGTAATCAATATGGTTCAGCAGATTCAGCAGCGAAGTGGTGATGCCGTTGGGCCGCATTCCGCCGGCATACAGCAGAATGGATGCCCGCCCATCGTTCGCGGCGGCCCGCACCCGGTACCCCTCCCGCGCCCCGCGGAAGACGACATCAATAATCCGCTCGGTAACCGCACCGTCTTCTGTCGAGCAGAATCGCCGCTGCGCCGCGGCGTAGCGCGTGTCGATCTCGGCGCCCAGCGTGCCGTCGGCCGCTATCGCACGCACATGGCCGGCAATCTCCTCCACCGTGCGCTCCGCCGGCCCCGGCCACTCAGCCGGCTCGAAGTAGAGCCCGCGGTATCCGGCGTAGTCGTCGATGTCGGGCGTCAGAAAGAGAACAGGGCGGCCGCTGGCGAGAAAATCGAAATAGATGCTCGAGTAGTCCGTGATGAGAATATCGGTGACGCCGAGCACGAGGTTCGTCGGGATCTCGTTGGGAACGAGCATGCGTGCCAGCTCGGGTCGCCCCTTAGCCATCCTGTGCACGATCTGGTGAGTCTTCAACAGCACGACATAGCGCTCACCGTCGATCTGCGACTGGAGGGACTCCACGCGGGCGATGAGTTCGTCAACGTCGTCCTCCGGGCGCGAGAATGATCCGCCCTTCCACGTGGGTGCGTACAGGATGATCTCGCGGTCGCCGACGGGCAGTGCCGCCTGGCGCAGTCTCTCCCGCACCGACGCCGACTGGTTCGCATCGAGCCGCTGCCGGTCGATCCGTGGATAGCCCTCCTCCACGATGAGCCCCTTGTAGACGTTCGTGAGCTTATATGCGCTCTCGTACATCTGCTCGGCCATGAACGCGTTGGCCGCGAGCAGGTAGTCGGCCGCGACAAAGTTGCGAATGGTGTTGGCCGTCGCGAGCGCACCGTCTTCGATGTCGTACCCCATGCGCTTGAGCGGCGTGCCGTGCCAGGTGTTCAGATAGGTCTGGCCTTCCCGCTTGCTGAAATCGGGTGGGAAGGTCGCGTTGTTGACGAGGTATTCGCTCGTGGCAAGGGCCCGAAAGTATGCCGGGGAGTTGTAGAGCACGAAGCGCACGCGATCATCGTCGGCGAATTCGGCCACCGTCGACGCGTACGCCTTCAGGTCGGAGAGCACCCAGATGTGCCTCAGCTGGCCCATATCCGGGGCCGCCAACAGACCGCGGAAGATCGCCTCGGGATTGCAGAGCATGCCGTTGCCAGAAAACGATTCGTAAAGCACGGTTCCCGAGACAATCGCCTTGGTACGCCAATGGGCATGAATCTCGTAGCGGGCGGCTCGTTTGGCCTTGCGAAAAAGGGCGGCAGGACGTCGAACTCGCATAGTGAGCGATTGTATCCACGTCACCCGTGAGGTTGCTTGGAGGCAGCTCTGTCCCGGCTCCGTTATCGCTGCACGGCGAGGAGAACTGTCGCGCGGCGTCGTGTCAGCGGCCTGGTCGAGCGCCCTCACGCGAGTTGGCCGCCAGCTCGAGCAGCTCCCGGGCGTGCTCCAGCCCGCTTTCCGAATCGGGCAACCCCGAAAGCAGGCGCGTCATCTCGGCGATGCGCTCCTGGCCTGTCAGCTGTCGAACGCTGGATGCCGTCACCGCGCCGTCGCTGCCCTTCACCACGGTGAGATGGTTGGTCGCGAAGGCGGCCACCTGGGCAAGATGGGTCACCACTATCACCTGGGCACTCTCGGCCAGCCGTGCCAGTCTGCGCCCGATCTCGATGGCCGACGCACCGCCGACCCCGGCGTCGATCTCGTCAAAGATGAACGTCGGAACCGGATCGCTGCCCGCTATCACCACCTCGATGGCCAGCATCACCCGGGAGAGCTCGCCACCGGATGCGCCACGAGAAAGCGGGCGCGGCTCGGCGCCGGCGTGCGGCTGCAGCAGAATGGCCACCGTGTCACGCCCCGATGGCGTGTAGTCGTCGCGTTCGCCGATCTCAACGTGAACGCGCGCATCCGGCATGGCCAGCGCGTCGAGCTCGGCACTGACATCGTCGCCCAGACGCACGCCTGCGGCGCGACGCAGTTCAGTCACGGATGTCGCGAGCTCGGCGACTACACTCGCATCCGCCTCCACCTCGCTCTCGAGTTCTTCGATGCGTTCGGTGTCGCCATCCAGCTCGAACAGCCTCGCGCTGCCCGTCTCGAGGCGTTCTATCACGTCGGCCAGACTGGGGCCGTACGCGCGGGTGAGCGAGGCGAGCTGGGCTCGGCGCTCCTGCAGTATCTCGAGCTCTCGGGCACCGTCGGCGTCGAGTCCGGCGAGATAGCTGGAGAGTTGCGCGGCGACATCGGCGACGAGGTAGCCGGCCTCGGTGAGCATTCCGGTGATGTCACTCAGCGCGGAATCGTATTCGGCGACCCGCTCGAGCTGGCGACGGGCGCTCTCCAGCAGGCCCACGACATCCGCCGATTCCGATTCCTCGGCAGAGACCGCCTCGCGTGCGGATGCTGCGGCGAGACGCAGCTCCTCACGGTTGGTGAGGCGCTCCGCCCGACCCGCCAACTGCTCGTCCTCACCGGGTTGCGGCGCCACCGCCTCGATTTCGGCCATGGCGGCGCGCAATTCGTCTGCCTCGGAGGAACGCCGCTCCTGTTCGGCACGAAGTTCGTCGAGTTGCTCGCGGTTGTCACGCCACCGGTGAAAAGCGTGCTGGTAGTTCTTCAACGCCTCATCGAGTTCGGGCCCGGCAAAGCGGTCAAGGGCCTCGCGCTGCGCCGTCGCCGAGCGCAGGCGCACCTGGTCGGACTGGCCGTGCACCACCACGAGTCGCTCGCCGAGTTCGGCCAGAACTCCCACGGGGGCGCTCCGACCTCCCACCACGGCGCGACTGCGGCCCTCGGGCGAGACGGAACGGCTGAGCACGAGTTCGGCGTCGGATGCTCCCGGTGCGCCATCGAGGTCTCCCCCGGCATCGCGCACTCGCTCGGCCACCTCGCCGGCATCGTCAACGCTCCAGCGGCCCTCGACCCACGCCTGCTGGCTGCCCTGGCGAACGGCGCCGGCATCCGCCCTGCTTCCGAGCAGCAGCCCCAGTGCGGAGACCACCATCGTCTTGCCCGCGCCGGTCTCGCCGGTCAGGGCGGTAAATCCCGCGCCGAGCGGCAGGGACGCCTCGGCTATCACGCCGAGGTTGCGGATCGAAAGTTCGTCGATCATTGCTGTATCAATTCAGGCCGCATCAGTCTCGACCGATGGGGCCGCGCCATCCGCTGACCGGCAGGTTGAATTTCTTCACCAGGCGATCGGTGAAGACTCCATGGTGCAGGCGGGCGAGCCGCACCGGTATCGGGGAGCGGCGCACCACCACTCGGGCACCGGGCGGAAGTTCGTGCGCCCGACGACCGTCGCACCAGAGAATCCCCGAGCCGTCGGTACGATCGAGCACCTCGACGGCGAGCGAGGAATTGGCATCCACGACCAGGGGGCGGGCGAAGAGTGCGTGTGCGCTCAGGGGAACAAGAAGCATGGCCTCGAGCCCCGGCCACACCACCGGGCCACCGGCCGAGAAGGAGTAAGCAGTGGAGCCGGTCGGCGTCGACATGACGACACCGTCGCATCCGAAGCTCGAGAGCGGCCGGCCGTCAACTTCGATGACGACCTCGAGCATGCGCTCACGGCTGGCCTTCTCTACGGTGGCCTCGTTCAGCGCCCAGCTCTCGTAGATGACGGTGTTGTCGACCTTCACCCGCACCGAGATCGTCATGCGTTCCTCGACGTCGTAGTCGCGGGTGAGGCCTCGGTGCACCGCCTCGGCCAGATCGTCACGCTCGCTTTCGGCAAGAAAACCCACGTGGCCGAGGTTGACCCCGAGCAGCGGCGCCTGGAAACCACGCACCATCTCGGCCGCGCGCAGAATCGTGCCGTCACCACCGAGAACTATCACCAGTTCGAGCTCGTCGGGCTGCACGTCCACGCCGAGCACGGCCATCGAGCCGAGCTCTGCGTGCGAGGCCACCAGGTCGCGACGCTCGTCTTCGCTGACAACGGGGGTGACACCTGCCGCCAGAAGTTGCTCACACACGCTGACGCCGGCGGCGAGGGTGTCGTCGCGCCCCGTGTGCGCAACCACGAGGATGTACCTGGCCGGTGCTGCCATCTGCGTCACGCTCCAACCATCGCGGAAATCTGCTCCAACCATTCTGTCGGATTGCGACCGACGCGCGAGCTCAACCACACAAGATACTCATGATTTCCGCCGGTACCCAGCAATGGGGAGGAGATGACGCCCGCCGTCGTGAGCCCCGCATCGTGCGCCCCCCACAGCACCGTCGCCACGGCATCCGCTCGCAGCGCCGCGTTGTGAACCACGCCTTCGCGGATGCCGGTGCGCCCGACCTCGAATTGCGGCTTGACCAGCAGCACGAAGTCAGCGTCGGGGTCTGACGTCGCCACGAGCGCAGGAATGACCTGCGTGAGCGAGATGAAGGAGAGATCCGCAACAACGAGCGAGGGACGGATGCCCGCCCCGACGCGCTCGGCGAGCAGCTCGGGGGTCAGGTATCTGGCATTCACGCCCTCGAAGGAGCGCAGCCTGCTGTCGTCGTCGAGCCCCGCAGCCAGCTGTCCGTGACCGACATCCAGCGCTATCACGAGCCGCGCACCGCGCTCGAGCAGTACCTGGCTGAAGCCGCCGGTGGATGCTCCGACATCCATCGCAACACGCCCCTCGGCCGCCACGTCGAAGGCGTCGAGTGCGGCGATGAGTTTGTGCGCGGCCCGGCTCACGTAGTGATCGCTGTCGCCGACACGAATCTCGGCGCCGTCGGCGACGCGGGTCGATGCGCGCACGGCCGCGACGCCGTCGACCGTCACTACGCCCTGAGCGATGAGTCGGGCCGCCTGGGTGCGGGAGCGGGCAATGCCGCGCTCGGCCATCGCGACGTCGAGCCGCGACTCGGCCGCGCCGCTTCGTGCTGCCGTGCCGCCCGGCTCACCATCTCCCGGGTCAACATCTCCTGGCCCAGCGTCTCCTGGCTCAGCCATGCCGCTTCGGGGTGTCTCCGCCCTCGAGCCGGGCCCGCAATTCCTCGTGCAACTGCGCGTATGCCTCGGCGCGCGCGTCGAGCGGCTGTTCCTCGATCAGCGGAAGCCTGGAGACGAGGGCGTCGTCAGGGGTGGAATTCTCGGAGGCCATGCATCAAGACTAGCCATCGCCGCGCCGCCGCACGCCGCACGATGCACGGCAGGCTGTCTCAGCTGTACAGGCTCTGCGGAACATCGAGCGCATAGATCGCTCGCCCGCTCGCCCAGATCACCGCACACGCTGCGCGCAACAGGTCGATGCTCGAGTCGCCCTCAGCGATGATCTCCACCGTTGTCGTCTCCAGGCGCACCCGCGCCGTGCCGACCTGCGCCGTCGTATTGTGGCGTGAGAAGGTCGTTGCTGGATACGGCTCGTGCAGTCCGCGCAGGTCTTCGAGTATGTAGCGAGGGCGGCTGTTTTCCTCGGCGGCAATGAGCTGCTTGGCCCGATCCACCCCAGTGAGCACGTGGATCGCGTCCATGCCAGCCCGGTTCGCGCCAAGAATATCCGTGTCGAGGCGGTCTCCGATGAACACCGGCTTCTGTGCGTCAAACCGTTCGCGTGCCTCGTCGAAGATCGGCGTCTCCGGCTTGCCTGCAACCAGCGGCAGCCGTGCCACCGCGCTGTGCACAGCCGAGACAAGGGTTCCGTTGCCCGGCGCTATTCCCCGTTCCTGGGGAATCGTCCAGTCGGTGTTCGTCGCGATCCACGGGCGGTCCTTGCCGCTCTCCCCCTGTAAGGCGTACGAGGCCTCGGCCAACTGCTTCCAGCCGATGTCAGGGGCGAAGCCCTGCACGACAGCGGCCGGATCGTCGTCGGCGGAGCGAGTCGGCCGGTAGCCGGCCTTCTCGAGCTCGTCGACGAGCCCGTCTCCGCCTATTACCAGAACCGTCGCGCCCGGGGCCACCTGCTGCTTCAACAGCCGCATCGACGCCTGCGGCGAGGTGACGACCTCGTCGGGGGCCACGCTCAGCCCCAACTCGCTGAGATGCGCAGCGACCGCGCGATCGGTGCGTGAGGCGTTGTTCGTGATGTACCCCACACGAGCGGATGCCGCGGCGCGGTTCAGCGCCTCAACCGCATAGTCAATCGCGTGCGCACCCGTGTAGACGACCCCGTCGAGGTCGGCAAGAATGACGTCGACCCCGTCAAGCGGTGTGGCTCCCTCAGCCTTCCTGCGCAGCAGCGGCATCCGACTCCCCTGTCTGCGCTGCGCGAGAGCCTGCGTCGTCCGTGGTCACCGAATGCAAAATCACCGGCTCGGAAGCCGATTCGGAGCCGTGCGCCTCGTACTCCTCTTCCACGACGTCGATCGTCTCACCATGGTCCGCGCCGTCGGCCTCGCCGAGGACTATCTCGGCACGTTCGGCACGGTCACGCCAGGTCGCAGCCTCGTCGCGGCGGCCCAGTTCGTCGAGCACCTCCGCGTAGGCATAGAACAAGTCCGGGCTGTAGGAGAATGCGCGATCCGGAGTCAACTGGGGAATCTCGAGCTCGGTCAGCGCCGCCTCGGGCTGTTCGAGATCCAGACGCGCACCCGACATCGCTATCGCCAGCGAGACCTGCACGTCCACCGGCAGCGTACCGCGATCCACTGAGCGGCCCACCTCGAGCGCTCGATCGGGCCGTCCCACACCCCGCTCGCTGTCGACCATCAGGGGAAGCTCGTTGTTCGAACCAGAGATGCGACGGTACGTGCGCAGCTCCCTGATGGCCAGCGCGAAGTCGCCGATGGCATAGGCGGTGATGGCCAACGTCTCGCGAACGATGGCGATGCGTCCGGCTCGACGCTCGGCCGAGAGAGCGTGCTGGTGCGCCAGCGACGGATCGTCCTCGATCAGTCGCGCTGCCATCACCAGGTGGCGAGCCACCTCTTCGGCGTTCTCCTTACTCAACGTTTTCAGCTCGTTGCGGGCAACCTTGTCGAGATCGCGCGCCGTCACGTCCTCCGGAATTTCGGGGGCCTCGTGCCTCGGACGCACCGAGCGCAGCTCCCTGGCCAGCTTCTCTTCCTCGGTGAGGGCGCGTTCGGTCTCGCGCGCATCGCGATCGCCGCGTGCCGGCCGGCCCTCACGGGTCCAGAGCCGTTTCTCGCCGCCTGATGGCGCCCCCCCACGACGACCAGCACCGCCGGATGCCCCACCTCGGCCCGCTCGGTCGCTGCCTGCACCGTCGCGCTTCTTCTCCCACGGCTTGCCGCCGGATGCGCTCCGTGCCGCCCCGCCGCGCTGGCCGTCTCGTGCGGGTCCCTGGGCGCGATCGCCGCGCTTGTCTCGGTCGCGCCGGTCGCGGTCCCGCGGAGTGCCGCTCCCACCAGATGATGAATCGCTCACGCGTGCTCTCCTTAAAAGAGAAGTGACTTAACGCAAAATGGCCACCCATTGCTGGGTGGCCATCTTACAAAGAAGTCCGGCGGTGTCCTACTCTCCCACAGGGTCCCCCCTGCAGTACCATCGGCGCAGAGAGTCTTAGCTTCCGGGTTCGGAATGTAACCGGGCGTTTCCCTCTCGCTATGGCCGCCGAAACACTATTGATGTATCAAAGTGAATCGAACAATCATTTCTGATTGGTCGGCTCTCGACCGTACATCGAGAACCACATAGTGGACGCGTAGCATCTTCAATTCAAAAACATGAAGTGTTATCAAGTTATCGACTTATTAGTACAGGTCAGCTCCAAGCGTCTTTAGTCCGCTCTTCCACATCCTGCCTATCAACCCAGTAGTCTAGCTGGGAGTCTCTCGCCCGAAGGCATGGAAATCTCATCTTGAGGCCGGCTTCCCGCTTAGATGCTTTCAGCGGTTATCCATCCCGAACGTAGCTAATCAGCGGTGCTCCTGGCGGAACAACTGACACACCAGAGGTTCGTCCAACCCGGTCCTCTCGTACTAGGGTCAGATCCTCTCAAATTTCCTGCGCGCGCAGAGGATAGGGACCGAACTGTCTCACGACGTTCTAAACCCAGCTCGCGTACCGCTTTAATGGGCGAACAGCCCAACCCTTGGGACCTACTCCAGCCCCAGGATGCGACGAGCCGACATCGAGGTGCCAAACCATGCCGTCGATATGGACTCTTGGGCAAGATCAGCCTGTTATCCCCGAGGTACCTTTTATCCGTTGAGCGACAGCGCTTCCACAAGCCACTGCCGGATCACTAGTCCCGACTTTCGTCCCTGCTCGACTTGTCAGTCTCACAGTCAAGCTCCCTTGTGCACTTACACTCGACACCTGATTGCCAACCAGGTTGAGGGAACCTTTGGGCGCCTCCGTTACTTTTTAGGAGGCAACCGCCCCAGTTAAACTACCCATCAGGCACTGTCCCTGAACCGGATTACGGTTCTAAGTTAGATATCCAGAGTGACCAGAGTGGTATTTCAACAATGACTCCACCGACACTAGCGTGCCAGCTTCACAGTCTCCCACCTATCCTACACAAGCCACACCGAACACCAATACCAAACTATAGTAAAGGTCACGGGGTCTTTCCGTCCTTCTGCGCGTAACGAGCATCTTTACTCGTAGTGCAATTTCGCCGAGTTCGCGGTTGAGACAGCTGGGAAGTCGTTACGCCATTCGTGCAGGTCGGAACTTACCCGACAAGGAATTTCGCTACCTTAGGATGGTTATAGTTACCACCGCCGTTTACTGGGGCTTAAATTCTGAGCTTCGCCGAAGCTAACCCTTCCTCTTAACCTTCCAGCACCGGGCAGGCGTCAGTCCGTATACATCGTCTTGCGACTTAGCACGGACCTGTGTTTTTAGTAAACAGTCGCTTCCCACTGGTCTCTGCGGCCTTCAAACGCTTCCGGAGCAAGTCCGTACACGCCTCAGGCCCCCCTTCTCCCGAAGTTACGGGGGCATTTTGCCGAGTTCCTTAACCACGATTCTCTCGATCTCCTTAGTATTCTCTACCTGACCACCTGAGTCGGTTTGGGGTACGGGCGGCTTGAACCTCGCGTCGATGCTTTTCTTGGCAGCATAGGATCATCAATTTCGCGCTTACGCGCTACCCATCGTGCCTGGGCCTTATATGAGGGACGGATTTGCCTATCCCTCGGCTTACACACTTAGACCGGGACAACCATCGCCCGGCTTGACTACCTTCCTGCGTCACACCTGTTAATACGCTAGCCGCACCAGCATAGGGTCGAGCGCTAGGCCTCAACCATCACCCCGAAGGGTTCAGAAAGAGGATTCAGACTCTTAGCATTACTGGATTAGCTTGGGCGGTTCTTCGCCGGTACGGGAATATCAACCCGTTGTCCATCGACTACGCCTGTCGGCCTCGCCTTAGGTCCCGACTTACCCAGGGCGGATTAACCTGGCCCTGGAACCCTTGGTCTTTCGGAGGACGGGTTTCTCACCCGTCTTTCGCTACTCATGCCTGCATTCTCACTCGTGTGGCCTCCACGGCTGGTTTACACCGCCGCTTCGCTGGCCACACGACGCTCTCCTACCCATCCATACGGCTGGACCACGAAGGCCTGCCAATAATATAAATGCCACAACTTCGGTGGCGTGCTTGAGCCCCGTTACATTGTCGGCGCGGAATCACTTGACCAGTGAGCTATTACGCACTCTTTCAAGGGTGGCTGCTTCTAAGCCAACCTCCTGGTTGTCTGTGCAACTCCACATCCTTTCCCACTTAGCACGCGCTTTGGGACCTTAGTTGGTGGTCTGGGTTGTTTCCCTCTCGACGATGAAGCTTATCCCCCACCGTCTCACTGCTGCGCTCTCACTTACCGGCATTCGGAGTTTGGCTGACGTCAGTAACCTTTTAGGGCCCATCGGCCATCCAGTAGCTCTACCTCCGGCAAGAAACACGCAACGCTGCACCTAAATGCATTTCGGAGAGAACCAGCTATCACGAAGTTTGATTGGCCTTTCACCCCTATCCACAGCTCATCCCCTCCATTTTCAACTGAAGTGGGTTCGGTCCTCCACGCGCTCTTACACGCGCTTCAACCTGGCCATGGATAGATCACTTCGCTTCGGGTCTAGGACATGCGACTGAATCGCCCTATTCAGACTCGCTTTCGCTACGGATACCCCTCACGGGTTAACCTCGCCACATATCACTAACTCGCAGGCTCATTCTTCAAAAGGCACGCTGTCACCCCTACAAGGAGGCTCCAACGGTTTGTAAGCAAACGGTTTCAGGTACTATTTCACTCCCCTCCCGGGGTACTTTTCACCTTTCCCTCACGGTACTTGTTCGCTATCGGTCATCTGGGAGTATTTAGGCTTATCAGGTGGTCCTGACAGATTCACACGGGATTTCTCGGGCCCCGTGCTACTTGGGATACTCTTCGGGTGATTGCTGCATTTCGACTACGGGGTTCGCACCCTCTATGACCAGGCTTTCAATCCTGTTCGTCTATACAACGTTCTAACCCTTGCTGTTCGGCAGAATCAGCAGAAAAGTCCCGCAACCCCGACCATGCAACGCCTGCCGGCTATCACACATGATCGGTTTAGCCTCTTCCGGTTTCGCTCGCCACTACTAACGGAATCGCTTTTGCTTTCTCTTCCTGTGGGTACTGAGATGTTTCACTTCCCCACGTTCCCTCTACCCGCCCTATATATTCAGGCGGGAGTCACTGGGTCACCTTGCGGGCCCAGCGGGGTTTCCCCATTCGGAGATCCTCGGATCAAAGCTCGTTTATCAGCTCCCCGAGGCTTATCGCAGATTACTACGTCCTTCTTCGGCTCCAGATGCCAAGGCATCCACCGTTTGCTCTTAGAAACTTGAAATCACATGAGTTTGAATCGATTAAGGCTCCGAATAAATTCGGAGCAGAAATTGACCAATGATCTACCAACACACCCCTAAGGGCATGTTGTTTGATCTTTGTGATCCAGAGTCGAAACTCTGAATCTAAGATGCTCGCGTCCACTGTGTAGTTCTCAAAGTACGGGCGGTACCTTTCCTGCCGGCCATCATGCCGGACACGAAAAGGTCCAGAGGTCCGTTCCCATCCATGCGGATGAGGTCCGGTCCCTCAGGACCCAACAGCGTGCAAAGACCAGGCTTCCGGCCGGCTTCCGTTCCTATTCCCGAAGGAATGTACTGAGAAGACGACGTTCGTCCTGGTCACAATGTCAATGTTCCACCCATGAGCTAACCACCGCAGGACATGTGCCTGCGAAGTGGCTCTGGAAACCGTATGAGCGCTGTATACAGACGCTCGGTTCCAAATGCTCCTTAGAAAGGAGGTGATCCAGCCGCACCTTCCGGTACGGCTACCTTGTTACGACTTAGTCCTAATCACCGATCCCACCTTAGACAGCTCCCTCCCTTGCGGGTTAGGCCACCGGCGTTGGGTGTTACCGACTTTCATGACTTGACGGGCGGTGTGTACAAGGCCCGGGAACGTATTCACCGCAGCGTTGCTGATCTGCGATTACTAGCGACTCCGACTTCATGAGGTCGAGTTGCAGACCTCAATCCGAACTGAGACCGGCTTTTTGGGATTCGCTCCACCTTACGGTATTGCAGCCCTTTGTACCGGCCATTGTAGCATGCGTGAAGCCCAAGACATAAGGGGCATGATGATTTGACGTCATCCCCACCTTCCTCCGAGTTGACCCCGGCAGTCTCCTATGAGTTCCCACCATTACGTGCTGGCAACATAGAACGAGGGTTGCGCTCGTTGCGGGACTTAACCCAACATCTCACGACACGAGCTGACGACAACCATGCACCACCTGTTTACGAGTGTCCAAAGAGTTGACTATTTCTAGCCCGTTCTCGTATATGTCAAGCCTTGGTAAGGTTCTTCGCGTTGCATCGAATTAATCCGCATGCTCCGCCGCTTGTGCGGGCCCCCGTCAATTCCTTTGAGTTTTAGCCTTGCGGCCGTACTCCCCAGGCGGGGAACTTAATGCGTTAGCTGCGACACGGAAGCCGTGGAATGGCCCCCACATCTAGTTCCCAACGTTTACGGCATGGACTACCAGGGTATCTAATCCTGTTCGCTCCCCATGCTTTCGCTCCTCAGCGTCAGTTACGGCCCAGAGATCTGCCTTCGCCATCGGTGTTCCTCCTGATATCTGCGCATTCCACCGCTACACCAGGAATTCCAATCTCCCCTACCGCACTCTAGTCTGCCCGTACCCACTGCAGGCTGGAGGTTGAGCCTCCAGTTTTCACAGCAGACGCGACAAACCGCCTACGAGCTCTTTACGCCCAATAATTCCGGACAACGCTTGCACCCTACGTATTACCGCGGCTGCTGGCACGTAGTTAGCCGGTGCTTTTTCTGCAGGTACCGTCACTTTCGCTTCTTCCCTACTAAAAGAGGTTTACAACCCGAAGGCCGTCGTCCCTCACGCGGCGTTGCTGCATCAGGCTTTCGCCCATTGTGCAATATTCCCCACTGCTGCCTCCCGTAGGAGTCTGGGCCGTGTCTCAGTCCCAGTGTGGCCGGTCACCCTCTCAGGCCGGCTACCCGTCGTCGGCTTGGTGAGCCGTTACCTCACCAACTACCTGATAGGCCGCGAGTCCATCCTTGACCGAAATTCTTTCCACCTTCAGGAGATGCCTCCAAAGGTCGTATCCGGTATTAGACGTCGTTTCCAACGCTTATCCCAGAGTCAAGGGCAGGTTACTCACGTGTTACTCACCCGTTCGCCACTGATCCAGAGGGAGCAAGCTCCCTCTTTCACCGTTCGACTTGCATGTGTTAAGCACGCCGCCAGCGTTCGTCCTGAGCCAGGATCAAACTCTCCGTAAATGTTTGATTGCACGGTATCCGTCGAAACGGATGCCGGCACATCTAGTGTGTCAAGCCACCGGAATAGGCGGACAAGACACAAGTTTGAAACTGACAGAACAAATCATTACTGACTTGCTTTGTTGTTTAAATGTTTTCCAAAGGAATCTCCACATCCAGCCGAGGCTGAATGCCGAGGTTTTTGGCATTTGACATTGTGCACGCTGTTGAGTTCTCAAGGATCGGACGCTCCCAATTTTCAGCCTCTCGGCCTGCTCTTTGGGGCAACTTCTCTACCTTACCACTCTCATTTGCCCTGTCAAATCGGCCGTTTCGGGCGGTTTCGGCGGTCCGTATTCGGACACAGCGTCTCGCACGATTCGAGCCTGTTAGACATGCTCAGTGAGTGGGTTTTCCATCCTAGGCGCTGTAAACAACTCCTACAAGAGGAGGTTTTTACGGCGGCGGATGTGTCCCTCTTGAAGCCGGGAAGCTCTGAGGCTTTCCCGCACCTTTGGGGTGACAAGTAAGTACTTTACGCAGCCGGAGGTGGCGGTGCAAATCACGCTCGCATCCCGGGCGTGTCGCACAGATGGCTATTGGATGAACACCCCGGCCAGAGTCTTTTTTCCGCGCCGCAACACCGCCATTCCACTCGGCAGCGCGGCATCCGCGACCGCTGCAGTGCCATCCTCGACCTTCACGTTGTTGAGGTAGACGCCCCCCTGGGCGACGGCACGCCTGGCCTCTCCGAGACTCGTCGTGAGCCCCGTGTCGACCAACAACTCCACGATTGTTGCCGAGGGCGAGGTCGTGGTGTTCGGCAGCTCACGCAGCGCGGCCTCGAGTGTCGCCGCATCGAGCTCGACGAGATCGCCCTGGCCGAAGAGCGCCCGGGTGGCCGCGATGGCCGCATCCGTCGCATCCGTGCCGTGCACCAGACTCGTGATCTCGTACGCAAGATGCCGCTGTGCCTCTCGCTTGAACGGCTCTCGTTGCACGGCCTCCGCCAAGCGTTCGATCTCTGAACGGTCAAGGAAGGTGAAGACCTTGAGCCTGCTGACGATGTCGGCGTCGTCGGTGTTGATCCAGAACTGGTAGAAGGCGTACGGGCTGGTCAGTGCGGGATCGAGCCAGATGGCCGTGCCCTCGCTCTTGCTGAATTTGGTGCCATCTGCCTTCGTGAGCAGCGGACTGCCGAGAGCGTGCACACTCACGGATTCGGCCCTGCGCACGAGATCGGTGCCGCTGGTGAGATTGCCCCACTGGTCACTGCCACCGATCTGCAGCACGCAGCCGTACTGCCTGTAGAGCTCGAGATAGTCGAGACCCTGCAGTATCTGGTAGCTGAACTCGGTGTAGCTGATGCCGGCATCCGAATTGAGCCGGGCACTGACCGCGTCTTTCTTCAACATGGTGCCGACACGGTAGTGCTTGCCGATGTCGCGCAAAAAGTCGATGGCGCTCAGGGGTGCCGTCCAGTCCAGGTTATTGACGAGCACCGCCGCATTGTCGCCATCGACGCTGAGGTAGTGCGAGACCTGGGCCTGCAGTCCGGTCACCCAGGCCGCGACCACATCCTTCTCGTTGAGGGTGCGCTCAGAGGTCGGCCTCGGATCGCCGATCAGGCCGGTCGAGCCGCCGACGAGCCCGAGCGGACGGTGGCCCGCCAGTTGCAGGCGGCGCATGATAATGAGCTGCACCAGATGACCGAGGTGCAGGCTTGGCGCCGTGGGATCGAAACCGCAGTAGTACGTGATCTGCGGCCCGGAGAGTGCCTCCTTGAGCGCCTCCGCGTCTGTGGACAGCTGCACATGGCCACGCCAGAGCAGTTCCTCCCAGACATCGTCGAAGGAATCGTCATTGGTTTGGGCTGCAAGGATCAACGCGTCGGACACGAGAGTTACAGTATCAGCGCGACGGCAGGCATCCGCGTCGACACCGATGTTGCTTGTATCCTTTATTCTTGATAAATTAGGTTATTAGCATTAATGCGTAGATGATTCTGCGATCAGGCGATATTCGCGGGTAGGCGCGAGTGAGGAGCACGACATGTTCGTCATCACGGCCGATCAGATCGACAGCCGGAGCCGGGCCGACATCGTCGGAACGACCCTTCACCGGCTCAATCGCGAGCACGACGGGCATCTTGCCCTTCCTGTCGACCGCAACGCGGGAGACGAACTGCAGGTGATGACCACTGAGGCCTCAACGACGTTGGCGATAGTGCTCGACCTGACTCGCAGCGCCCAGTGGAGCGTCGGCATCGGCTGCGGCGCCGTGCGCCTGCCGTTGCCCGCCGCAACACGGGAAGGAAGCGGCCCGGCCTTCTTCGCAGCGCGCGACGCCGTGACGCGAGCCAAGAAGCAGGCCACACGCTTCGCCGTCGAGACGGCCGTCGCTGACGATCGCGCAGCGAAATCCGAAACGACGCCCGAATGGCCGGGCGCCGCCGACGCGGAGGGACTGCTGAACCTGCTGCTGCTACTACGAGGACGACGCTCCGATGCCGGGTGGGAGCTCTACGACCTGGTCGTGACGGGCATGCAGCAGAACGAGGCGGCGGAACGGATAGGAATATCAGCGCCCGCGGCCAACTCAAGGGCACGAGCGGCCGGCCTCAAAACCGAGTTCGCCTCCATAGGCCCCCTGACTAGGCTGTTGGAGAATCTCGATCGAGTCGCCACAGGAATGGACGAAAACCGATGACGCCGCACGTGCCATATCCCCCGCTGTTTGTGTTTGCCATGATCGGCCCCATCGTCTATTGGGCCATCGTGCTCATTCTGGTTCTGGCGAGCGTGTGTAGCATTGCCTTCACGCTGCGGCGCCCCCGACGGGTCTTCGTCTACGTGGCGGCCGGCACACTGGCCGCAGCGGTGGCCATGGCCGCCTTCCCCTCGCCTCAGGCTCCCACCATCGTTGGTGCGCTGCTCGGAATCGCCTGCCTGGTGCTCGCCGTTGCGGGCGGTGGCCCAGCCGTGCAACTCGTGCTGGCCCTGGCCTCGCGCGGAAGCGTGGCAGGCGAACACGGCGGCATCGTCGTGCCCGGTTCCGATTCCGCATCGTCGCCGGGCGCGCCCCACGAGGTGCTGCGCGGTGGAACCACCATCGGACTGCTGGAGAGACTCGCGACCGCCGGCGCCATCATGGCCGGCTTCCCCAGCGCCATAGCGGTGCTGGTCGCCATCAAGGGCGTCGGGCGATTCAGCGAACTGGATGCGGCCGAAGCCCGTGAGCGCTTCATTATCGGCACCCTCGTGAGCCTGATCTGGGCGTGCGCCTGCGCGGCGGTGTTCCACCTCGCGATCCGCTGACGCGCGTCGGCACAGGTCAGGGAGCGCGGCGCTTGCCCACGTGCCGCTTGTACGGTGAGACAGTCGCATCTCCGGGCATCCAATATCGCCACGGAAACTCGTCTCCGCCGCCCGGCATGCTCAGCCCCGTACGCGGACCCGCGCTGAACGCCACCTGATCGGTGAGGATGCTCAGGGTGAACGGCGGCGCCAGCAGATCCGCTCCGTTCTGGGCGAGCACGATTCCCAAGGAGACCACCAGGTTCGCGGGCCCTCGCGCAAGCCGCGCATCCGCGACGTGCCTCCCGCGACGGTCTCGGGCGAGTTCGACGCCCTCCACTATCTCGCCGGCGCGCAGAAGGACCCCGGAGGCGATCCCCTCGGGCGAGCACGCCACGTTGGCACAGGTGTGCATCCCGTAGGTGAAATAGGCGTAGAGATGCGCGGCTTCGCCGAACATGGTCGCGTTGCGATTGGTCTTTCCGCGATGCGCGTGCGACCCGGGATCGGTGCCATCGCCCATATAGGCCTCGACCTCGGTAAGCCGGATGCTGACGCGTCCACGCTCAGTGTCGTGACTGAGTATCGCCCCGAGCAGGCGCGGCGCCACCTGCGTGGCGGATGCCTCGAAGAAGCTTCGCTGTGGAACGAACGATTCGAGGCTCACGGCCGGGCGGCCGACAACTCAATCGCCAGCTCGCGCACTCGTTCGGTCAGTGCTGTACGCTGCTCGGCGACGCGGGCCGGCGCGGTTCCGCCGACGCCGTCCCTGCTTGCGACGGAACCCTCCACCGTGAGCACGGAGCGGGCATCCGGGGTCAGGAGAGGCGAGACGGCCGCAAGGTCTTCGTCGGTGAGCGCGTCGAGTTCGACCCCCCGCCGCTCGGCCGCCTTGACGAGCTCCCCGGTGATCTCGTGGGCGTCGCGGAACGGAACCCGCTGCTTGACAAGCCATTCGGCGACATCCGTTGCCAACGAAAAGCCCTGGGGAGCCAGCTCGGCCATGCGCTCGGTGTGAAAACGCAGCGTTGCCACCATGCCGGTGAAGGCGGGCAGCAGCACCTCAAGAGTGTTCACCGAGTCGAAAACAGGTTCTTTGTCCTCCTGCAGGTCACGGTTGTATGCCAGTGGCAAGCCCTTGAGCGTCGCGAGCAGACCGGCGAGATTGCCGATGAGACGACCGGTCTTGCCGCGCGCGAGCTCGGCGATATCCGGATTCTTCTTCTGCGGCATGATCGAGGAACCCGTGGAATAACCGTCGTCGAGAGTGACGAATCCGAATTCGCGGGTGTTCCAGAGCACTATCTCCTCGGCGAACCGGGAGAGATCGACCCCGATCTGCGCGGCGATGAACGCGAACTCCGCCACCAGGTCACGACTGGCGGTGCCGTCGATGGAATTTTCGACACTGCGGGCGAAGCCGAGATCGTGCGCGACGGCTGCGGCATCCAGCCCCAGCGTGCTGCCGGCGAGGGCGCCCGAACCGTACGGCGAGACGTTGGCACGCCTGCCCCAATCGACGAAGCGCTCGATGTCACGCACGAGCGGCCAGCAGTGCGCAAGGAGGTGGTGCGAGAGCATCACGGGCTGCGCGTGCTGCAGGTGCGTGCGACCCGGCATGACAGCGCCGTGGTGGGCCTCGGCCTGCGCGGCGATGGCATCGATGAGCTTGACGAGCTGATCGGCGAGTACACCGGCATGGTCGCGCAGATACATCCGCACGAGCGTGGCTATCTGATCGTTGCGACTTCGACCCGCTCGCAGCTTGCCGCCGAGTTCGGGGCCGGCACGGTCGATGAGACCGCGCTCGAGCGCACCGTGCACGTCTTCGTCACTTTCGGCGGCGACGAAGGCGCCGGATGCGACATCCGCGGCAAGCGCGTCGAGCGCCGCCAGCATGCCGCTCAGCTCATCCGCCGAGAGATAGCCGGCCGCCGAAAGCGCACGAGCGTGTGCACGCGAGCCCGCAATGTCGTACGCGGCAAGCTGCCAGTCGAACTGTGTCGACCTGCTCAGCGCCACAAGTTCGGGCGAGGGGCCGCCGGCGAAGCGGCCGCCCCACAGGGCGCCCGCCTCGCCGGCACGATTCTCCGGGCTCTCTGAGGATTGGCTCGTCGCGTCTGCGGTCACAGCGCACTCCCCCGGCTCGCCGACATGCGGGCATCGCTCATTTGGCGCCCAGGTCGCGCCGTGCGGAGATCTTGCTCGGCAGGGACCACAACTCGATGAAGCCCTTCGCCAGCGACTGGTCAAAGCTGTCGCCGGTGTCGTAGGTGGCCAGGTTGAAGTCGTACAGGCTTTCGCCGCTGCGGCGGCCGGTGACCACCGCGGTACCGGCGTGCAGCTTGAGGCGGATGTCGCCCGTGACGTGCTTCTGGGTCTCGTCGATGAACACATCGAGTGCGCGCTTGAGCCCGGAGAACCAGAGACCGTCGTAAACGAGTTCGGCCCATTTGGACTCCACCCCGCGCTTATAGCGGGCGACGTCACGCTCGACAGTCATGTTCTCGAGTTCCTCGTGCGCGGCGATCAGGGCGATGCCTGCCGGAGCCTCGTAGACCTCGCGGCTCTTGATGCCCACCAGGCGATCCTCGACGATGTCGATGCGCCCGACACCCTGGTCTCCGGCAAGGGTGTTCATGAGTTGCACAACCTGGAGCGGGGTCACGGCCTTGCCATCGATCGCGACCGGCACGCCTTCGGAGAAGGAGATCGTCACCTCGGTGGGCTCGCGCGGAATCGACGGATCCTGCGTGTAGGTGTAAAGATCCTCGATCGGGGCATTCCACGGGTCTTCCAGGAAGCCGGTCTCGACGGCGCGGCCCCAGACGTTCTGGTCGATCGAATACGGGCTCTTCTTGGACTGCACTATCGGCAGGTTGTTTTCGGCCGCGTACACGATGGCCTTGTCGCGGGTGAGTGCGAAGTCACGCACGGGGGCGAGCGAAGTCAGTTCGGGGGCGAGAGCCGCCACGGCTGCCTCGAAACGCACCTGGTCATTGCCCTTGCCCGTGCACCCATGTGCCACGCTGTCGGCTCCGAGCTGCTTGGCCGTGGCCGCCAGATACTTGGCGATGAGCGGGCGGGAGATGGCCGAGACCAGCGGATAGCGCTTCTGGTAGAGAGCATTGGCCTTGAGCGCGGGCACGATGTAGTCGTCGGCGAATTCATCCTTCGCATCGACGACGATGGACTCAACCGCGCCGCAGTCCAGCGCTCGCTGACGAATGGCATCCATATCTTCGCCGCCCTGGCCGACGTCGACGGCGAGGGCGACGACCTCCTTGCCCGTCGCATCCTTCAGCCAGCCGATGCCGACCGAGGTGTCGAGTCCGCCCGAGTATGCGAGGACTACGCGTTCCGCCATGGTGCTCCTTAGGTGTGTGTTCTGTTCAAGTGTATTTGTGGTGTGGGTCTCGATACGCGTAGCTTGGCGAGCTACTCGACCACCGGGGTGCTGCGCTCGAGCAACCAGACCAGGAGGGCCTTTTGGGCGTGGAGGCGGTTCTCCGCCTCATCCCAAATGACGCTCTGCGGGCCGTCGATGACCTCGGCAGCCACCTCGAAACCGCGGTCGGCCGGAAGGCAATGCAGGAAGAGCGCGTCAGGCTCGGCCTGCGCCATGAGCTCGGCGTCGACGCGATAGGCGCCGAAGGATGCCAGCCGCACGGCCTTCTCCTCCTCCTTACCCATCGACACCCAAGTGTCGGTGACGACGACATCGGCACCGACGACGGCCTCGCGCGGATTTGTGTACAGGGCAACGGAGCCACCCGTGCGTGCCGCTATCGCCGTCGCGTCGGCGACCACGGCATCCGACGGCTCGAAGCCCGAGGGGGCTGCAATGCGCACGTGCATGCCCGCTGTCGCGCCGGCGAGCAGATAGGACTGCGCCATGTTGCACGCACCGTCGCCGAGGAAGGTGAGGGTGAGCCCGGCCAGACTCCCCCGCTTCTCACGAATCGTCAGCAGATCGGCCAGGAGCTGGCACGGGTGAAAGTCATCCGAGAGCGCGTTGACGACGGGCACGGTGGTTCCAAACGCCATTTCTTCAAGCCCAGCCTGCCCATAGGTGCGCCAGACGATTGCCGAGACCATGCGTTCGAGCACGCGTGCGGTGTCGGCCGGCGTCTCCTTGCCGCCCAGCTGGCTGTTGGCCGTGCTGATGATGAGCGGGCTGCCCCCGAGATCGGCGATGCCCACCGCGAAGGAGACGCGTGTGCGAGTGGAGGACTTGTCGAAGATCACCGCAACCGTCTGCGGGCCGGCCAGCGGCTTGCGAGCATAGGGATCCCGCTTGATCTGCTCGGCCAGATCGAGAATCTCGGCCTGCTCGGCGGGCGTGATGTCGTCGTCGCGGAGAAAGTGGCGTGTCATGAAGAAGCTTTCGTGATCGGGGGTGGAAGCCAGGGGCGATGGATGCGCGTCAGCGCGTCGATACGGCGGCGAGTGCAACCGTGAATCGTCGCGCGAAATCGTCGATCTCCGTGTCGCCGACGATGAGCGGCGGTGCGATGCGGATGCTGGAGTCGTTGGGGGCGTTAACGATGAGCCCGGCATTCAGGGCCGCATCGTACAGTTCGTGACCGATCGGCCGGGTCAGGCCGACACCGATGAGCAATCCCGCGCCGCGGAGTTCGTCGAGCACATCGCCGCCGGGAACCGATCGCAGTTCTCCGTCGATGAGTGCGCGCAACTGGGAGCCCCTGGCCGCCGCATTCTCGACCAGGCCAGACGCCTCGATTTCACCAAGCACCGCGTTCGCCGCGGCCGTTGCGAGCGGGTTTCCCCCAAAGGTGCTGCCGTGCTGTCCGCGAGCGAACAGATCGGATGCCCAGCCGAAGGTCACCAGCGCGCCGATCGGCACTCCACCGGCCATGCCCTTCGCCAGGGTGATGGCATCGGGAACGATTCCGGCGTGCTCGAACCCGAACCAGCGGCCCGTGCGGCCGATGCCGGTCTGGATCTCGTCGAGAATGAGGAGCACACCGTGTTCGGCGGTGAGTTCTCTCGCGCGCGCCAGGTAGCCATCCGGCAGATCGAGAACGCCCGCCTCGCCCTTGATCGGTTCGATGATGATGGCCGAGACGGTGTCGTCGATGGTCGCCTCGAGCGCCTCGATGCTCGTGTCGATGTGCTCCACGCCGCCGGGCATCGGCTCGAACGGCTCGCGCATCGCGGGCTTTCCGGTGAGAGCCATCGCGCCCATGGTGCGACCATGGAAGGAGTTGTTCAGCGCGATAATGCGGCTCGCGCCCGAGCGGCGGTTGCGGCGCGCGAGCTTGAACGCCGCCTCGTTGGCCTCCGCGCCGGAGTTGCCGAAGAAGACGCGCCCCTCAAGGCCCGCGCCGGTGAGGCGTTTGAGTCGCTCGGCGAGCTCGATCTCGGGCGGGGTGGCGAAGTAGTTGGAGACATGCGCAAGGGTGGCGATCTGCCGACTGACGGCATCCACGAGCACCGGATGCGCATGGCCGAGCGAGTTGACGGCGATACCGGCGAGGAAGTCCAGGTATTCGGCGCCCTCGGAATCCCAGACCCTGCAGCCCTCACCGCGCACGAGCATGAGGGGCGGGGTGGGCAGGGTGCGCATCATCGATGCGTCGAAGCGGTCGGACCAGCCGTCGGTCTCTGCGGGGGTCATCAAAGTGTTTCCCTTTCGTGAGGGGCTGCCACGACGTTGGTTCCTGCGCCGCGATCGGTGAAGATCTCGAGCAGAAGCGAGTGCGGCAGCCGGCCGTCGATGATCGCTGCCTTCTCGACCCCACCGTCGACCGCGTCGAGGCATGCCGTCATCTTGGGGATCATGCCCGACTCGAGGCTCGGCAGCAGTGCGCGCAACTCGTCGGCGTCGATTACCGAGACGAGAGATTCGCGATTGGGCCAATCGCTGTAGAGACCGGCGACATCGGTGAGAATGGCGAGTCGGACGGCACCGAGGGCGACGGCGAGCGCGCCGGCCGCGGCATCCGCATTGACGTTGAGCGATTGGCCGGGCGCATCGATGTCGGGCGCAATGGAGGAGACGACCGGAATGCGACCCGCGGAGATCTGGGCGAAGACGGCCTCGGGGTTCACGGCCACGACGTCGCCGACAAGCCCCAGGTCTACCTCTTCGCCGTCAATGACCACGCCTCGCCTGCGCGCCTCGAACAGCCCCGCGTCTTCTCCGGATAGTCCAGCGGCGAGCGGTCCGTGTGTGTTGATGTGCCGTACCAGGTCACGGGTGATCTGCCCGGTGAGCACCATGCGCACGACGTCCATCGCCTCGGGCGTTGTCACTCTGTAGCCGCCGCGGAACTCACTGTGGATGCCGAGCCGATCGAGCATGGCCGAGATCTGGGGTCCGCCGCCGTGCACCACCACCGGGTGGATGCCCGCGTAACGCAGGTACACCATGTCTTCGGCAAATGCCCGCTGCAGCTGTTCGCTGACCATGGCATTGCCGCCGAACTTCACGACCACGATCTGTCCGTGCAAGCGCTTCAGCCAGGGCAGCGACTCAATCAGTGCAGCCGCCTTGAGCGCCGCATCCGCCGTACCGTCGTTCTGCTGTGTACTGGCCGCGTGGGAGCCGGACGCCTCACGGCTCTGCATGATCATCAACTCGCGTACGCGCTGTTCTCGTGAACGTACTCATGCGTGAGGTCGCTCGTGAGGATGGTGGCGGTGGCGTCTCCGGCGTGCAACTCGATGCCGACGTGCACCGCACGGGAGGTCAGATCGACCTCGTCCCTGGGCCTGTCGGGCTCGCCCGCGTGACAGACGCGCACGCCATTCATGCTCACGTCGACCTCGTACGGATCGAATGCGGCGTTGGTGGTACCGATCGCCGAGAGCACCCGCCCCCAGTTGGGATCGTTGCCGAAGATCGCCGCCTTGAAGAGGTTGCTGCGTGAGACGGCGCGCCCCACCTCCACCGCCTCGTCTTCGGAAGCTGCCCCGATGACCTCGATGGCGATGTCATGGCTTGCACCCTCCGCATCTCCCTGCAGCTGGCGAGCCAGGTCTGCACAGACGATCCGCACGGCCTCCGCGAATTCGCCCTCCTCCGGCGTGATTCCGGATGCGCCGGAGGCGAGCAGTGTCACCTGGTCGTTGGTAGACATGCAGCCGTCGGAATCGAGCCTGTCGAAGGTCACCCGGGTGGCGGCGCGCAGAGCCGTGTCGAGTTGGGCGGAGGTGAGGGAAGCATCCGTCGTGATGACCACGAGCATGGTGGCGAGCCCCGGAGCGAGCATGCCGGCGCCCTTGGCCATGCCGCCGATCACCCAGCCATCGCCGTGATGGATCACGGTCTTCGGGTGGGTGTCGGTGGTGATGATGGCGCTTGCTGCCGTGTCGTCGTCGGCGCGCAGCGCACCGGCCGCCGACGCGACGCCGGCGATCAGCTTGTCACGATCGAGCTGGTCTCCGATGAGCCCTGTCGAGCACACGAGCACGTCACCGGCAGACACCCCGAGGTGTTCCGCGACGGCCTCGGCCGTGGCGTGAGTGGTCTGAAAGCCTTGCGTGCCCGTGAAGCAGTTCGCCCCGCCGGAGTTCAGCACGATGGCCTCGACGACGCCGTCGGCGATGACCTGCTCGCTCCACAGGATCGGGTTGGCCTTGGCACGATTGCTCGTAAACACCGCCGCGGCCGCCTTCTCGGGGCCCGTGTTGACCACGAGCGCGAGATCGGGGGCACCGGTGGATTTGAGGCCGGCCGCGATGCCCGCCGCGACGAACCCGGATGCTGCGGTGACGCTCACGGTGCTACTCCATTCACAGAAAGACCGGCGGTCTCCGGCAGGCCCAGCGCAATATTCGCCGACTGCACTGCGGCGCCCGCCGTGCCCTTAACCAGGTTGTCCATGGCGAGAACCGCCACGACTCGGCCCGCGGCCTCATCGACGGTCACGCCGATGAGCGCGGTGTTGGCTCCGAGGGTGTCTGCGGTGCGGGGAAAGACCCCCTCAGGCAGCAGGTGCACGAAGCTCTCCCCCGCATAGGCGTTCTCCCAGGCCGCGCGAACCTGTGCTGCTGTCGTGCCCGGCACGAGCCGGGCGGTCGCGGTGACGAGAATGCCCCGCGCCATCGGCACGAGCACGGGCGTGAACGAGATGGTAGGCGCGAGCGCGCCGGCGAGCCGCAGACTCTGCTGGATCTCCGGGATGTGTCGGTGCGAGCCGCCGACCGCGTATGGCGTTGCGCTACCGAGCAGTTCGCTCGCGAGAAAGGGAACGGCGAGCTTCTTACCGGCGCCGGAGGATCCGACCGCGAGAACCGCCACGATGTCCTGCTCCTCGATCACCCCCGCCTCGATGCCCGGGGCCAGGGCAAGCGACACCGAACTGGCATTGCAGCCGGGCGCGGCGATGCGACGCACCCCGACGAGATTCTCGCGCTGCTTGCCGTCGCCGACGGGCAGCTCGGGAACTCCGTATGCCCAGGCCGGAAAATACTCTCCGCCGTAGAAGCGGGCCCACTCCGTCTCGTCGGTGAGGCGGTGGTCCGCGCCGCAGTCGATGACGAGGGTCGCCGGATCGAGCGTGGCCGCGATGGCCCCGGATGCACCGTGCGGCAACGCGAGGAAGACGACGTCGTGGCCGGCAAGGTTCTGCGGTGTGGTTTCGACGAGCGTGAGGTGGGCGAGTGAACGCAGGTGCGGCTGGTGTTCGATGAGGGGCCGGCCCGCGTTGGAGTTCGCGGTGACGGTCGTGACGTCGAAATCGGGATGCCCGGCGAGGATTCGCAGCACCTCACCACCGGCGTAGCCGCTGGCACCAGCGACGGCAACCGAGAAAGTCATGGTTCTACCTTATTGAGTGAGCGGTCGGGGAAATGACGGCGACGCCCACAACGGACCGTTTCCACGGTCTCGCGTGCGTCGCCTAGATTCGGCCCGCGCTCTGGCGTCGGCGCAGTGCACGGGGGCTGGTGCCCTGTGCCAGAGTGTTGCGCCGCTCGAAAGCCATGAGTGGAGTGTAGCGTACGGCTGGCTACTCGCGCACGGTGGCACCGAAACGTTCGGCCGCCAGCGCGGCACCGGCGAGTTTCGCCTCGGTGGCCTCCGGAGTTGTCAGCGTGCGGTCATCCGAGCGGAATCGCAGGGCGAAGGTGAGGCTCTTGCTGCCGGACGGCACGCCGTCGCCGCGGTAGTCATCGATCAGCCTCGCGTCTTCGAGCAGTGCTCCCGCTCCCTCGACCACGGCCGCGCGTACCTCACCGGCGGGAGTGGCGACGGCAACGACGAGAGACAGGTCCTGCGTGGCGGCGGGGAAACCAGCGATGACCCGGGCCTCGATGTCAATCGGTGCCGAGTCGATAAGCGCGTCGAGGTCGAGTTCCAGCACGGCGACGACGCGCGGCAGGTCGTGTTCCTCGGCGAAGGCAGGCAGCAGCTCACCCGCGTAGCCGACGACGCGGCTCTGCGTTCCCGAACGCACGACGAGTTCCGCGGTACGACCCGGGTGCAGCGCCTTGTGGCTGCCCTGCACGATGTCGAGTCGCGCCCCGACGGCGCGGGCGATCTGCCGGGCCGCGTCGAGCGCATCGCCCAGCGAGGCGACGACTGCCGGATGCGACGGCTGGCGCACGACGGCGTTACCCGTGAAGAGCGCACCGATGTGGCGCGGCTGCGGCGGAATACCGTCGTTCAATTCGGCGAGGACTTCGTCGCTCGGCAGCACGGCGCCTGGCGGCACGTTCGGCGTGCCATAACGGATGCCCGCCTCGGGCCGAAACACGAGACCCGTCTCGTAGATGGCCAGGTCCGTGAGCCCCCGGGCGAGGTTGCGCTTGGCGACATCGATAAGCCCCGGCAGCAGCGAGGTGCGCAGGAACGGCACCGTCGCATCCATGGGATTGGCCAGACGCACGGCCGGAACGGACTTCTCGGTCGGCGAGCCGAAGGTGTCGTTGGATGCCTCGTCCACGAACGGGTACGCGAGCACCTCGGTCGCGCCGTTGTCGGCGAGTGTCTGCGCGGCGGCCCGACGAAGCTGCTGGGCGCGGCTCAGCCCACGCCCCGGAGGCGCGACGGGCAGCACCGAGGGAATGCGGTCGTAGCCGACGATGCGGGCGACCTCCTCGGCGAGATCGGACTTGTCGGTGAGATCGGGGCGCCAGCTGGGCGGCGTGACGCGCAGGCCGGCATCCGACTCGCTGAGGCTGCCACCGATCTCGGCGAGCGAGTCCCGAATCTCCGCGTCGGTGTACTCGACCCCGACGAGGCCTGCGATATATCCATTCGGCAGTTCGATGGCCGCGGGCGCTTCGGCGGCATGGTGCGCTGAGCCGAGGTCATCGGCACGGCCGCCCGCGAGCTGCTCGAGCAGTTGCACGACTCGCGCCGCAGCCGGGGCTGCGACCTCGGGGTCGACGCCACGCTCGAAACGCTTGGACGCCTCACTCGGCAGCTTGTGGCGTCGCGCCGTACGCGCGATGGAGACCGGGTCGAAGTTGGCGGCTTCGACCAGCACGGCGTGCGTGGTCGTGCCGATCTCGGTCGACGCGCCGCCCATCACTCCGGCGAGTCCGATCGCGCCGGACTCGTCGGCTATCACCAGGTCTTCGGGGTTCAGGGTGCGAGTCTTCTCATCGAGGGTGACAAGCGTCTCCCCCGGCGTCGCGCGACGAACCGTGAGCCCTCCGCTGAGGGCATCCAGATCGTAACCGTGGATGGGCTGGCCGAGTTCGAGCATGACGTAGTTGGTCACGTCGACGATCAACGAGATCGAGCGGATGCCGGCGAGCGTGAGGCGTGCGAGCATCCACGGCGGTGTCGGGCGGGTGCCGTCGACGTCGCGCACCACGCGGGTGACGAAGACGCTGGCGCCGATGCGGCCGCGGATGGGGGCCTGGTCGTCGATGGTTACTGGAAACAGAGTGGCGGCGGTTTCGAGACGCGCTCGTTCCTCGCGCTCCTCAACCGGCGTAGACAGCGCCGGGTCGCGGAAATCCGCTCCGGTCGCGTGCGAGTACTCGCGGGCGATGCCGCGGATCGAGAAGGCGTAGCCGCGATCCGGGGTGACGTTGACCTCGACGGCCGCGTCATCCAGACCGAGCAGGGCTATCGCATCCGTGCCGACCTCGGGGTCGAGGCCGAGCGTCGCCAGACGAAGGATGCCGTCGTGCTCGTCGCCGAGGCCGAGCTCACGCACCGAGGCGATCATGCCGTCGGAGACGTGGCCGTAGGTCTTGCGGGCGGCGATGGGGAACGGGCCGGGCAGCACCGCACCCGGAAGCGTCACGACGACCTTATCTCCGACGAGGAAGTTGGAGGCGCCACAGACGATGCCGTGCACGGCCTCGCCGCCATCCGCCGCCCTCTCGCCGTCGGGGGCTACCTGAACCTGGCACCAGCGGATGGTCTTGCCGTTCGACTGCGGCTCCTCGACGAAGTCGAGCACCTCGCCCACGACGACAGGGCCGGAGACCTCGAAGGTGTGGATCTCTTCCTCTTCGAGCCCGACCCTCACGAGGGCCGCATGCACGTCCTCGGGGGTCGTGCTCGGCTCGAGGTCGACGAATTCGGCGAGCCAGCTGAGTGGGACGCGCATGGACTAGACCACCATTCCGAATTGCTGGCTGAAACGAATATCGCCCTCGACCATGTCGCGCATGTCCTTGACGTCGTTGCGGAACATGAGCGCCCGCTCGACACCGACGCCGAACGCGAAGCCCGAGTAGACATCCGGGTCGATGCCGGCCGAACGCAGCACATTGGGATTGACCATGCCGCAGCCGCCCCACTCGATCCAGCGCGGCCCCTCCTTGAAGGTCGGGTGCCACAGATCGAGCTCAGCGCTCGGCTCGGTGAAGGGAAAGTAGTTGGGGCGCAGCCGCACCTTGGCATCGTCGCCGAACATGGCCTTGACAAAGTGATCGAGCGTGCCGCGCAGGTGCGCCATGGTGAGGCCCTTGTCGACGGCGATGCCCTCGATCTGGTGGAACACGGGCGTGTGCGTGGCGTCGAGCTCGTCGGTGCGGTACGTGCGTCCGGGTGCGATGCGATAGACGGGCAGCTCGTTGCCGAGCAGCGCGCGCAACTGCACGGGTGAGGTGTGCGTGCGCAGAACGAGGTGCGCATCCGTCGGTTCGACGAAGAAGGTGTCCTGCATGGCACGCGCCGGGTGATCCTCGTCGAAGTTGAGCGCGTCGAAGTTGAACCACTCGCTCTCGAGCTCGGGGCCTTCGGCCACCTCCCAGCCCATGCCGATGAAGACATCGGCGATGCGCTCCTGCAACAGCGAGAGCGGATGCCTGGCCCCGGCCCGCCAGCGCGACGGTACCGCCGTGACATCCACCGTCTCATTCGCGAGGCGCTGGGCGTCTTCGGCTGCGACGATCTCGGCCTCACGCGCCGCGAACGCCTGGTTCACTCGCCCGCGTGCCGCACCAACGAGCTTGCCGGCAGCGGCCTTCTGCTCGGCCGGGACCTCGCGCATGGCGCCGTTGAGTTTCGCGAGCGGCGACGCCTCGGCGAGGTGCTCGGTGCGCACGGAACGCATGGCGTCGGAGTCGGCGGCGGCGCTGATGGCCGCGAGCGCGGCATCCACGGCGGCGGCGACCGCTTCTTCGGTGATCGGGGAGGTCTCTGACACGGTTCCCCAGTTTAGTGGGCGCTGCGACCCTTGTTTACTTCGGACATCGGCGCGAGATCAGCCGGCGTGGCGGTCATCGCGCGTGGCGAACGTGCCCCGGTGCGCCGCGAGACGATGCGGGCCAACCACGAAAGCAGCAGGTTCACACCGAGGTAAATCACGAGCACTATGAAGAACAGGGTGAACAGATAGCGATTACCGAAGAAGTTCTGAAGATTGGTCACCGTGCGCAGCAGTTCCGCATAGCCGACGACATATGCCAGAGACGTGTCCTTGAGCAGGACCACCATTTGCGCGATGAGTATCGGCAGCATCTGACGGAATGCCTGCGGAAACTCAATCATCATTCGCGTGCGTGTTGACGACAGCCCAATTGCAAGGCCCGCCTCACGTTGCCCCTTCGGCAGAGATTGGATGCCTGCACGCAGGATCTCACCGATGAGAGCACCGTTGTAGATGGCGAGAGCAGCGACACCCGCCCAGAATGAACCCGTCGAGAACACGAGCAGGATGAACAACATCATCAGCAGGACGGGCATGCCGCGGAAGAATTCAAGCAACACCGCAATGGGAACACGAATCCAGGCACTTCGCGCCGTGCGCGCGAAAGAGAACAGGATTCCCACCGCGAGCGCGAGCACCGCGGCGACGGCCGCCATCTGGAGCGTCGCGAGCAATCCTCTCCAGACAGCGAGCCAGAGTTGGGGGTCAGAAAGGATGTCGAGGCGGGTCGGATCGAACAATCCGGAAAGCACCGCACCGTTGGCAATCGTTCGCGGCGCCGCCAGCGTGTAGATCACCCAGGCGATACCGGCGAGGATCACTACGACACCGATGATCGACACGACGAAGGCCCGACGCCGGGCGCGCGGGCCGGGCGCATCGTAAAGAACGTTCGTGCTCATCGCAGTACCCTCACCTTGCGTTCAACCCAACCGGCTATCAGTCCCAGCGGCACCGTGATGATGAGGTAGAAGAATGCGACACCGAGCAGCAGCGCGATGACGGCGTCGCCGCGCAGATTCGTGATGTCATTCGCCGCCTTGAAGAGTTCGTAGACGAAGAAGGCACCCGCCACGGAGGTGTTCTTGACGAGCGCGATGAATACGTTGATGAGCGGCGGGATCACCATGCGAATTGCCTGCGGCATGACAACAAGGCTCAGCGTCTGACCGAAACGCAGGCCGATGCTGCGCGCGGCCTCCGCCTGGCCGACCGGCACACCGTTCACCCCGGAACGGATCGCCTCGGCGACGAAAGGCGAGGTGTAGAGCGTGAGCCCGATGACGGCGAGCGGAAAGTAATCAAGTGGCACCTTGAGGTATGGCAACACCACGGCGCAGAAAAACAACACCAGCAGAAGGGGGATGTTGCGCAGGATCTCCGTGTACACCAGTGCGAACCCGCGCAGCGAGGCAATCGGCGAGATGCGCATGGCCGCCACCACCGTGCCAAGAACGAGCGCACCGACACCGGAGAGCGCGAGGAGCTCGAGAGTGCCAACGAAGCCTTTGATATACGTGGGCAGGCTATCGATGACGGCGTCCATGCATCAACTCCTTCGTGCGTTCGTAGCTTGTGCAGTGCTCGGGGTACCGACCGGCATCGACCAGTCAGTACCCCGAATACTCAGCGAAAATGCTTAGTAGCGATCGACCTTCGGCGGTTCCGGCGTCTTCAGTACCTTGCCGGCAGTGCTTTCCCATGCCTTCGCCCAGGCGCCGTCCTTGTACGACTTCTCGAGCACGTCGTTGATGAAGGTACGGAACTCGGTGTCATCCTTCTTCAGCCCGATGCCATACGGCTCCGACGTGAACGGCTTGTCGAGCACCTCGAACTCGCCCTCATTCTGAGAAGCAAGTCCGGCGAGAATCACGTTGTCCGTGGTCACCGCGACGACCTTGCCGTTACGCAGCGGTTCAAGGCAATTCGAATAGGTATCTGTCGTGATGATTTTGTCGGTATATGCCTTGATGTTCTCAAGTGACGTGGACCCAGAGACCGTGCACACGGACTTTCCCTTGACGTCGTCGACACTCTGAATCTTTTCTGGGTTGCCTTTCAGCACCAGCAGATCCTGGCCCGCCGTGTAGTACGGGCCTGCAAAGGAGATGACCTTCTTGCGCTCGTCATTGATGGTGTACGTGGCAACGACGATGTCGACCTGCCCGTTCTCAATGAAGGGCTCACGGTTTTTAGACACCGTCTCGACCCACTTGATCTTGTCCGCGGAAATACCGAGATTCGAGGCAATGAGCTTGCCGATCTCCACGTCGAAACCGACAGGAGTGCCGTCAGGTCCTTGCAACCCGAACAACGGCTGATCGAACTTCGTGCCGATGGTGATCGATCCCTTCTGCTGCAGTTTCGCCATGGTTGTTCCTGCGGCGAATTCGGATGCCTTCGGCTTGCTCCCGGTCGTGTCGCCACCACCGGATCCCCCCGCGCATGCGGCCAAAGCGACGATGCTCGCGGCCGCCAGTGCGGAAACCAGTAGACCTTTTTTGAGTCTCATTCTGTTCTCCTTGCTGTATTTGCTGTGTTTCTCTCCCACAGTCAGTGGGTGAGTATTTTCGAGAGGAAGTCTTTCGCTCTCGGGGTCTGCGGGTTAGCGAAGAAGACCTCGGGGGTCGCCTCTTCCACGATTTCGCCGTCCGCCATGAACAGCACACGATCGGCGGCCTTGCGCGCAAAACCCATTTCGTGCGTGACAACCACCATCGTCATGCCGTCGTGTGCGAGTCCAACCATGACGTCGAGCACCTCGCTGATCATCTCGGGATCCAGGGCGGATGTCGGTTCATCCAAAAGGATCAGCTTCGGGTCCATCGCGAGCGCGCGGGCGATGGCAACACGCTGTTGCTGTCCGCCTGAAAGCTGGGAAGGCATCTTGCCTGCCTGATCGGCGACCCCGACGCGTTCCAGTAGCTGCATGCCGCGGGCCTTGGCGTCAGCGGCTGAACGGTGTCGCACCTTACGCGGGCCGAGCGTGACATTCTCGAGGATGGTCTTGTGGGCGAAGAGGTTGAAGGATTGGAAGACCATGCCGACATCCGCGCGAAGACGAGCGAGATCCGCACCTTCCTTGGGCATCACCGCCCCATCGATAGTGATGGTGCCGGAGTCGATCGTCTCGAGACGGTTGATCGCGCGACACAGGGTGGACTTGCCCGACCCGCTGGGCCCGATCACCACGACGACCTCACCGCGTGCCACCGTGGTGTTGATGTCTTTGAGCACATGCAACTCGCCGAAGTGTTTATTTACGTGGTCGATGATGACCAGTGGTTCGCCGACAGCGGTGGCGGCGGATTCAGCGTCCGCCGTGCGGGATGGATCCATTTCCATACCCAATCACACCCCCTTACCGAGGGTCAATTCCCCGGCCAGCTCGTCACCAATCCGTGACCATGCTCATGTGAGCACCGGGATCAGGTGCGTTGGGCGAATGCGCTTTCATACAGGCACACGGATGCCGCCGTCGCGAGATTCATCGACTCGGCGCTGCCGTAGATCGGCACGGTGATGGCCGCATCGGCCAACGCGAGGTCGTCATCGTCCAGCCCGCGAGCCTCGTTACCGAACAGCCAGGCCGTGGGCTTCGCCAGGCGCCCCGAGTTGCGCGCGACCAGGAGATCCTCCCCCTTGACGTCCGCGGCGAGCAGCTGCAGCCCTGCGGCTGCGGCACGCGCACGTACATCCGTCAGCGTCGCCCCCATCGCGATGGGAAGGTGGAAGATCGATCCGGTGGAGGAACGCACGACCTTAGGATTGTACAGGTCCACCGTGCGGCCGGTGAGAATCACGGCATCGGCACCGGCGGAATCCGCGGCCCGGATGATGGTGCCCGCGTTGCCAGGGTCACGCACCTCCTCGAGGATCGCGATGAGCTTCGGCTCGGCGCCGAAAATGTCCTTGACCGACGTCGGGAACTGGTGACAAACGGCGACGAACCCCTGCGGGGTGACCGTGTCGGCCATGGTGTCAAGCACGTGTTCGGTCACGAACTCCACATCGACACCGGCATCGACCGCCGCCTGAGCGAGGTCTGGATAACGCTCGAGAGCCGTCGGCGTGGCATACAGCTCGACAACCAATTCGGCGCGAAACGTCAGAGCCTCCGAAACGGCCTGTGGCCCCTCCAAAAGGAAAAGCCCGGTCTCGGACCGGGCCCCGCGCTTCGCCAGCTTGGCGACGGCTCGAACGCGAGGGGAACGTGGATTGTCCAACATGGGGCGATTCTAACCGGGCGAGACGGCTTTTCCGCGCCGTGACGGGCGCTTTAACGAAGAGTGAGGGAAAGCGCGGTGCGCCTTCCCTCACTCGATACGACTGGATTACGCCGCGGCATCCGCCTTGGGAGCCGACGTATCGGCCGGGAGGGCCTTCTTCGCCGTCTCGACCAGGGCCGAGAAGGTGGCGGGCTCGTTGACGGCAAGCTCGGCGAGCATGCGACGGTCGACCTCGACGCCGGCCAGGGACAGGCCCTGGATCAGGCGGTTGTAGGTGAGGCCGTTCGCGCGGCTCGCCGCGTTGATGCGCTGGATCCACAGGCGACGGAAGTCACCCTTGCGGGCGCGGCGGTCACGGTAGCTGTAGACCAGCGAGTGAGTGACCTGCTCCTTGGCCTTGCGGTACAGGCGCGACCGCTGACCGCGGTAGCCCTCGGCGCGCTCAAGGATGACCCGACGCTTCTTGTGGGCGTTGACGGCCCTCTTTACTCTTGCCATTGTTCTCTAATCCTTACGTCTGGTTGCGGCGTTACTTGCCGAGAAGCTTCTTGATGTTCTTGACATCGGCCGGGGCGATGACCTGCTCCTGGTTCAAGCGACGCTTACGGTCGCTCGACTTGACCTCCAGGTTGTGGCGCATTCCGGACTGCTGCTTCATGATCTTGCCGCTTCCGGTGACCTTGAAGCGCTTCTTGGCCCCGGAGTGGGTCTTCTGCTTGGGCATTGTTATTTCTCCTGTTCGGTGGCGGATGTCGCATCCGTCGCTTCAGCCGGCTTCTCGGCCGCGGGCGTTTCTGCCCCGCGAGCCTTGGAGGCGGCACGTTGTGCGTTGGCCTCGCCCTTGACCTCTGACTTGTTCTTCAGAGGGCCAATGACCATGACCATGTTTCGACCGTCGATGGTCGGAGTCGATTCAACCGAACCGAGTTCCGCCACATCTTCGGCAAACTTCTGCAGCAGGCGCACGCCCTGCTCGGGGCGCGACTGCTCGCGGCCGCGGAACAGGATCATGGCCTTGACCTTGTCTCCGGCCTTGAGGAATCCCTCGGCGCGCTTGCGCTTGGTCTCGTAGTCGTGCTTGTCAATCTTGAGACGGAAACGAACCTCTTTCAGGATCGTGTTCGCCTGGTTGCGCCGGGCCTCTTTGGCCTTCTGCGCAGCCTCGTACTTGAACTTGCCGTAGTCCATGATCTTCGCCACGGGAGGCTTGGAATTGGGAGCGACCTCAACCAAGTCCAGGTCTGCTTCCTGCGCGAGACGAAGGGCGACCTCGATTTTCACGACGCCGACCTGTTCTCCGCCGGGACCGACAAGACGAACTTCGGGGACGCGGATTCGGTCGTTGGTACGGGGATCGCTGATGCGTTTCTCCTCTGCTTAAGCGATGTACTCAGCCACGCCGAACGACGGATGCCGTCTGGCGGCAAAAGAGGAAACTCACGCACCCTGAGTTGCACGCATCACACGCGTCAACCCCGGCACGGCACCCTGTCTACCTTCGCGACTTTCGACGCGACGGCGGAGTGCGAACTACCCGGTAACCTTAGTGAAGCGGTCAAGCGCGGGTGGGAGAATCTCCACTTTCGTACCGAGACATACGTCTCGGAGCCTGAGGAAGTCTAACAGAGGAATGCAGTGAGCGACACATCTCTTGCCGATGGCATCGAGTTCGATGGGTCCGAGGCGGCCATGCGAGACATTGCGGAGGTGCCCGCCGTCGAGATCATCACCACGACAGCCGTGCACCTGATGAGTGCCGCCGCCGTGAAGCTCGGGCTCGGAGACGGCCCGGATGCCGCCGATGAGGTCGACCTCGACGAGGCGCGCAAGCTGATCACCTCACTGGCCGGCCTGGTGACCGCCGCGGCCGCGGAGATCGGCGATCATCACGCCCGGCCGCTGCGCGACGGCCTGCGGTCGCTGCAGCTGGCGTTCCGCGAGGCGTCCTCGATACCGGATGAGATCGGCAAGGGCCCCGGCGAGAAGTACACCGGCCCCGTCAACTAGTCCAGCGGCCGCAGGATGCGGCTGAGGAACTGACGCGTGCGCTCCTCGCGCGGATCGGTGAACAGCGCCTCGGGTGCTCCACGCTCGACGATCTCACCGCCGTCGAGAAAGAGCACCTCGTCGGCGACCTGCCGCGCAAAGGCCAGCTCGTGAGTGACGACGACCATGGTCCAGCCCTCCTTCGCGAGCGCCTGCATGACACCGAGCACGTCGCCGACCAGTTCAGGGTCGAGCGCGGATGTCGGCTCGTCGAAGAGGATCACCCCGGGGCGCAGCGCCAGCGCCCGCGCGATGCCCACTCGTTGCTGCTGGCCGCCGGAGAGTTGAAACGGGTAGATGTCGCGCTTCTCGGCCAGCCCCACCTTGGCCAGCAGTGCCTCGGCATCCGCCCGCGCCTCGGCGAGCGGCCGCTTCTGCACCTGCACCGGGCCCTCGATGAGGTTCTCGATGACCGTCTTGTGCGGAAACAGGTTGTAGTGCTGGAAGACCATGGCCGACTTGCGGCGCAACGCGGCGACCTGCGCCTTGGTGATGGGGCCGCTGAAGTCGAGACTCACGTCGTCGTCGATGCGCAGGATGCCGGCATCCGGCCTCTCAAGCGCGTTCAGGCAGCGCAGCACCGTGGTCTTGCCCGACCCCGAGGGGCCAATGAGCACGATGACCCGGCCGACGCCGACCTCGAAACTGATGTCGCGCAGCACCTCGTGGGCACCGAAGGACTTGCGAAGGCCGTGCACGCTCAGCCGAGGCACGTGCGGGCGATCGTCAAGCGTGGGCGACATAGCGATCCAGTCTCTTTTCGATGACGGACTGCCCGCTGGAGAGCACGAGACAGATCAGCCAGTACACGACGGCGGCCTCGATGTACAGCACCAGGAACTCGCTCGATGCTGCAGCGATCTGCTGCGCCTGCCGAAAGAGCTCGGTCACCAGAATGACGGATGCCAGCGAGGTGTCCTTCACGAGGCTGATGAAGGTGTTCGAGAGCGGCGGCACCGAGACCCGGGCGGCCTGCGGCAGCACGATGCGCCAGAGCGTGAGCGTGTTGCTCATGCCTATCGTGTAGCCGGCCTCCCACTGGCCGCGCGGAACCGCCAGGATCGCGGCCCGAACCACCTCGGAGGCGTATCCGCCGACATTCAGCGACAGCGCGATGATGGCGCTGGGCCACGGATCGAGTGTGATGCCGATCGTCGGCAGCCCGTAGAAGACCACGAACAACTGAACGAGAAGTGGCGTGCCGCGCACGATGGAGACGAATACCCGGGCTACGCCGCGGGCGAGGCGACTGCCCGACAGCCGCATCAGCGCAACGACCACCGCCAGGATGAGGCCGAGAACGAACGCCACCACGGAGAGTGGGATAGTGCCGAGAATGCCGCCGACGACGATCGGACCTATCGAGTGCAGCACAAGATCCCAGTAGTACGGGAACGTGCCGACGGCGGGCGTCATGCCCGCATCAGAGCCTGAATCATGCGCTTATTGTGACACGTCGGCGCCGAAGTACTTCTTCGAGATCGTGGCCAGCGTGCCGTCGGCCTTCAGCTCGGCGAGGGCCTTGTCGAAATCGCTCGGCAGCGTGCTGCCCTTGCGGAAGGCGAAGGCGTTCTCGGCCGGATTCGCCGCTGTGGCCGCGATGCGCAGCGTGACCTCGGGGTGCTGCTTCTCGTAGTCGAGCACGGTCAGCTTGTCGTTCACCGTTGCGTCAATGCGCCCCTGCGTGAGCAAGGCAACGGCCTGCGCCCATCCCTCAACGGCCTGAACCCTGGCTCCCGACTTCTGGGCCAGCGCGTACCAGTCGCTGGTGTTCGACTGGGCTGTTGTCTTGCCCTTCAGATCGGCGAAGCTCGTGATGCTCGTATCATCCGGCCGGGTGACAATCACGCCGGGCGAGACCGTGTACGGCGTGCTGAAGCTGTATTTTGCCTTGCGCTCCGCGGTGATCGAAACCTGGTTTCCAATGAGGTCGATGCGCTTGGAATCCAGCGCCGCGAAGATGCCGTCCCACTGGGTCTCCTGGTAGGTGACCTTCACGCCGAGCTTCTTCGCCACGGCGTTGGTGACGTCGATGTCGTAGCCGGTGAGGGCGTTGGTACTGGGGTCGTGGTACGAGAAGGGCTTGTAGGTGCCCTCCGTGCCGACAATCAGGCCCTTGCTGTTCGACGCAGCCGCCACCAGGTCCTTGCTGCCGTGCACCGTGGTGCTCGCCGCCGATCCTGAGCCGCCGGATGCGCATCCGGCCAGCCCCACGATGAGGACTGCGGCAACCGAGGTGACGAGGGCAAGACGGGATTTCATGGCGACCTTTCGTGGAACCCCTGATCGGGGCCGTGTCATCAACTATGGGCCGTATCTCTCGTGCGCGACCAACTCGGTTACGCGGGGTTACCTGTGGCAACACACGAGGGGGCTGTGACATTTCCAGATGTCGAAAATTGCCCTTCGGCGGGCGTGACGACCGGATGCGATGATCAGTCGGCGGAGGCGAGCAGCTGCACGCCGAGGGAATCCACTCCGGCGGCGATGGCGTCATTCGCCGCCCAGCGCTGCGCGAGCCGCGCGAGAACCGCGTCGAGCTCGGTCTCGGTGAGGCCCTGGATGAGCTCGAGCCGCACCAGCACCTCTGGCCCATGCAGCCGCGCATCGGGGTCGCCGTCGGCGAGCTGCACGTCGAGCACGGCAAGCTCGGTGGAGATGGACGCGCGAAACGCCTCCACCACGGCGGGGTCGGAGGCGGCGGGCCGCCACTGCTCTGAACGAGCCATCGCCCACAATGCCGGACGCCGGATGATGAACTCGGCCGGCGAGGTCGCATCCAGCACCACAAGCTCCGTGCTCTCGCTCGCGGCCGCCAGTGCGACCCGCACTCCATCGGCGGGCACCGGCCTGGCCTCGGGGTTCCAGGCCTGCATGGAGGTCACCGAGGAGAAGACCGGAAGCACATTGCGCCCGTCGGGAGCGGAAACCGTGACGATCGAAAGCTCCTGCTTCTTGTCGATGGCCATGCCGGCGAGCGGACCATCCTCGTTCACACCCGCCTCTCCGAGGTGAGCGACGAGCGGGATGAGAAGCCGGGCATCCCGAAATGCGTCGACGACGGCCTCGGGGCCGTCGGTTCCAGCGTGAAAGGCAGCCAGGGCATCCATCAGCGCAGCGTCGGCCGAGCCATCATCGTCGGAGGACGCGCCCTGTTCGAAATGGCGCCCTGCCCACGGCTGCCCGGCGGAATCGCCGGGAATCGATGGGTGATCTGCGTGGCTCATGACCTCGCTCAGTTGCCCGCGACGTCCAGCGCCTCGGCTAGGGTGAAAGCCCCCGCGTACAGGGCCTTGCCCACTATCGCGCCTTCCAGCCCCAGCGGCACGAGTTCGCGCAGCGCAACAATGTCATCGAGGCTCGAGATTCCGCCGGACGCTATTACCGGACGCGGCGAGTGCTCCATGATCTGACGCAGCAGTTCAAGGTTCGGCCCCTGCAGGGTGCCGTCTTTCGTGACGTCGGTGACGACGTAGCGGGCACAGCCGGCGTCTTCGAGCCGCTCGAGCACCTGCCAGAGATCGCCTCCGTCGCGCGTCCAGCCGCGGGCCGCCAGCGTGGTGCCCCGCACATCGAGCCCAACCGCTACAGCCTCGCCGTATTGTGCAATGACGTTCGCCGCCCATTCCGGGTTCTCGAGCGCCGCCGTTCCCAGGTTGATGCGCTTGGCGCCGAGCCCGAGTGCCGCCTCGAGCGATGCGTCGTCGCGGATGCCGCCGGACAGTTCGACGTTGACGCCCCGCACCTGCTTGATAACCTTCTTGATCACGGAGTGGTTGTCACCGCGGCCGAACGCCGCATCGAGGTCGACGAGATGAATCCATTCGGCACCCTGATCGGCCCAATCGGCGGCCGCGTCGACAGGATCCCCATAGTTCGTCTCGGTGCCTGCCTCGCCCTTGGTCAGGCGCACGGCCTTGCCGCCGGCAACATCCACAGCCGGCAACAGCACGAGACGCGGGGTCTTGTTGAACTCACTCATTGATGGGGGTCCTCGATCATGTGACGGCTTCACGCTACGCGCATATGGGCAACGTGGGCCACGGTGGGCACAAGCACAAAATCTTAGCGCAGGACGGCCTTGCCTTCGGCGCCTCAGCCCGTGAGCGTACCCAGCCAGTTGCGCAACAGGCGAATTCCCGCCGGACCCGACTTCTCGGGGTGGAATTGCGTAGCGGCTAGCGGTCCGTTCTCGACGGCGGCCACGAATCGCCCCCCGTGATCGGCCCAGGTGACGCGCGGGGCCGCAAATGGGCCATGCGCTTCGAGATTCCATGAGCGCGCCGCGTATGAATGCACGAAATAGAAGCGCTCATCGCGCAACCCGTCGAAGAGCACGCTCTCGCTCGGTGCCTGCACGCCATTCCAACCGATGTGGGGAACGACCTCGGCCTCGAGCAGTTCGACCTCGCCCGGCCACTCCCCCAGCCCTGCGGTGGCGGCACCACCCTCCGTGCCGTGTTCGAAGAGGACCTGCATGCCGACGCAGACCCCGAGAACAGAACGGCCGCCAGCGAGACGACGATCAATGATCTCACCGCCGCGCACGGAACGCAGGGCGGACATCACGGCGCTGAACGAGCCGACACCCGGCACGAACAAGCCATCGGCCTCCTCTGCCGAGCGGCGATCGGCCGTCAACTGCACCCGCGCGCCCGCTGCCTCGAGCGCCTTGGCCGCCGAGTGCACATTGCCGGAACCGTAATCGAGAACGACGACGGATGGCGCCGTCACAGGGCTCCCTTGGTCGAGGGCACTCCCGACACCAGCGGGTCGAGCGCCTTCGCCTGGCGGAACGCGCGTGCGAACGCCTTGAACTCAGCCTCGGCAATGTGGTGCGGGTCCCGGCCGCCGAGCACGGTGATGTGGGTCGTCAGAGCGGCGTTGAAGGTGATGGCCTCGAAGACGTGGCGAACCATTGAGCCGGTGAAGTGACCACCGATGAGGTGATATTCGAAGCCGCTCGGCTCTCCCGAGTGCACCAAGAAGGGGCGCCCGGATATATCGACGACCGCCTGCACGAGTGCCTCGTCGAGCGGTACCACGGCGTCCCCGAAGCGGGAGATTCCAGACTTGTCCCCCAGCGCCGTTCGAATGGCCTGTCCGAGCACGATGGCCACGTCTTCGACCGTGTGGTGCACATCGATCTCGATGTCGCCCTTGGCGCTCACGGTCAGGTCGGTGAGCGAGTGCTTCGCGAATGCCGTGAGCAGGTGGTCGTAGAACGGCACGGAGGTGTGGATCTCGGACTGCCCGGTGCCGTCGAGATCGAGCGAGAGCTCGATACTCGACTCACTGGTCTCACGCCGAAGCTGTGCGGTGCGGTTCACGGAGGTCATGTTCACGACTTTACCGGCACGGCCCCGCCACGGGCATCCGGTGCCAGCGGGGCTATCGCCTCGAGGAAGGCCGTGGTCTCCGCCTCGGTGCCCGCCGTAACGCGCAGGTGGCCGGGAATGCCGATATCGCGGATGAGCACGCCGCTCGCCAGCAGCGTTTCGAACACCGCGTTCGGCTCGTCCACACCGCCGAACAGCACGAAGTTGCTGCCGGTGCGGTGCGGTGTGAATCCCATGCGCTCCAGTTCGACGACAATTCGATCGCGCTGGGCAACAATCTCACCCACCATCGCGAGCATCTCGTCGGAGTGGGCCAGGGCGGCTGTTGCCGCCGCCTGCGTGAGCGCCGAGAGGTGATACGGCAGACGCACCAGCCGCAACGCGTCGAGCACTGCAGGGTCTGCGGCGAGGTACCCGAGCCGGACACCCGCGAAGGCGAATGCCTTGCTCATGGTGCGCGAGACGAGCAGCCGCTCGCGACCCTCAAGCAGCGTGAGCGCCGACGGCGCATCCGGTGGCATGAATTCGGCGTACGCCTCGTCGACGATGACGATGCCGTCGCTCGCCTCGTAGGCGGCAGCAACGACGTCGAGCCCGAGCGGGGTGCCTGTCGGGTTGTTGGGTGAGCAGAGAATGACGATGCTCGGCGTTGTGCGACGGATCTCGGCGACGACCGTGTCGGCGCTGAGCTCGTAGTCTTCGTCACGCGCGCCGGATATCCAGGCGGTGTCTGTTCCGGATGCCAGCAGCGGGTACATCGAATATGTCGGTGAGAATCCGAGCAGGCTGCGACCCGGGCCGCCGAAGGCCTGCATGATCTGCTGCAGCACCTCGTTGGAGCCGTTCGCCGCCCAGATATTCTCTCGGCTCAGGGCGTGGCCGAGATAACCTGCCAACGCATCGCGTAGCGCGGTGAACTCACGGTCCGGATAGCGATTCGCTCCACGCACGGCCCCGGAAACGGCTTCGACGATGTCGGCGACGACGTTCTCGGGCAACGGATGCGTGTTCTCGTTGACGTTCAGCGCGACCGGCACGTTCTTCTGCGGTGCCCCATACGGAGAGAGCCCCCGGAGGTTTTCACGGATGGGCAGATCAGAGAAGGAAATCACCCCATCATGCTACTGGGCCAGCCTTTGGGGACATGCTAGCGGCGACTGCCCGCGTACTGCACCGGGATGGCGACGCGCTGCCCCGGAGAAACGAGAGTGCTCGAGAGCTGGTTCACCGAAACGATGTCGGCAATGACGTCGCGAGGGTCGGAGTTCGGAGCTACTCGCTCGGCGATGGTCCAGAGGGACTCGCCGCTCTGCACGGTGGCGTAGCTGAAGTTCGTGTGCGCGCTCGAATCGGTGGCGACGGCCCCTCCACCGTTGAGGGCGAAGACGGCGGCCGCGACGACGAGCGGGATGGACGCGAGAGTGGTCAGAACGACGCGGCCCCGCCGAGTGAGGTGAAGGCGTGTCTTCGCGGGTGCCTGCGGAAGCCGCTGCGTGCTTACGCGCTCGGCACGAAAGCCTGTCACCGATACTGCCATTGCTGTGCTCATTACCCGACCTCCTCGGCCACTTCGCTCTCACCGGCTGTGAGGATATGCGAACGTATGTTCCGAATATATATTCGATTATTCGAAACCGCAAGCAGGAAATTGCTGAGCGAATACGCCGCCGATACCGCGACACACTCGAACACATGTTTGTTTATGCCGTTAACCCGGATACAGTTTCGATTGTCTGGGTATGACTCAATCAGGCACCACCGACATTCGGATTAGCCGGTTGGGGTCTTCACGAAGGGACGGCACGGTGACAAGCGACAATTCAGCGGCGAAAGAGCGAGTCGGCACTCGGCGACGCAAGAGCCTGAGCGCAAAGCAGCTGGCCATCCTCGAGGTCATCCAGCAGTCCGTCGCGTCGCGCGGCTACCCGCCGAGCATGCGTGAGATCGGCGACGCCGTCAGCCTCTCTTCGCTCTCCAGCGTCACGCACCAGCTCAATCAACTGGAGCTCAGCGGCTATCTGCGTCGGGATCCGAACCGCCCGCGTGCCCTTGAGATTCTCATCGACCTGCCGTCGTCATCCGCGACGCCGGACTTCGAGAACACCACGCCCATCGGCGACGCCACCATGGTGCCACTCGTCGGCCGCATTGCCGCGGGCATACCCATCACCGCCGAGCAGCAGATCGACGAGGTCTTTCCGCTCCCTCGCCAGCTGGTCGGCAAGGGCGAGCTCTTCATGCTCAAGGTGGTCGGCGAGTCGATGATCGACGCCGCCATCTGCGATGGTGACTGGGTGGTCGTGCGACAGCAGAACACGGCGGAGAACGGAGACATCGTCGCCGCGATGCTCGACGAGGAGGCCACCGTGAAGGTGTTTCGCCAGCGCGACGGCCACACCTGGCTGCTTCCGCAGAACTCGGCATTCGAGCCGATTCTGGGTGACTACGCCGAGGTGCTCGGCAAGGTCGTCGCCGTCTTGCGGTCACTCTGAGGCCGGAGCGGACTTCGCCTTCGTCGCTCGCCGTTCACCATTCCTGACTTCCCCAGCCAAAGCGACGCTTGACGGGGCAGAATCAGAATGAATGAATCCCAGACAGAGAGGTCTGAAAGCGATGACGAACACCATCAGCACAACGGCGCCCACAACGACGGGCCTGTACATCGGCGGTAAGGAGCGCGCGACCAGTGAGTCGCTTGCTATTCCCGACCCCGCCAAGCCCGGCCTCGTGGTCGGATACGCCGCCGCCGCAAGCCAGGAGGACGTCGCCGACGCCGTCGCGGCGGCAAAGGCCGCGTATCCGGCGTGGTCTGCCTTGTCGGCCACCGAGCGCGCCGCGCAGATGCTCGAGGCCATCACCGGAATCGACGAACTGCGCGACGAGGATGCGGCGATCCTCTCGCAGGAGAACGGCAAGGTGCGCGTTGAGGCATGGATCGACGCACTCGTCTTCGAGCTGCGGTGGAGGCTCGCGCTCGAACTCGCCGACGACGTCGATAACGGCCATGTGCTCTCACCCGCCCCTGGCATCCCAGTCACGACGACCGTGAGCTACCAGTCCCTCGGCGTCGTCACCGCAATAGTGCCGTTCAACTGGCCGATAGCGATTCTCGGTGCCGCCTTGCCACATGCGCTGCTCGCCGGCAACACCGCCATCGTCAAGCCGCCGCCCTCGGCACCGCTTGCCACCGCACGGGTCGTGCAGCGCATCGCCGAGAAGCTTCCTCCGGGCGTGCTCAACCTCGTGACGGGCAAGGATGCCGACATGACCGGTCTGATTCAGAACGAGGACGTGGCAAAGGTGTGCTTCACCGGCAGCGTCGGTGGCGGAAAGCGCATCATGGAGATGGCGTCGAAGTCGCTCACCCGCGTCACGCTGGAACTCGGCGGAAACGATGCCGCTGTGCTGCTCGACGACGCGATACTCGACGACACCCACCTCGATCGGCTATTCGCGGCCATCTACGACACCACCGGGCAGATCTGCATGAACGCCAAGCGGGTCTACGTGCACCGCTCACGGCTCGACGAGGTGGTCGCCGGGCTCTCGGCGCGACTGGAGAAGACGGTGCTCGGGTACGGCCTCGACGAGGGTACGACGATGGGGCCGCTGCACTCCCCCGTGCAGAAGGCCTTCGTGACCGAGATCATCGAGGAGGCGAAGAGCGCGGGCGCGACGGTTCTCGAGTTCGGGGAACTTCCCAGCGGCGACGAGTTCGTCGGCGGAAACTTCGTGCGCCCGGCCATCGTCATCGACCCCGACCCCTCGCTGCGCGTTGTGACCGAGGAGCAGTTCGGCCCGGTGATCCCCATCATCCCCTTCGACACCGAGGAGGAAGCCGTGGCGTTCGCCAACGACAGCTGGGGTGGACTGTGCGGCTCTGTCTGGACGGCGAGCGTCGAGAGCGCGAATCGCGTCGGCTCGCAGCTCGTCTGCGGATACGTCTGGGTGAATGATCACGGCGCGACCCGCCTCGACCTGCGCGCCCCGTTCGGTGGCATGAAGCAGTCGGGATTCGGTCGAGAACAGGGCATCGAGGGCGTTCGAGCCTTTCAGGACACCCGCGCCATAGCCCACCTCGACGCCGAGGCGCTTGCGCAGATGGCTCACTGACGCCGACGGCGCGCGGGGATTGCCCGCCACACACGGGGGTCCGGCGCCAGCCGGGCCCCCTTCTGTGGCGGGTCAGTGTGTTGCGCTGGCGAATGCGGTGAAGACGGACTCGTACTCGGGCATCATCAGGGCACGGATGCGTGTGCCCGCCGCCACGTATTCCGTCTCCAGAACCCGTCCACGCTCGTGCAGCGCCGCCACCAGGTCGCCCCGGTCATAGGGAATCACCACGTCGATCTCGATCGACGGATCGGGAAGCAACCGCGCTATCGCCGCGAGCACGTCATCGACGCCCTCGCCGGTGCGCGCCGAGACGAACACCGCGTTCGGCTCCAGTCCGCGCAAAACCAGGCGGTCGTCATCCGTCACCAGATCGGCCTTGTTGAAGACCACGAGCTCGGGGATGTCGCGGGCACCGACCTCGCCTATGACGTCTCGCACCGTGGTCAGCTGGCTGGCCGGGTCGGGATGGGAGGCGTCGACGACGTGAACGATGAGGTCTGAATCGGCAACCTCTTCAAGCGTGGATCGGAATGCCTCCACCAGTTGGTGGGGCAGATTGCGCACGAAGCCCACGGTGTCGGTGAGCGTGTACAGGCGGCCGTCCGCCGTGACAGACTTGCGCACCGTCGCATCCAGGGTGGCGAAGAGCGCGTTCTCGACGAGCACCCCCGCCTTGGTGATGCGGTTGAGCAGACTCGATTTTCCGGCGTTGGTGTAGCCGGCAATTGCCACGGACGGCACCGCGTTGCGTCGACGGTTGGCCCGTTTCGCCTCACGGGCCGGCTTGAATCCGACGATCTGCTTGCGCAGCTTGGCCATACGGGTGTGGATGCGACGGCGATCGAGCTCGATCTTCGTCTCACCGGGTCCGCGCGATCCCATACCGGCGCCCGCGCCGCCCACCTGGCCACCGGCCTGCCGTGACATCGACTCGCCCCAGCCGCGCAGGCGGGGCAACAGGTATTCGAGTTGCGCGAGTTCGACCTGCGCCTTGCCCTCGCGGCTCTTGGCATGCTGGCTGAAGATATCGAGAATGACAGCTGTGCGGTCGATGACCTTGACCTTGACGACATCCTCAAGCGCACGGCGCTGGCTCGGTGCGAGTTCGGTGTCTGCTATCACGGTGTCGGCCCCGAGCGAGGCGACGAGAGACTGCAGTTCCTGCGCCTTGCCGCGACCGAGATACGTGCTCGGGTCGGGGTGCGGGCGTCGCTGCAACAGGCCGTCGAGCACCACGGCTCCGGCCGTCTCGGCCAGCGCTGCGAGCTCACGCATCGAGTTCTCCGCGTCGGCCTGCGAGCCCTGCGAATACACGCCGATGAGCACGACGTTCTCGAGACGCAGCTGACGGTATTCGACCTCGGTGACGTCTTCGAGTTCCGTCGAGAGCCCGGCGACCCGGCGCAGCGCTGCGCGCTCCTCGCGATCCAACTGCTGACCGTCGTGATCGCCCTCGGGATTCTCGGCCCCTGCATCCCCTTGCAGGGCCTGCGCCCCGGTCGAGAACAGGGAGTAGCCTGATGCGCGCGCCGCGGCGTTCTGTAATACGCGAGCGACGACATCCGTCTCGCTCAGGCTGTCATCACGGCTCTCACCGTCGGCATCTGTGCCGGGCTCGATATCGTTGCCGCCATCGCGGTCACTACTCGTCGTCTTCGTCATTCCCATTAACCCTAGTTGCTTCAAGGTGCGATACGTTTCCTGTATGTCCACGCCAGACCACTACTTCTCAGCCACGCCCGAAAGCGAACTTCGGCTGAAGACGTTCACGGTCACCCTGGCCGGGCGCACCGTGGAACTCACTACCGCGAATGGCATCTTCAGCCCGGAGCGTATCGACTCCGGCACCCAGGTGCTGCTCGCGAACACCCCTGCCGCTCCTCCCGGTGGCAATCTGCTCGATCTCGGCTGCGGTTGGGGGCCGGTCGCCCTCACACTCGCGCTTGAGAGTCCGCATGCCACCATCTGGGCCGTCGACGTCAACGAACGGGCGCTCGACCTGGTGCGGCGTAATGCCCGCACGCTCGGCCTCGACAATGTCAACGCCGTGCTGCCGCAGGATGTTCCCGCCTCGCTCGCGTTCACGACGATCTGGTCGAATCCGCCGATTCGGGTGGGCAAAAACGAGTTGCACAATCTGATGACCAGCTGGCTGCCACGCCTTGAGCCGGGTTCGGATGCCTGGCTCGTCGTGCAGCGCAACCTCGGTTCCGATTCGCTGCATCGCTGGCTGCAGGGCGCCCTGCCGAGTCAGTTCAGCACCATCCGTGCCGCCACCGGCAAGGGGTACCGGGTGCTGCGCGTGCGGCATCGCCTCGACGAGGCGTAGCTCGGGTGACGTTCGGTCGGGTCGGGCTCGGTCGCGTTCAGTCGAGTTCGAGGGCGCCGGTATAGACGAGTTCGGCGGGCCCCGACAGGGAGACGTGCTCACCGTCTTCGGCAGGGAACATCCGTACACCGACGGTGCCGCCCGGCACGTCGACGCGCCACTGATCGGGGGCGGCGCTGCCCGCCCAGTATCGGGTGGCCAGCGCTGCGGCCACGGCACCGGTGCCACAGGAGAGCGTCTCACCGCTACCTCGCTCGTGCACGCGCATCCGAATGCGGCCTATGCCGTCTTTCACCAGCGGATCCCGCGGCACCACGAACTCGACGTTGGCGCCCTCTTCGGGCGACGGTTCGATGATGGGGATGTAGCTCAGGTCGGCGGAATCCAGTTCGGCCTCGTCGGCCAGCGCGACGACGACGTGCGGGTTGCCCACACTGATGCCGAGCCCGGGGCGCGCAACAGGAACCTCGCGGGCGCGCACCAGCGGCTCGCCACCGTCGAGCTTCCATCGCCCGAGGTCCACCTGAAAACCGTTGCGGCCCTGCTGCAGATCGCGCACGCCGCCGCGCGTGCCTATCGCCAGGGTGTCGCCATCGGCGAAGTGCACGAGGCCCTCCGCGAGCAGATAACGGGCGTAGACACGGATGCCGTTTCCACACATCTCCGCGATGCTTCCGTCGGCGTTGTGGTAGTCCATGAACCACTCGGCGGCCGAGTCCTCCTCGAGCGCGGCCGCCCCATCGGGCAGGCTGCGCGAGCGCACGGCGCGGATGATGCCATCGGCCCCGACCCCGAAATGCCTGTCGCAGATATTCGCGATCTGGGTGGGCGTGAGTTCGATCTCACCCTCGGGGTCGGTGAAGAGCACGAAGTCATTGCCGGTGCCGTGGCCCTTGGTGAAGTGCAGGGTGATCGCCATGTGAATCAGTCTAGGGTGGCCGTCGCACGCTCGATGAGAGGGGGCGCGTCCGTCGCATCCGGCTCGGTATCGAGCCACGTGATGCCCGGGTAGCGTTTGAACCAGCTCATTTGGCGTCGAGCGTAGCGCCGGGTGAGTTGCTGCGTCCGCGCTATCGCCTCGGCCTCGCTGAATTCGCCGCGCAGCTGAGCGAGCGCCTGGGCGTAGCCGATGGCGCGGCTCGCGGTAGTGCCATGGTCGATGCCGAGCGGAATCAGCGCAGTGGCCTCGGCGACCAGTCCATCGCGCCACATCCGTTCGACGCGGGCATCCAGACGCGCGGTCAAGCGCTCGCGCGGAGTGCGAAGGCCGATGATGTCGACCGGACGCCACGGCATCGGCCGCTCGGGAAGCGCGCCACCGTGCCCCTCTGCGGCAAGCTCATGCACTTCGAGCGCGCGCACCACCCGCCGCCCGTTCGCCGGATCGACCCGTGCGGCGGTGGCGGGCGCGAACTCACGTAGCCGGGCATGCAGCGTGCCCGGTCCGAGCCGCGCGAGCTCGGTCTCGAGGCGCGCCCGAACGGCGGGGTCGCGCGGCGGGAACGCGAAATCGAAGATCACGGAGGAGACGTACAGCCCGGACCCGCCGACGAGGATCGGAACCGCGTGTCGCTGCAGGATCTGCTCGACGATGTCACGCGCCCTCGGCTGGTACCAGGCGACGCTCGCGTCTTCGGTGACGTCGAGCACATCGAACAGATGATGCGAGATTCCCCGGCGATCACGCTCCGGCACCTTGGCGGTACCGATGTCCATGCCCCGGTAGAACTGCATCGCGTCGGCGTTGACGATCTCCGCGAGCTGCCCGCGGGCACGGATGCGCTCCGCGAGATCGAGAGAGAGCTCGGACTTTCCGGTGCCGGTCGGTCCGACGACCGCGATCAGCGCGGGGCGCCTCTCAGCGTTGGCCATCCGCCGCATCGTAAATGGGTGAGGTGGCCACGCGAAGCGTGGGCAGGCCGAGGGAGACCTTTGCGCCCGGCGCCGACTCGGCGTGGGCGGGCACCGCGCACGACTCGGCCTCGGCACGATCCCAGGCGTCGCCGGCCCGGGTGCGGCGGATGCGCAACGGCGCGCCGTCGCTGGAGTCCGCGATGAGGTGGAACGGCGCGGCCTGGGTGACGGTAACGGTGACCACGTCGCCGGGGCGCGGAATCTCGGAACCGGCCGGCACCTCGAAGTGCACAAGCCTGCTGTCTTCGGCGCGACCGCTCATGCGATGCGTAGCCTCGTCTTTCTTGCCCTCGCCGTTGGCCACGAGCAGCTCAACCTCGCGACCGATGACCTTCTGGTTCTCCAGCCAGGAGATCTCTTCCTGCAGCGCAACGAGTCGCTCGTAACGCTCCTGCACGACCTCCTTCGGCACCTGGTCGGGCATGGTGGCCGCGGGGGTGCCCGGACGCACCGAGTACTGGAAGGTGAAGGCGGAGGCAAAGTTAGCCTCGCGCACGACCCGCAACGTCTCCTGGAAGTCTTCCTCGGTCTCGCCGGGAAAGCCGACGATGATGTCGGTGCTGATCGCCGCCTTCGGAATCTTCTCGCGCACGCGATCGAGAATGCCCAGGAACTTGGTGGAACGGTAGGAGCGACGCATCGACTTGAGGATGCGGTCGGAACCGGACTGCAACGGCATGTGCAGCTGGGGCATCACGGCGGGCGTCTCGGCCATCGCGTCGATGACGTCGTCGGTGAATGCGGCGGGGTGAGGGCTGGTGAAACGGATGCGCTCCAGCCCCTCGATCTGACCGGCGGCGCGCAACAGCTTGCTGAACGCCTGGCGGTCTCCGAACTCGACGCCGTAGGAATTGACGTTCTGACCAAGCAGGGTGACCTCGATGGCCCCATCGTCGACGAGCGCCTGGATCTCGGCCAGGATCTCCCCCGGTCGGCGGTCCTTCTCTTTGCCGCGCAACGACGGCACGATGCAGAAGGTGCAGGTGTTGTTGCACCCCACCGAGATGGAAACCCAGCCGCTGTACGTTGATTCGCGCTTGGTCGGCAGAGTCGAGGGGAACGTCTCGAGAGCGTCGAGGATTTCGATCTGTGCCTCGTGGTTGTGTCGTGCACACTCCAGCAGACTGGGAAGCGAGCCCATGTTGTGCGTGCCGAAAACAACGTCGACCCATGGCGCCTTGTCGAGGATGACGTTTTTGTCCTTCTGGGCGAGACATCCACCCACGGCGATCTGCATTCCCTCATGCCGACGCTTGACGGATGCGAGGTAACCGAGGTTTCCGTACAACTTGTTGTCGGCATTCTCACGCACAGCACAGGTGTTGAGAACCACGACATCGGCTTCACCGTTGACGGCCGGCACATAACCCGCCGCCTCCAGAGAGCCACTGAGCCGCTCGGAGTCGTGAACATTCATCTGACAGCCAAAAGTGCGCACCTCGTAGGTGCGCGCGCGACCGGAAGCATCTTTCGCGGCGTCTGACGGCGCGATGACCGTGCGTTCGATAGTGGGAGTGCTCATGATGCGTCTAGTTTACGTTCGGGTGCCGCTTCTTCGACCATCGAGCGCGAGTCAGCGAAAACGCACACCGGACTTTCGGGTCTCCATCGCCGTCTGGATGGCCGAACGCACGATTGAACTCGCGTAGCCCTTTCGCGCGAGAAAGCCATTCAGCCGACGTTTGGCCGTCTCGTCATCGACCGCGTGAAGCTGAGGCACCCTCTTGAGCGCCAGCTCCGTGGCTCGCACCAGTTCGTCGTCGTCCGCGATCTCGGCGAGAGCCTCCTCGATGATCTCCGGCTCGATGTGTCGACGCTTGAGCTCCTGCGCAATCGCCGAACGGCCCAGGCCCCGCCTGGTGTGCTGCGTGTAGACGAGTGTCACCGCCAGAGCGGCGTCGTCGAGCAGCCCCACGCTCTCGAGGCGATCGAGTTCTGCGGTGGCAAGCGATTCGTCGACACCGCGCTTGTCGAGCACCTGGCCGAGTTCCCATCGCGACATGCCGCGGCGGGCGAGCTGATGCATTGAGACGTTGGACGCCCGGCTCGTGGCCCTGGCCGATGCTCCGCCCTCGCCCTGCTGCCCGCGTGCGTTCCTGGGCCCATCCTCGGGCTCGCGGTCGGATTCGATGTCGCGCTCCTGGAACGTGCCCGGATGGACGCCCGGCAGATAGCTGACCTTGGCAAGCCGACCGCTGTCATCCGCGGATGACCCGCCCGTGGCGGAAGGAAAATGAACCATCGCTCGGAACTCCCGGCTGCGACTCGGCTCGCCCGCAGGCGAGCTAGGCGCCCTTACGCGCGGCGAGCTTGTCGGAGATGGAGTCGACGTTCGTCGGCTCGGCCTCGACCGCCGGTGCATTCGGATCGGCCACAAGACCCAACTTGATCTTGATCTTCTGCTCGATCTCGGCGGCAATATCGGGGTTCGCGATCAGGAAGTTGCGCGAGTTCTCCTTGCCCTGGCCCAACTGGTCACCCTCGTAGGTGTACCACGCGCCGGACTTCTTGACGATGGTGTGCTCTACGCCAAAGTCGATCAGGCTGCCCTCGCGGGAAATTCCCACGCCATAGAGAATGTCGAACTCGGCCTGCTTGAACGGCGGCGCCATCTTGTTCTTGACGACCTTGACCCGGGTGCGGTTACCCACGGCATCCGTGCCGTCTTTGAGCGTTTCGATGCGGCGGATGTCGAGACGCACCGAGGCGTAGAACTTGAGCGCCTTGCCGCCGGCGGTGGTCTCGGGGCTGCCGAAGAAGACGCCGATCTTCTCGCGAAGCTGGTTGATGAAGATCATGGTCGTGTTGGTCTGGCTGAGCCCACCGGTGAGCTTGCGCAGTGCCTGTGACATGAGCCGGGCCTGCAGGCCAACGTGGGAGTCACCCATCTCGCCCTCGATCTCGGCGCGGGGAACGAGAGCCGCGACGGAGTCGATGACGATGAGGTCGATCGAGCCACTGCGCACGAGCATGTCGGCGATCTCGAGAGCCTGCTCCCCCGTGTCAGGCTGAGAAACCAGCAGGCCGTCGATGTCGACACCAAGCTTTCTGGCGTATTCCGGGTCGAGAGCGTGCTCGGCGTCGATGAACGCGGCGATTCCGCCTGCGCGCTGCGCATTGGCGATGGCGTGCAGCGTGAGGGTGGTCTTACCCGACGATTCCGGGCCGTAGATCTCGACGATGCGACCGCGGGGCAGGCCGCCTATTCCGAGCGCGACATCGAGCGCGACCGAACCGGTCGGGATGACCTCGACGGGTGCGCGCTCGTCGCTGCCGAGGCGCATGACGGAGCCCTTGCCGAACTGGCGATCGATGGTGGCGAGCGCAGCCTCAAGGGCTTTCTCGCGATCGGCTGGTGATGGCATTTCGTCTCTCTCCTTCTGGGGCTTCACTGACGAAACCGACTGTACGCCGGAGCTCCGACATTGCCTCGGGGACCCCCGGGAACGGTGGAGAACTCGCCGTACTGTGCTGCTGTGGACGAGCCTAGCAATATTCGAATGCATCTTCGATACTCATCGACACGGCGTGTCGTACATTCGTGCGGATCGCAGCATGCGGATGCCCCCGGCATCCGTCGGGCGACGCCTCAGTTCGCGGGTTTCGGCGCCGGCTTGCCCGCTCCGTACCATCGCGATCGGGGCACATCCGTTGCGGCGCAGAGGGCCAGCCAGACCTCGCGCGTGGGAGTTCCGTCGGCCAGCGCGGCATCGGCCGTGCGCTGGTCGAGGCTTGAGAGCACGAGGTCGTGGGTGAGGACCGCACCATAGGCGGCACCGAACTCGTCTGCGATGGCCTGGTGAAATTCGCTGAGTCGCATGGGTACACCTTAAACGTTGGGACGGCTGATTTCGAGACGACCGCGGACGACCTCCTCAGCCAGCGGGAGGGATGAGCAGACACACGAAGGGCGCCCCCTGCGGGGACGCCCTTCGACAAGGAACCTGTTAGCGCGAAACGAGATCCGCGTCCATAGCGGCCACGAACTCGTCGGGTACGGTGTCCGGAATCAGGGGATCGATACCCTCGATCACGGCCAGACGATCTCCGACCTCGCGCATGATCACCGAGATCGGTGTGCCGAGCGCGTCGGCGACCGAAGCGAGAATCTCGCTCGATGCTTCCTTCTGGCCGCGTTCGACCTCACTGAGGTAGCCGAGCGCGACGCTGGCCTTGCTGGCAACTTGCCTCAGGGTGCGCCCCTTTTGCAGGCGGAAGTCCCTGAGTACGTCGCCGATTTCCTGACGTACGAGAATCATTGGAGCCTCCCTTTCTTACCTGCCATACGTTCCAACAAACTGTGGTGGATGCCCAACACTACACGCATCCAATACAGCAACTGTAGCCGTGATGACTGGACTTATCTTGTGAACCTGACAGCTGTAACTGCACCGTGACGTTCGCTATTCCCGAGCCTCGGCCACAAGTTCGGCGATGGCCCGTTCAACCACCTGCGCACGAATCTCGGCGCGGCTTCCCGACAGCTCGAGCGCGACGACCCGCGTTCCCACGGCCGAGGAAATTCCCAAGAAGACCGTGCCAGGAAGCCTGCCGCCCTGCGAGGAGGGCCCCGCCACGCCTGTGGTGGAGACGCCGATGCCTGCCGGGCGACCAGAGACCCGCAGCCGCTCTCGAACGCCATCGGCGAGCTGTGCCGCGACATCCGGGTGCACGGGGCCCTCGATCTCGAGCAGGTTCACGTCGACGCCCACGAGTGTGTGCTTGAGTTCGGTGGCGTAGACGACAACGCCACCGAGCACAACGGCGGATGCTCCGGCGGGCCTGGTCAGTTCGGCCGCGAGTGCCCCTCCGGTGAGGGACTCGGCCACCGCGACAGTGATCCCGCGCGCGGCGAGGGAGGCGATGAGCGCCGCCGTGGCGTCAGCAACCCCGGTCTCCTGGACCGGCTCAGCCACGGCCTGCTCGATGCGTCTTCCACCAGTGCCGCAGATAGTCGAGACCCGTCACGACGGTGAGGATGAGCGCGATGGTCATGAGGATGCCGTCGACCCAGTAGATCCACGGGCGAAGGAAATCGAAGACCCACAGCGGCACGAGCGCGAAGGAGATGGCGAAAGACTGGAAGAGGGTCTTCAGTTTGCCGCCACGCGAGGCCGCGATAACTCCCTCGCTGATGACCACGAAGCGGAATACGGTGATTCCCCACTCGCGAACGAGGATGACGATGGTCACCCACCACGGCAGTTCCCCAAGGATGGACAGCGCGACCAGCGCGCCGCCCGTGAGGATCTTGTCGGCGATCGGATCGAGCAGCTTGCCCAGATCGGTGACGAGACCGTAGCGGCGGGCTATCGCCCCGTCGAGGCCGTCGGTGGCGATACCGATGATGAACAGTGCCGCCGCCACCCACCGCAGGACACCGTCGTGTCCGTTGTCTGCCAGCAGCATCCACATGAATACCGGAGCGAAGAGGATGCGCACCACGGTGATGAAATTCGGTACATTCCAGTTGCTCGGCGGAAGGCTGGCCGCGCCGGAGTCTGCGTGATCGGCACCGCTATCGGCTCGGCCGCCACGGTCGTCGGGGAGCGACATCACGGTTACTCCCTGTCGGTCAGCTGCCAGGCATCCTCGTCTGAGGGGCCGTCCTCCTCAGGATATCCCGCGCTCTGTGCCGCCACCGGATCCTCCCCGTAGCGGTCGTCGACGGGCATGGCCGAAGGCCCTGTCGGGCCGCTCGGTCGCGGCGCCTGCGCCGAGGCGCCGCCGTCGTCACCGCGCAGTCGGGCCAGCACGCTGGGCAGCTGTTCCACCGTGACGAGCACGTCGCGGGCCTTGGAACCCTCGGACGGCCCCACGATTTCGCGTGACTCGAGCAGATCCATGAGGCGGCCGGCCTTGGCGAATCCCACACGCAGCTTGCGCTGCAGCATCGACGTGGAGCCGAACTGGGTGGAGACCACGAGCTCTGCCGCCGCGAGCAGCAGTTCGAGATCGTCGCCGATGTCGGCATCGATCTGCTTGTGCTCGACCGCCGCCGCGACATCCTGCCGGTACTCGGGCCGGGCCTGCCTGGTGACGTGCTCGACGACTCGTGCGATCTCGGCTTCGTTGACCCAGGCACCCTGCACCCGAATCGACTTGGATGCCCCCATCGGAAGGAAGAGTGCGTCTCCCTGGCCTATCAGCTTGTCCGCGCCCGGCTGGTCGAGGATGACGCGCGAATCGGTGACGCTGGTCACCGCGAACGCGAGCCGCGACGGCACATTGGCCTTGATCAGGCCGGTCACCACATCGACCGACGGCCGCTGCGTGGCCAGCACCAGGTGAATACCGGATGCGCGTGCCAGCTGCGTGATGCGCACGATCGAGTCCTCGACATCCCGCGGCGCGACCATCATGAGGTCGGCGAGCTCGTCGACGACGACGAGCAGATATGGGTATGGCTTGAGTTTGCGCTCGCTACCTTGCGGCAGCACAATCTCGTTGTTCACCACCGCCTTGTTGAAGTCGTCGATGTGACGAAAGCCGAAGCTCGCCAGATCGTCGTAGCGCATGTCCATCTCTTTGACGACCCACTGCAGCGCCTCGGCCGCCTTCTTGGGGTTCGTGATGATGGGCGTGATGAGGTGCGGAACACCCGCGTAGATCGACAGCTCGACGCGCTTCGGATCGACGAGCACCATGCGCACATCTGCGGGCTTCGCGTGCATGAGCAGGCTCGTGATCATGGAGTTCACGAAGCTCGACTTGCCCGAACCGGTGGAACCGGCCACGAGCAGGTGTGGCATCTTGGCCAGATTGGCCACCACGTAGCCGCCGCCGACGTCTTTGCCGACACCGATGGTCATGGGGTGCGTGCTGTTGGTGGCCGCGGCCGATCGCAACACGTCACCGAGCGAGACGATCTCCCGGTCGGAATTCGGAATCTCGATGCCGATCGCGCTCTTGCCAGGGATAGGCGAGAGAATGCGCACCTCATTGCTGGCCACGGCATACGACAGGTTCTTGCTGAGCGCGGTGACACGCTCCACCTTCACGCCAGGGCCGAGCTCCACCTCGTACTGGGTCACCGTGGGGCCGCGGGAGAAGCCGACGACCTTGGCGTCCACCTTGAACTGCTTCAGCACATCTGTGATGGAGGCGACGACCTCATCGTTGGCCGCCGAACGGGTCTTCGCCGGTGTGCCCGCCGAGAGAGTGGATGCCGACGGCAACTGGTACGGCACGTCCGGTGCCGGTGTCGGCGGCAGGGCCGAGCGTTCGGCGAAGTCTGCCTCGTCGAAGTCGGCACCGGCATCCGCCCCGAAGCCGGGAAGAACCTCTGTGGCGCCCTCTGAGCCATCACCGCGCAGGCCTGTTGCGTGCGGCACGCCCGGCACCTCGCCGGTGAAGCGCTTGACCGCCTCCTCCGCGTGGCGCAGATCGGTGAGCACCTCGGTGGCATAGTGGTCTGCCGCGGGATCGGGTGCCGGCTCGATGGCCGAGTCGAACTCACCGTTGGGCTGGCCGGATGCGCCGAGAATCTCCGTGAAGGAGTCCACGATGACCGGGCTGTCGTACGCCGGATCTTCTTCGCGCTGGCTCTTGTTGCGCCGCCACCACGGCAACGTTCCGTCGCCGCCTTCGGCATCGTCGGCGTCGTCGATGCCCTCGAGTTCAATCTGCGCGGTCTTGGAAGCCTTCGCCGTCTGCCGCTCCTCCTCGGTGGGCAACTGCGCACCGAAGAGATAGGCATAGAGCTCACGGGCGCGCGCGCCGAGCTTGTTCGGCGGTGTCTTCGTGATGATGAACAGGCTCAGCACGAGCAGGGCAATCACCACGATGGTGGCCCCAATGGGCGTGATGAGGGCCATGAGGGGTGCCGCGATCATCCATCCGATGATGCCGCCGGCACGTGCGAGCGTCTCCATGCCCGCACTCGGCTGCGGATGCCCGCTGAAGATGTGGCAGAGCCCGGAGATGGTGACGAGCAGCAGCAGCAGCCCGATGCCGATGCGGGTGTTGTCATGCACCGAGCTCGGGCGGCGAAAGAGCCAGACGGCGAAAATCAGCATGATCACGGGAAGGGCGAAGGCGACGCGGCCGAAAAGACCGCCGAATGTCCACGCGTCAAGGGTTTGAGCGACCGGGGCGTTGATGAAGAACCACTCGACGACCGCGCCGGCTATGGCGAGCAGCACGATGAAGAACGGCAGGCCGTCCCGGCGCTCTTCTTTGGCAAGCTTTTCAGGGCCGAGTGCACGAGCCGCGCCGCCGGTGAGGTGGGCGAGGCCCATCCAGAGCCGCGCGAACGCGTTGGGCCGGGCGTCCGCCGCAGGATACTTCACGGTCTTCTGGGCCGAGGTTTTCGCCGCAGGCTTGCGCGCGGCAGTTCCCCCGCGCGTCGAAGACCCCCGGGCGCGCGAGGTCGACTTGGTGCTCGTAGCCATGGGATCAACGGTACTTGGATGTGCCGACAATGCCCGGGAACCCGGCGGGGGTGTCTGCTCGCGAGCGGACACGCGGGGTTTGCGCCGTTGTGCGTGGGGCACGCCTCCCGCGCAACGGCGCAACTCCCGCGCAGACGGGGATATTGCGGCTTACGCCTCGATGACGAGGGGCACGATCATGGGACGGCGTCGGTAGCTCGTCGAGACCCAGCGGCCGACCGTGCGGCGCACGACCTGGGAGAGGGCGTGCGGGTCGCGCACGCCGTTCTGGGCCGCCTCCGTGAGCGCCGCGGCGATCTTCGGCTTGACCGCGTCGAAGATCTTGTCGTCTTCGGCGAAGCCCTTGGCGTGAATCTCCGGACCGGTGATGATGCGACCGGTCGCGGCCTCCACCACGACGATGATGGAGATGAAGCCCTCCTCGCCGAGGATCCTGCGGTCCTTGAGGTCGGCATCCGTGATCTCGCCCACACTGGAGCCATCGACGTACACGAAGCCCAGGTCGAGCTGGCCGACCACGCGCGCTACCCCGTTCTTGAGGTCGATGACGCTGCCGTCCTCGGCCAGGATCGTGTTCTCCACCGGAACGCCCGTGTCTTGCGCGAGCTTGGCGTTGGCGTACAGGTGACGGTACTCGCCGTGCACCGGCAGCACGTTCTTGGGCTTGAGGATGTTGTAGCAGTAGAGCAGTTCCCCCGCTGCCGCGTGACCGGAGACGTGCACCTTGGCGTTTCCCTTGTGCACGACGGTGGCGCCGAGCTTGGTGAGGCCGTCGATGACGCGGTAGACGGCGTTCTCGTTGCCGGGAATGAGACTGGATGCGAGGATCACCGTGTCGCCCTGGCCCACTTCGATCTGGTGGTCCAGGTTCGCCATGCGCGCGAGCACGGCCATCGGTTCGCCCTGCGAGCCGGTGGACATGTAGACGATCTTGTTGTCCGGAATGTCCCCGGCCTTCTTGAAGTCGATCAGCACGCCCTCGGGAACCTTGAGGTAGCCGAGATCGGCGGCGATGCCCATGTTGCGCACCATCGAGCGGCCGAGCATGGCGACGCGACGGCCGTTGGCGTGTGCGGCGTCGAGCACCTGCTGCACGCGGTGCACGTGACTGGAGAAGCTCGCAACTATCACCCGGCGCGGGGCACGGGCTATGACGTTGTCGAGCACGGGGCCGATCGAGCGCTCGAGCGGCGTGAAGCCGGGCACATCTGCGTTGGTGGAGTCGACCATGAAGAGATCGACACCCTTCTCGCCGAGCCGTGCGAAGGCGCGCAGGTCGGTGAGCCGGTCGTCGAGCGGCAGCTGGTCCATCTTGAAGTCACCGGTGTGCAGCACGACGCCGGCATCCGTCGTGATGGCGACAGCGAGGGCATCCGGAATCGAGTGGTTGACGGCCACGAACTCGAGGTCGAAGGGGCCGAGCTTCTCGTGCTGGCCCTCCTTGACGGTGAGGCTGTACGGCTGGATGCGATGCTCCTTGAGCTTCGCCTCCACGAGCGCCAGCGTGAGGCCCGAACCGATGAGCGGGATGTCCGCGCGCAGCTTGAGCAGGTACGGTACCGCGCCGATGTGGTCTTCGTGACCGTGCGTGAGCACGACGCCCACGACGTCGTCGAGGCGGTCGCGCACGGGGGCGAAGTCGGGCAGGATCAGGTCGACCCCCGGCTGGTTCTCCTCGGGGAAGAGCACGCCGCAGTCGACGATGAGGATCTTGCCGTCGATCTCGAACACGGTCATGTTGCGACCGATCTCGCCCAAACCCCCGGTCGGAATGATGCGGAGCGTTCCCGGCTGAAGCGGGATGGGATCGGATACGAGATTGGGCATAGGCCCCCCTGACGTGGTTGTGTTGCGTGTGGAGTTGTTGCGTGCGCTTAGCGCGTTGTACCGGCCACCTTGGGAAGCGCCCCGCCTGCTGCGGCGTTGCGGTCCGGGCGGAAGTTACTGAAGTCGAGACCGGGGATGTTCGTTACCAGGGCGATCTCGTCTTCGATCTCTGCGGCCTCCCACTCCTCGGGGCCCACGAGCGGCAGTCGTACCCGCGGGCTGGAGATGCGGCCGAGGCCATGCAGAACGTATTTGGCGGCGACGGTGCCGGGAACATGGGTCATGATGGCGCGCACGAGCGGCTCCAGCATCTTGTGTGCCGCCGTGGCGGTGGTGAGGTCGCCGGCGTTGACGGCGTCGATCATCTGCCGATACGGTCGGGCCGCGATGTTGTTGGTGACGCCGATGAGACCCGTCGCACCTATTGCGAGATGCGGCAGCACGTTCGTGTCGTCGCCGGAGAAGTAGAGCAGATCGGTCTGGTTGAGCACGCGGCTCACCTGGCTGAAGTCGCCCTTGGCGTCCTTGATGGCGAGAATGTTGGGGTGCTTGGCCGCACGAAGGATCGTCTCGTACGCGATGGGCACACCCGTGCGACCGGGGATGTCGTAGAGGATGACGGGCAGATCCGTGGCATCCGCGATCATGCGAAAGTGCGTGAGCAGGCCCGCCTGGGTGGGCTTGTTGTAGTACGGGGTCACGACGAGATTGCCGTCTGCGCCGGCCTTCGCGCTCTGCTTGGCGAGCTGCATGGCGTGCGCCGTCTCGTTGGAACCGCCACCCGTGATGATCTTGGCGCGGCCGGCGGCGACATCCTTGCCCACCTCGACGAGCCTGATCTTCTCGGCGTCGGTGAGGGTGGATGTCTCCCCCGTCGTTCCCGAGATGACGATGCCGTCTGCGCCGTCGGTGATCACGTCGTCCATGTGTTTCTCGACGGCGGCCCAGTCGACCTCTCCATCGGCGGTGAACGGAGTCACCAGCGCGACGAGCACCTGACCGAAGGGATTCTCGACTGTAGACACGAGATACAGGCTACCGGCTGCACACGCAGCACCGCACCCCGGCCGTTGCATCCGGCGTCAGTTGGACCGCTTGGACCGCTTGGTATTCACCGAATTGCGGATGCCGGACCAGACTCGCCGACTACGCGCGCCCTCAGCGGCGTGTCTCGGCGCGCATCCGCCGCCCCGCGAAGGATTCGTGCGCGCCGGCGGCCAGCTTCGCCAGAATCGCGTCTTCGACGAGGTCCCATTCGTAGAGCACCAGTGCATAGTCGAAGCGGAGGGTCTCGTAGCCAAGGGCCGCCGCGAGGGCATCGCGGCGAAGATCCTTGTGCCTTTTCGACGCTCCATCGTGATTGTCTTTGCCGTCGAGTTCGATGATCAGTCGATCACCGATGACGAGATCGACCACACCGACTCCGGGCACCTGCACCTGGCCTTCAACGGTGATCCCCAGACGGAAGAGCCGAAATCGCGTGATCGATTCCAGCCCGCTGTCGGCCGTGGAGCGGGCGAGCATGAAGAGACGGTCGAACGATAACGGCAGAGACTTCCTCAGCGCGGCTCGGTCCGATTTCGTGAGTGCGCCGAGTCGCAACGCGGATTCATACGCGACGAAGAAAGGCTCTTCCCCAAGACAGAAGGCGAGTTGCACCAATGCGTGAACCACATCGACCCTTATGCGGTCGCAAACCTGCCCGGCATTCGCGTCCCAATGCGCCACACAATCGCAGGCGACGTGCGGATGCTCGTGCCCGGTGGCAGACATCCAGACATGCGTGCCTTCGTATGGCATCACCCACAGTCCGGCTTCGGCCGCAGCCGACACGCAAGCGAGAACCCCTCCGTGAGCGAGCGCTTGGCGCGCCTGAGGTGAGAGCCGCGACGGGAGCGCGTAGAGTCCAGGCCGCACGCGGTCGATCACCCCGCTGCGCGTAGCGACCCTGAGCGAATAAGCGCTGACCCCGAGTCGAGCAAGCTCGGCGGAGCGAGCCACCCCGTCCAGGGATGAGAACAAGGCCGCAACATCCGCGGGTTTCATCATTCGCCCAGTGTCGCGATGACCCCAGCCTTTACTGCGTGGGGAGGGCAAATCTGTGGACAACGCGAGACAGCGCACGCTTGTGGAGAAGTGTCGGGCGCTCCAATTCGGCTCCGCCGACGATCGTCAATTTCGCTGATCGGCGGATGCTACGGACGCCTCACCGAGGACCAACGCATCAACTCGGGGTGTCGGCGGCGCTCTCCGCCATTCGGTGAAGAAACAGGCCGGCGAGACGCGCTGGCGGCTACGGGGCGACGCGGCCGTTCGCGTCGAAGGCGGCGTGAGTGAGCGGCATCAGGCCGGCCCAGAGTGTCTCCATCTTCTCGGCGCACATCTCGATCTCGCGCTGCGGGAACGACGGGAAGTGGCTGTCGTCACGGCGCGTGCGCAGGGAGAGGAAGTTCATGAGTGAGCGTGCGTTCATCGTGACGTACATCGACGAGTACAGGTTGAGCGGCAGCACGATGCGGGCGACCTCGCGCGCAACGCCGGCCTGCAGCATGCGCTGATACGCCTCGAAGGCGTGCCGGGAGACATCCATGGTCTGCTGGTCGACGAGGGCCGCCTGTTCCGCCGTTCCCGGCAGAAACTCGTAGGCACCCGGCTTGCCAGTCTGCACGAGGTTGCGGTCGGACGCCGGCACATAGAACACGGGATTCATCTCGCGGTAGCGGCCCGACTCCTCGTTGTACGAAGCGATGCGGTGCCGCATGAACTCACGGAAGACGAAGATCGGCGCCTGCACATAGAACGTCATGGAGTTGTGCTCGAACGGGGAGCCGTGCCTGTCGCGCATCAGATAGTTGATGAGCCCGCGGCTGCGCGCGTCGTCGGCGTCGGTCTCGGTGCCATCGAGACGGCTCGTCTCGAGGCTCTGCTCGCCCTGCGTCGAGACCCGCGCGGCGAACAGCACATCCGCATCGCTCGCGCTGGAGCGCACGAGCTCAACGGTCATCTCGGAGCGGAATTCGATCTCAGGCACGAGCTTCACCCTAGCGCCCGCACCCTGTCATGCCGCGTCATATTCGCCGCGCGGCGCCCGCGCGCGCGTATCGTCGGCTGCACCATGAACCCGATCCTCTCGCTCTGCATCGTGCTGGCGCTTCTCGCGGTCGCCACCGTGCTCGGCCTCGCCTGGCGATCGGGCCTGGGCCGGGTTCATGAGAGCAGCGCCGCCGCCGAGCGGCTCGTCACGATTCGGTCGGCGGATGTCGCTGGCGCCGACGGCGCGCAGCCCCCGGTTTTCGGAAGCGGCGCCACGCTGCTGCAGTTCTCCACCGAGTTCTGCGCGCCGTGCCGGGCCACGCACACCCTGCTCGCCGGTATCGCCAGCGAGCGAGACGACGTGAGACACCTCGACATCGACCTGACGAACAGGCCGGAACTCGCACGGCACTTTGGCGTGATGCAGACGCCGACCACGCTGTTGCTTGATGCCGACGGCGTGGTGCGGGCCCGCATCGGTGGTGCACCGCGAAGCGCGGAATTGCGTGCCGCCCTGGCGAACGTTCTGCACGACCCCGCCACCATCACCCTGGAGAACAGCAATGCCCACACCGCAGCCTGATTCAGCCGCCCGACGATCTTCGGCCGGAATCGACCCACGCGGCCCTCGCTTCGGCGCCGGGATCACGGCCGTGCTGCTGCTCATCGATGTCTTCCTCGGTCTCAGCGGCCTCACAACGGCGGCCCTCGTGCTACTCGCGGTAGTGACCCTGCTGTTCGCGTGGGGTGCTTTCGCGGGAGTGCGCAGGCATCCGTACGGCTGGGTCTTCGCGCGCTTCGTGCGCCCCCGACTCGCCCCGCCCACGGAGCTCGAGGATGCGCTACCCCCAACCTTCGCGCAGGGCGTCGGCTTCGTCATCGCCCTGCTCGGAGTGGTGCTGCAGCTGCTGATACCAACCGGCCCCGTGCCCGTGATTCTGGTGGTGGCGGCGGCGCTCGCGTTCGTCGCTGCATTTCTCAATTCGGCGTTCGGATACTGCCTCGGCTGCCAGATCTATCTGCTGCTCGTGCGCACGGGAATCGTTCACCCTGCGCGCACCGCCGAAGGCTAGGCTGGTCAGTCACAACACCCCACGATCTGCCACGGCGTCCGCCGCAGCGATCCGGTGCTCTGATGGCTCGGGAGGAATCTCATGACACTGACCAGCGAAGCAACCTCGGTCTGGACCGGCGACCTGAAAACGGGTTCGGGACAACTCACCCTGGACTCCTCGCACGCGGCGGAATTCCCGGTGAACTGGAAGGCGCGGTCGGAGGGATCGACCGGCACCACGAACCCCGAGGAGCTCATCGGCGCAGCACATGCGGCCTGCTATTCGATGGCGTTCTCCAACATCCTCTCCGAGTTCGGTACGACCCCGGAGAACATCCAGGTGACGGCCGCCGTGACGTTCGATCCCGCGCAGGGAATCGTCGGCAGTCATCTGCTGGTGAATGCCACCGTTCCCGGCATCAGCGAAGAGGACTTCCAACGCCTGGCCGACGAGGCCAAGCGCACCTGCCCCGTCTCGCGGGCGCTTGCGGGCATCACCATCACGCTCGAAGCCGATCTCGCCTGAGACGTGGCAGCGGGAGCGAGATCACGACCACGTGAGAAACTGCGGGTGCTCGTCTCGGGGGCATCCGGTCTGATCGGAACCGAGCTGATTCGTCAGCTCGAGGCGGATGGGCACACCGTGCTGCGCCTCGTGCGACGACAGCCGGCGAACGATACCGAGTTCAACTGGGCACCATCGGCCCACATCGTCGACTTCACCCTGATGAATCAGGTGGACGCGGTCGTCAACCTCTCGGGGGCTCCGCTCGGCCATCTGCCCTGGACCCCGCGATACAAGCACCAGATTGTTCAGTCGCGCCTGCAGACCACGCAGGCGTTGACGGATGCCATGGGCATGGCATCCACACCCCCGCGCGTTCTGCTCAACGCGGCGGCGGTCGGTTACTACGGCGACCGCCCCGGAGAACGGCTCTCCGAATCGTCGAGCAAGGGCACCGGCTTTCTCGCCGACCTTGTCGAGTCGTGGGAGAACGCCGCGCAGCTCGCCCCGGAACGCACCCGCGTCGTGACGCTGCGCAGCGGACTCGTGCTCGCTCGTGGCGGGGCAATGAAGCCCCTGTTGCCGCTTGCGCGCCTCGGTCTGGCCGGACCTCTCGGCACGGGCGGCCAGCACTGGCCCTGGATCAGCCTGCACGATGAGGCCGCCGCCATCCGTCACCTGATCACTTCTGAGCTTTCCGGCCCGGTCAATCTGGCGGGTCCCACGCCGATCACCGCCGACGCACTGCTGCAGGGGCTTGCGACCCAGCTGCATCGCCCCTACGGACTACCCGTGCCGGAGGCACTGATCGGGCTCGCGCTTCAGGACGCCGGGCGCGAAATGCTGCTCGCCAGCCAGAAGGTCATTCCTACGCGACTTCTCGACGACGGATTCGTCTTTCGCCACGAGAGCGCGGATCAGGCCGTGCGCGCCCTGCTGGAGCGATAGAGCCGGATCGCCTCACGCAGGGCGTGGCGAGCTCGTCTGCGGTCACCGGATGCGTCGTAGGCAAGCCCCAGCCGAAACCAGGCACGCCAGCTCTGCGGCTCTGCCTCGACCTCGGCCTTGTACTTCGGGAACTCCTCGTCGGCGGCGTCTCGCAGCGGCCGGCCGCTGGCCCGGTGGGGCAACTCCTCGACGGGCAGATTGCCCTCGGAATCCAGGATGCGCACGAGCTTCTCGGTGCGCGCCCCGAACAGCAGTTCCCTGGCGATGGCCCAGACCGCGACGAGGGGCAGCACCATCAGGGCGATTCCCATGATGATGCCGACGGGCACGCCTGTCGCCACGAGCATGACCGCCCGCTGGGCGACCAGCACGATATAGAGCGCGAGCAGCGCAGCCATCACGAGGGCTGCAACCCGGTTTTTCATTCGGAACCACTCAGATCGATCAGGCTCTCGAGCCCGACCGTCACGCCCGTCGCACCCGCGGCCGCGCGCAGCGCAAGCAGGATTCCCGCTTCGTACGCGCTCGAGTCCACCGTGTTGTGCGCGATCGACAGCGTCTCCCCTGCACCGCCGAGCACGACCTCCTGGCGGGCCACGATTCCCTGCATCCGCATGCTGTGGATCGGCACGCTCGCGACCTGCTGCCCACGGGCACGCTGGTCGCTATGCGGCGCCACGACGGGGCCACGGGTGGCGCGCGCCTCACCGATCAGCTCGGCCGTGCGCACGGCGGTGCCCGAGGGCGAGTCGATCTTGGTCGCCCGGTGCGCCTCCACTATCTCAACGGAGTCGTAGAAGCGCGAGGCGGCGGCGGCGAACGAGGTGGCCAGCGCCGAGCCAAGCGAGAAGTTGGGAATGACGATGACGCCCTGCCCCTCGGCCAGACTGCTGCCGAGTGCGGCAATGCGCTCGGCGGTCCACCCCGAGGTGCCCACCACCACGTTCAGACCCTCTCCGAGGGCATATTCGACGATGGTCGCGCTGACGCTCGGCAGGGTCACGTCGAGCAGTACATTCGCACCGAGCATCTCGGTCAGCGGCGCCTTCGAATCCAGAGCGGCGACGAGTTCGAATTCCTCGGCCGCCTCTATCAGCCGCACGGCCACCGAACCGAGTTTGCCGGTCGCCCCGGTCACCGCCACGCGAATAGTCACCTAGACAATCTAGCCGCTGCCGATGACATGACCGAGCCGCGTGGATCGCCTGCGGCCTGGATCGCCTGTCGCACTGCCGGAGGCGCTGCTACGCCCTCGTCCGCACGGCGCATACGCTGTGAACGTGATCACCTTTCGTGAGACGTCCGTGACGGATGCGACGGCGCACCGGCTGCTCGGCGCGTACTTCGCCGAGCGCGCTCGAACCTTCCCGCCGGCGCAGGGCGCGTACCGCACCACATTCCCCACCGAGGAGCAGTTCGTCACCCCCGCCGGAGTCTTCCTGCTCGTCATAGACGAATCGGGAGAAGCGGTCGGATGCGGCGGCATCCGTCGGCTTCACGACGGCGACACCGTGCGCTACGAGATCAAGCACCTGTGGGTGAGCCCAACGACACGCGGAACAGGCGCGGGCCGCGCGCTGCTGGGAGAGCTCGAGAGGCGGGCGGCACTCTTCGGGGCCGAGGAGGCAGTGCTCGACACCAATGAGAGCCTTGAGGCCGCCGGCTCGCTCTACCGCAGCAGCGGCTACGAGTCGATACCGCCCTACAACGAAAACCCGAACGCAACGCACTGGTATGCGAAGAGGCTCATGCGCTCCGCTGGTTGAGGAGCAGCGCGCGTTAGCACGCTGAATAAGACGGGCCGAACGCAGTGAGGCTCATACCGAAGAGGAACGAGGCCTCGTCTCGAAACCGGCGTGTCCGCGGGTTTCGAGACGCTCGTTCCTCGCTCCTCAACCAGCGGAAGGGTTAGACGGGCTGCAGTTCGGGCAGGCCCGTACGCAGTTCGACCGGCAAATGGCCGAGGTCGTTGTGCACGACGAGCACGGGCGGCTTGGCCGAGCGCACTCGAATGATCGTGAGCCCGCAGTTCGCCTGGTTGAGACCCAGCCACCGCCATTCCGGGGCGTCAAAGACGTGGCGCACGAACCATCCGATGACGAAGTTGTGGGTAATCAGCAGGTCGTGGCGGTCACCGCGGGCCGGAGTCAGGTACTCGCTGACGGCATCCGCCATCTGGGCCCGCCCCGCATCGATCTGCTCCTCGGTGATGGCGCCGAAGAAGGAGTCGAAGACCTTGGGCAGATCGGGGCCCGGGCCAGAGGGAATGCAGTCGAACAGCAGGCTCGAGGGCTCCGGCTTGAGCGCAGGCAGGCGCTCGGCCATGATCGCGGCCGTCTCCGCCGCCCGGTTCAGCGGCGAGTGGTACACATTCGTGAAAGGCACGCCCCCCAGGCGTTCGGCGATGAGTTGCGCCTGGCGTTTGCCGCGGGGCGAGAGCGGGCCGTCCGGCAGGCCGTGCTCCGCGTCCTGCTGCTCGCCGTGGCGCACCAGGTAAAGGTAATGGGGCATCGTCGTCCCTCTCCGTGTGTTGTGTTTCTTCAGGTGTGAAGGTTTTAAGAGACGAGCGCGCTGAACGCGTCATCATCGACGGCACCGACGGCCGCCACGGAAATGTCTCGTGAGGCGAGATCGGCGGCGAGATCGCGCACACCGTCGGCGGTGACGAGCGCGACCCTGCGCAGGCTCTCGTCGAGATCGACGAACTCGCCGAGCGTGATCTCCGAGCGTCCGAGCCGCGACATGCGCGTGTCCGAGTCTTCGAGCGCTATCGCCGCGCCGCCCGAGAGTTGACCAACCGCACGCCGCATCTCGTCGTCGGTGACGCCGCCGTCGGCGAGCCGGTGCAATTCGGCCAGCATCAGTTCGGAGACCTGCGTGGCCTTCGCCGGCGCACACCCCGCGTAAAGGCCGAAGACCCCGGCGTCCGAGTATGACGCCGAGAACGAATAGACCGAATAGGCCAGGCCCCGCTTCTCGCGGATCTCCTGAAAGAGCCGGCTGGACATGCCGCCTCCGAGAATCGAGTTGAGCACGCTCATCGTGACCCGGCGTTCGTCTGAGGCGGTCAGCCCGGGAACACCCACAAGAATGTTGGCCTGCTCGATCGGCCGGCGCACGGTGACTATCGCGTTGGCCCGCTCGATGCTCGCGGCGGCCGTGCCACGACGCGCGACGGGCGCGGCCGTCAGCTCAGGATCCCAGCCGGCGGCGGCAAGCGCCTTCGTGACATCGGCAACAAGCCGGTCATGGTCGACGGCGCCGGCAACCGTGATGACAAGATCCTGGGGCCGGTAGTTGGCCCTGTAATGCTCGAAGACGGCGTCACGTGTCGCGGCGCGAATCGTCTCGGGGCTGCCACCGATGGGGCGTCCGAGCGGATGCGAGCCCAGCACCGCCTCGAAGAAGCGCTCGTTCACCACATCGGACGGGTCGTCTTCGGCCATCGAGAGTTCTTCGAGGATGACACCACGTTCATTCTCGAATTCGTCGGCATCAAGCAGCGAGGACGCCAGCATGTCCGCAATGACCTCGACCGCCATGGGCAGGTCGCGATCCTGGATCTTCGCGTAGTAGCAGGTGTATTCCTTGGCAGTCATGGCGTTGTGCTCGCCGCCGACCGAATCGAACGCTATGGCGATATCGAAGGCGCTGCGCTTCTCGGTGCCCTTGAACAGGAGATGCTCGAGAAAGTGCGTCGAGCCAAAACTCGAGGGGTGGCCGGGAGCAGAACCACGCGGCTTGCGGGCATCCGTCTCATCGCGCGAGCCCACCGCCACCCAGTAGCCGATGGTCGCCGTGCGCGAACCCGGCACGGATTCGCTGAGAATACGCACCCCGCTCGGCAGGATGCTGCGTCGAACACGAGCATCGCCGGATGCTGCAAAAGAGATTTCGGCGGCGTCAAGCGGGAGGTCGACTGCGCCGTTCATCACACTCAACCCTACGCCAGCACAACGACCGCCGTCAGAGTCATCCAATTTGTGGACAAACAGACTGGTCTGTCTAGGCTATACTGATCTGGACATCACGTCCGAACCGGGGCCTGCAAACCCGTTTCGGCTTACCGGGAGGCGACCCGAACGCCCCCCATGCACAAAAGGAGCCGTGCCGGATGGTTGACAATGCCCGATCGACCATCCGGCCGCCCGCTCCCGCGAAGCTCAAGATTCTCGCCACAGCGAACGACCTCTTCTACACCGAGGGAATCCACACCGTCGGGGTCGACCGCATCATCGCGGGCGCCCACGTGACCAAGGCAACCTTCTATAAGCACTACCGCTCGAAGGATCTGCTGATCATCGCGTATGTCGAGGGCCGCGACCGCGAGATTCGCGACTTCTTCGAGGACGCGGAGAAACGTCTCAGCGACCCTCGGGAAATCCTCCGCCAACTGACCAACCGAATCGGCGGAGAGGCAACACGTGAGGGCTTTCGCGGCTGCCCGTTCATCAATGCCGCGGCGCAGTTCGTCGACCCGAACCATCCGGTACGCCAGGCCGTGACGGTGCATCGCGACTGGTACAGCGACCGCATCGAGGAGCTCATGCGCGAGATGGGCCATCCCCACCCCGGCGACGCGGCGGACGACTATCTGCTCGCCCGCGACGGCGCACTCGCCGGCGGTTACGTGGGAGACTCGATAGCCGCGAATGCGGCCCTGCACCGCATCACCGAGCGGATTCTGGCAGAAGCGCCTTCACGCTAGGGCAGCACGCCGCAACCGTCAGTTCACGGTAGCCCGGTCGGGCCCTTCGACAGGCTCAGCGATCGGTAGCGACTACACCCTGTCGAGTTCGAGCATCTGCGCCCTCGTGAGACGGATGCTCGCGGCCAGCATGAGCGCGTCGACCTGCGCCGGCATGCTCGCGCTCGCAACCGGCGCGACAACGCTGCGCTTGGCCAGCAGCCAGGCCAAAGCAATGCTCGGGATGCTCGTATCGTGCTCAAGCGCTACCCGCTCGAGCGCGCCGAGCATGCGCGCTCCCTTTCGGCCCAGGTGCTCGGCGACCCTGGCCCCGCGCGCGCTGGAAGCCAGATCGGACCTGGAACGGTACTTGCCGGTGAGGTAGCCATCGGCGAGCGCGGCATACGGCATGACGGCCAGTCCCTGAGCCGCAGCGACGATGCGCAGGCCGCTCTCGAACTGCTCACGCTGCACGAGGTTGTAGCGCGACTGAATGGCCACGAACTTGGGCAACCCGGTTGAGGAGAGGATGCGCGCCTCGATCAGGCGTTCGGCCGGAAAATTCGACGCGGCGATGTACCTGACCTTGCCGGACTCAATGAGCCACTCCGCCGTCGAAAGGCTGTTCTCCAGCGGCACCGACGGGTCGTCGTCGTGAAAATAGAGCAGGTCGATGTGGTCGGTCTGCAATCGCTCGAGCGAGGCCTCGACCGCGCGCACGATGTTCACGGCGCCGAGCCCGGGCGCATCCGCATGCCTGCCGATCTTGGTGGCGAGCACGAGGTGGTCCCGATTGCCACGCTCGTGCATCCAGTTGCCGATGATCACCTCGCTACGGCCACCAGCGTAGCTGTCGGCCGTGTCGATGAAATTACCACCGAGCGCGTTGTAGCGGTCGAGGGTACGCGCCGAGCTCTCGCCGTCTGCCGTCCATCCGAAGACGCTGCCGCCGAGCGACAGCGGGTAAACAACCAGCTCGCTTTCGCCGATGCGCCTCGGGGCCACGATCGACAGCGGACCGGTGAGTTCGAGATCGTCGTCGATGTCACGCACGCCATCTATCGCGCCGCGGCCGGGCCGTACCAGAGCGGGCTGAGCCCCCGATGCCGCGTTTCTGGCACGATTCGGTTTGAGCTGTGGCATTGCCCCTCCCGTGCGTTTCGAGCCCCCGTTGAACTACAGGCACTCACCTCGAAACGGTGCCTGTGTTCGTAGCGTAAGCCATGCCGCAGACCTTGCCCGGTCACCACGAGTGAACTGTTATCAAATCTTTCATCATTGCCTGTTCGCGGGGGCATTCCACCCGCAAATGGGGCGGCGAATCGCGTCGGCCGACTTCAGTGGCCCGCCCGGCGCAGCACCGATTCGGCATGCCTCAGGAGCGGCCGGTCGACCATCTGCCCACGAAATCGAAACACTCCCGCTTCTCGACTCGCCGCGTCGAGAACGGCGCGAGCGAAGGCCAGCTCGCCGTCGTCGGGCCGGTACGCCTCGCGAATCACCGCAACCTGGCTGGGATGGATGCACGCCGTTGCCGCGAATCCGCTGGCCGCGGCATCCGCCGCCTCCTCTCGCAGCCCTGACACGTCAGCGATGGCAAGGTGCACCGTGTCGATGGCGGCCTTGCCATGGGCCGCCGCCGCCAGCAGCACGGTGGAGCGTGCGTATCTCGCCACCTCGCGGTAGCCCCCACCCGGAGACCTGCTGGAGGTGCCCGACAGCGAGGCCAGAAGATCCTCGGCGCCCCACATGAGAGCCACCACGCTGTCGTGCTGGGCGATCTGCGACGCGGCGAGCACGCCGGCCGCCGTCTCGCACAGCGCTATCACCTCGTAGCCGTCGAGCGCATCGAGCTGCCCGGCGCTGCCCGCCTTCGGCAGCATCACGGTGCGATAGTCGGATGCGGCGAGCGCTGCCAGGTCCTCGGTGAAATCTGCGCTGTCGGCCGGGTTCACGCGCACGATGGTGCGATCGGCCGGCAGCGGATGATTCAGGAGCGCAGCTCGCGCGGTATCGCGGGCATCGGGATCGACGGCGTCCTCGAGATCGATGATGACGGCATCCGCTCGCCCGAGGGCCTTCACATAGCGATCGGGCCGGTCGCCCGGAACGAACAGCAGCGCCGGACCCATCGCGAAGGTGCTCATTCGGTGGCCTCGTTCGCGCCCTGTGCTGCCCTCTCGCCCGCGCTCTGGCACCAGACGAGCGAGGAACGCACCGCGTCCGCCACGATCTCGCCGTGCTGGTTGAGCCCGGTGTGCCGAAAGGTCACGACGCCCTGGCCCGGCCGGGAGGCCGACAGGCGTTTGGCTACCACCACCGTTTCGCAGTAGAGCGTGTCGCCGTGGAACAGCGGATGCGGAAAGGAGACCTCCGCGAATCCCAGGTTCGCCACGATGGTGCCCTGGGTGAGCTGTGCAACCGAGGCACCCACGATCGTCGCGAGCGTGAACATGGAGTTCACCAGGCGCTGGCCGAATGGCTGGGTGGCCGAGAACGCCGCATCAAGATGAAGCGCCTGCGTGTTCATAGTGAGCGTGGTGAAGAGCACATTGTCGGCCTCCGTCACGGTGCGACCCGGGCGGTGCAGGTAGCGCGTCTCGAGCTCGAACTCCTCGTAGTACAGGCCGCGCTGTTCGATCTCTTTCATGTCGTCTCCTTTCAAGCCCTGCGGATGCTTCGCTCAGCCACCGAAACCGAGGGCGCGCGAGATGACCATGAGCTGCACCTCTGTCGTACCCTCACCGATCTCGAGAATCTTCGAGTCGCGGTAGTGGCGCGCCACGGGGTTCTCATTCATGAAGCCATAACCTCCGAAGATCTGGGTCGCATCGCGTGCGTTCGCCATCGCGGCGTCGCTTCCCACCATCTTGGCAATGGACGCCTCCATCTTGAAGGGCTTGCCCGCAGCGACCTTGTGTGCAGCGTCGTAGCAGGCGAGCCGCGCCGCGTGCACGCGGGCCTGCATGCGTGCGATGGTGAACGCGATGTGCTGGTTCGAGCCGATCGTGCGACCGAAGACGGTGCGGGACTTCGCGTAGCGCACGGCCTCTTCGAGGCAGCCTTGCGCGGCACCCGTGCACAGCGCCGAGAACGCGACGCGCCCCTCGTCGAGGGTCTGCAGAAAGTCGGCGAAGCCGCGCCCACGCTCGCCGAGCAGGTTCGCCTCCGGCACGCGCACGCCCGCCAAGGTGAGCGGGTGCGTGTCTGAGGTGTGCCAGCCCACCTTGTCGTAGCTCGGCTCCACCGTGAAGCCGGGGGTACCGCTCGGCACCAGAATCGCGCTCAGTTCCTTCTTCACCGAGCCATCGGCGCGCGTGGACTCCCCCGTCACGGCGGTGATGGTCACGAGCCGAGTGATCTCGGTGCCCGAGTTGGTGATGAACTGCTTGGTTCCGTCGATCACCCATTCGCCGTTCTCAAGCCGCGCGGTGGTCTTGGTTCCTGCGGCGTCGGAGCCGGCATCCGCCTCGGTGAGGCCGAAGCCGGCGAGCGCCTGGCCGCTGGTGAGCATCGGCAGCCACTCCTCTTTCTGGGCCTCGGTTCCGCGACGGAAGACGGGCATGACACCGAGGCCGACGCCGGCCTCGAGGGTGACGGCAATGCTCTGGTCCACCCGCGCGAGCTGCTCGATGGCCAGACACAGCGAGACGTAGTCCTTGCCCTGCCCGCCGTACTGCTGTGGAAACGGCAGGCCGAACAGCCCCATGCGACCCATCTGCGCGATGATGTCGTACGGCAGCGCGCGCTTGGTGTCGTACTCGTACGCGGCGGGAGCGACAACGCTGTCGGCGAAGTCGCGCACCTCCTCAAGCAGGCTCTGCTGCTGATCGCTCAACTCGATGCTGGCGAACGCGGTGGTGAAACTGTCGGTCATGATGCTGCTCCTTCTTGTCTCGCCGTCGCCGATTGTGTCGGTTCAGGCTCGTCTGGGGTGGCCGGCGCCGGGTCGGCAGCCTCAGCCGGGTCGATGCTGGCGAGAATCTGGTCGCTCTTCACGAGGTCGCCGACGGCGACGTGAATGCTCACGATTCCGTCAATCGTGGCCGTGAGACGGTGCTCCATCTTCATGGCCTCGACGGTCAGCAGGCTCTCCCCGACCTCGACGGTCTTCCCTGACGCGACAGAGACGGCGACCACGGTGCCGGGCATGGGGGTACGGATGTCGGGGCTGGCCTGGCCGGGCGTGCGGTTCAGGCCCGCCAGATGCTCGGCGCTGCGCGTCGCCTCGTCGAGAATCGTGAGCTCGAACGCGGCACCGGCGTCACCGATCCAGACGGATGCGCCCTGCCGCGCCACGCGCCGTGTGCGTGCGACGCCGTCGAGCTCCACGAGCAGCGTCGAGGCATCCCGCTGCTGGAAGCGTGCCCGGTGTTCACGGGATTCGATGGCGATGGATGCCTCGTGGGCGCCACCCGCGACGAACACGTCGACGACACGCTCGGGTCCCAGCCGAAAGCCATAGCGCACGGGGCGCGGGGAGCCGAGTCGCCAGCCGCTCGGCTTCAGCCATGGCGAGCCGTCTTCCGCGGCGACCTGCCGCTCGGCGTGCAGGGCCAGCGCCGCCGCCGTGAGAATGCCGTCATCCGGCTCGCGAAAAACCAAACCGTCGAGGCTGCGTTCGATGAGGCCCGTGTCGAGGTCGCCTGCCTGCACCTCGGGTTCGGCAAGCAGGGCCCGCAGGTATTCGAGGTTCGTGTGCAGGCCGAGCACGGTGGTGTGTTCAAGTGCCGCGTCCAGCCGGGTGAGCGCCTGCGCCCGATCCGCACCCCACGCGATCACCTTGGCCAGCATGGGGTCGTAGTCGGCACCAATCTGCAGCCCCGGCGCGAGTGCGCTGTCCACCCGAATCCCTTCGCCCTGCGCCTCCCGGAGCGCCAGCACGGTGCCGGTCGTGGGCAGGAAGCCGCGTTCCGGACTCTCCGCGTACACCCGCGCCTCGATGGCGTGGCCGCTCAGCGTGACCTCCGATTGGGCGATGCCCAGCGGCTCCCCGGCCGCGATGCGCAACTGCCACTCCACCAAGTCGATTCCGGTCACGAGCTCGGTGACCGGGTGTTCCACCTGCAGCCGAGTGTTCATCTCCATGAAGAAGAACTCCTCGGGCTGTGCTGCCGCCACCAGAAACTCCACGGTTCCGGCACCGGCATAGTCGACGCTGCGAGCGACCTGGCATGCCGCCTCGCCGATGCGCGCCCGCGTCGCCGCATCCAGCAGCGGCGAGGGGGCCTCCTCGATCACCTTCTGGTGCCGGCGTTGCAGCGAGCACTCCCGCTCCCCCAGGTGGATCACCCCGCCGTGCCCGTCGGCGAGAAGCTGTACCTCGATATGCCGCGGCGTCTCAACGAGACGCTCGAGAAAGAGGGTGTCGTCGCCGAAGGCGGATGCCGCCACCCGGCGGGCCGCCGCCAACCTGCTGTGCAGCTCACTCGCGTCGCGCACGACCTGCATGCCTTTTCCGCCGCCGCCGGCCGAGGGCTTGATGAGCAGCGGGTAGCCGACGGCGGGCGCGGCGGCGATGAGCGCCGCATCGTCGAGGCCCGGCTCGGCGACGCCGGGAATCGTGGGAACGCCGAACGATTCCACCTGCTTCTTGGCACGGATCTTGTCGCCCATGACCTCGAGGGCGTGCGTGGACGGGCCGATGAACACGATGCCCGCCTCGGCGCAGGCCGCGGCGAACGCCGCGTTCTCGGAGAGGAAGCCGTAGCCGGGGTGGATCGCCTCCGCGCCCGTCTGCTGCGCCGCCGCGATGATCGCCTCGACGTCGAGGTAACTCGCCTGTGCTGCCGCGGGGCCGATGCGCACGGCGATGTCGGCCAGGCCGACGTGCTTCGCACCACGATCGGCGTCGCTGTAGACGGCAACCGAGCGGATGCCAAGACGCGCCAGCGTCTCGATGATGCGGCAGGCTATCTCGCCGCGGTTGGCCACGAGAACCGTGCCGAACGGGCGCGCCACGGCGGGAGATGCGGGGCGCGCGGGACGGCGACCTGGGGAATCGGCGATGGTCATGTGCGTCACATCCGGAACAGGCCGAAGGCCGTGTCGGGCAGCGGCACGCGCGAGCACACATCGAGGGCGAGGCCCAGCACCGTGCGGGTATCTGCCGGGTCGATGATGCCGTCGTCCCACAGCCGCGCGGTCGAATAGTAGGGGCCGCCCTGCCGCTCGTATTGTTCGGCGATCGGTGCGCGGAACGCCGCCTCGTCCTCGGCCGACCATTGCTCGCCGCGGCCTTCGAGCTGCTCGCGTTTGACGGTGGCCAGCACGGATGCCGCCTGCGGGCCACCCATGACGGAGACCCGCGCGGCCGGCCACATCCACAGGAAACGTGGCGAGTACGCGCGTCCGCACATGGAGTAGTTGCCGGCACCGAACGAACCGCCGATCACCACCGTGAGCTTGGGCACCCGGGCCGTGGCAACGGCGGTGACCATCTTCGCTCCGTGCTTGGCGATGCCGCCGGCCTCCGCATCCGTTCCCACCATGAAGCCGGAGATGTTCTGCAGAAACACGAGCGGGATACCGCGCTGGTCGCACAATTCGATGAAGTGCGCGCCCTTCTGGGCGGACTCGCTGAAGAGCACGCCGTTGTTGGCCACGATGCCCACCGGATGCCCATGCAGGCGCGCGAAGCCTGTCACGAGCGTCGTGCCGTACTCCTTTTTGAACTCGTGGAACTCGCTGGCATCCACCAGTCGGGCAATCACCTCGTGCACGTCGTAGGAGGCCTGTACGTCGGTGGGGACCACACCGTAGAGCGTGGATTCCTCCGCCACCGGCGGCCGGCTCCGCTGCACCTCCCAGGCGGGTGCTGCCGCTTCGGGCAGCGTTGCCACGATGTCGCGCACTATCGCGAGGGCGTGTTCGTCGTCTTCGGCGAGATGATCGACGACGCCGGAGACGCGTGCGTGCAGTTCGCCGCCGCCAAGATCCTCGGCACTGACTATCTCGCCGATGGCGGCCTTCACGAGGGGTGGCCCGCCGAGGAAGATCGTGCCCTGGCCGCGCACGATCACCGTCTCGTCGCTCATGGCCGGCACGTAGGCACCGCCGGCCGTGCAGGATCCCAGCACCGCGGCGATCTGCGGAATCTTCGCCGCAGACATGCGCGCCTGGTTGTAGAAGATGCGCCCGAAGTGGTCGCGATCGGGAAAGACCTCGTCCTGCATCGGCAGGTAGGCGCCGCCCGAGTCGACGAGATAGATGCAGGGCAGTGCGTTCTCGAGGGCTATCTCCTGCGCGCGCAGATGCTTCTTCACCGTCATCGGAAAGTAGGTGCCGCCCTTGACGGTGGCGTCGTTGCAGATCACGAGCACGTGCCTGCCGTGAACAAGTCCGATGCCGGCGATCACTCCAGCGCCGGGGCATTCGTCGTCATAGAGTCCGTTCGCCGCGAGCGGCGCTATCTCAAGAAAGGGGCTGCCCGCATCCAGAAGTCGGTCGACACGTTCACGCGGCAGCAGCTTGCCGCGAGCGAGGTGACGCTCTCGGGAGCGTTCGGGGCCGCCTGCGGCGACCACGCGCATCCGCTCACGCAATTCATCGACGAGCATCCGCTGATCGGCCTCATTGCGCACGAACGCAGGTTCGGCGGAATTCACCGCGGACGCGAGGATCGGCATCGACTGTCCTCCTGGACATTTGAGTTAATGACAACTAACTTGAATTCAGGTTAGTAATGATTAACCGAAATGTCTAGAGTGGATGCCATGACCACGAGCGCAGAGACGGGTACCACCGAAGGCGCTGTACCCACGCAGCGCAGCCGCGCGAAGGCCGACAGGCGACGCGCCCTGCTCGACGCCGCCGCTGCGCTCTTCGCCCAGCGCGGCTTCAACGGCGTCTCCATCGAAGACCTCGGCGCCGCGGCAGGCGTGAGCGGTCCGGCCGTGTACCGGCATTTCAGCGGCAAGCAGGATGTGCTTGCCGCACTTCTCGTCGAGGTGAGCCACGATCTGCTCGACGGTGGAGCAGACGTCGTTTCGAACGCCGACGGCGACGACGACGCCCTGCGGGCGCTCATCCGCTTTCACGTGAGTTTCGCGCTCGCTCGCACCGATGTCATCCGCGTGCAGGACCGCGACCTCGACAGCCTGGCGGAGGCACCCCGCCGCGAGGTGCGCACGCTGCAGCGCGACTACATCGAACTATGGATCAGCGTGCTCGCCCGGCTGCACCCCGCCCCCGGCCGTGCCGAGCTGCGGATGCGCGTGCAGGCGACATTCGGACTGATCAACTCGACCCCGCACAGCGTGGGCGTGCGGGATCGCACGATCGACGACGCGACCAGCCGCCGCGTTCTCGAACTCATGGCCTGGTCAGGCCTGAACGCCTGAGCTGAGCGTCGCTCCTCACACCATCGCAAGCACTCGGGCGGGGTCGGCGAGGATACGACCGACGTCGGCCAGAAAGCGCGACGCCTGCTCGCCGTCGACGAGCCGATGGTCGAACGACAGGGTCAGCGTCATCACGCTACGCAGCGCGATGCCTCCCTCGAACTCCCATGGCTGGCGGCGAATGGTGCCCATTGCAAGAATCGCCGCCTCACCGGGATTCAGGATCGGGGTTCCTCCATCGACCCCGAACACTCCGACGTTGCTGATGGAAATGGTGCCGCCGCTCAACTCCTCCGGGCTCGATCGTCCCTCCTTAGCCGTGGCGACGAGCCCGGAGACAGCGGCGGCAAGCTGGGCGAGCGTGAGGGTCTCGGCCCTCGGGATGTTCGGCACCATGAGCCCGCGCGGGGTCGCCGCGGCGATGCCCAGGTTCACGGCGTGGAACTGCACAATCTGCTGTGCCGCCTCGTCCCAGTGCGAGTTGACCTCGGGGGTGCGCCCCACTGCAATGCAGAGCGCCTTCGCGACGGCCGTGAGGATGGTGACGCGCGCGCCCGCCAACTCGCCGGAGCGGGTGAGGCGTTCCAGCAGTTCGAGCGTCGGCGTGACATCAACGGTCATGAATGCACTCGCGTGCGGGGCGGTGAACGCGCTGGCGACCATGGCCTCGGCCGTGCGCTTGCGCACGCCCTTGATCGGGATGCGCGTCTCGCCCTCGCTAGGGTGCTCGGGCAGAGCGGATGCCGCTTCGCCGGTCGGCAGGTTGCGCACCCTCCGCGCGGGGCGCGCTCCGGTCTCCGCCTTCGCGCCGTAGCCGACGAGGTTGGGGAGGATGGGGTCCTCGATGGTCGTCGAAGGATCTGCAGGCCCTTCGAGACGGCCGCGGGCGGCCTCCTCAGGGAGCGGGGACTCAGGGATCGGCGATAGCGGCTCCCCATCCACCTCGAAGGCCACGATCTTCTCCCCCACGTTCACGGTGACGCCCGGCTCCACATACAGTCGGGTCACCACGCCGGCATACGGCGAGGGCAGCTCCACGAGCGCCTTGGCCGTCTCCACATCGGCGATGATCTGGTTGAGTTCAACGGTGTCGCCCACCTTGACGTTCCACGATACGAGCTCGCTCTCGGTGAGCCCCTCGCCGAGATCCGGCAGCATGAAATCCTTCACGGTCATCTCAGGCCACCACCCCGGTGAGAGAGTGAGGGCGGCCCAGAGCTCGGTCGACACCGTCGAGAATGCGATCCAGGTCGGGCAGGTAGTGGCTCTCCAGCTTGGCAACCGGATACGGCACGTCGAAGCCCGTCACGCGCACCGGCGCATGCCTCAGCTCGGCGAAACAGCGTTCCGTGATACTCGCGGCGACTTCGGCACCGAGCCCTCCGGAGAGCGCAGCCTCGTGTGTGACAACGAGCCGACCCGTCTTGCGAACGGATGCCTCCACCGTCTCGAAATCGATGGGCGAGAGCGAACGCAGATCGATGACCTCGATGGAGATCCCCTCGTCCGATGCGGCGACGGCGGCATCGCAGGCCGTGCCGACAAGAGGTCCGTAGGTCACGAGCGTCGCATCCGTACCCGGCATCACGATGCGCGCTCTGCCCATCGGCAGGGCCTCCGACAGGGGTGCCGCCTCATCGACCTCCCCCTTCACGTGGTAGCGCCGTTTCGGTTCGAAATACAGCACGGGATCGTCGCTGGCGATGGCCTGGCGAATCATCGTGAACGCATCCTGCGCCGTGGAAACGCTGACGACCCGCAGCCCGGCCGCATGCGCGAAATACGCCTCGGGCGAGTCGGAGTGGTGCTCGGCCGAGCCGATACCCCCGCCGAAGGGCACCCGAATCGTGAGAGGCATCGACACGCGCCCCTGGGTGCGCCCACGCATGCGGGCCACCTGGCTGACGATCTGGTCGAATGCCGGGTAGATGAAACCGTCGAACTGGATCTCGCACACCGGTCGGTAGCCGCGATACGCCAGTCCGACGGCAGCCCCGAGGATGCCGGATTCCGCGAGCGGCGTGTCCATGACGCGGCGTTCCCCGAAATCACGCTGCAGCCCGTCCGTCACGCGGTAGACACCGCCCAGCTTGCCAATGTCCTCGCCCATGAGCACGACCTTCTCATCGGCCTTCAGCGCCTCGCGCAGACCGGCCGTGATGGCCTTCGCCATTGTCAGCGTGGTCACCGGTCGATCCCCTCCGGCTGGTCTGCCGAGACGAACGTCTGCAGATAACGGCTGTAGTGATCGCGCTGCCGGGCCAGCCCGGTGTGAGGCTCGGCGAAGATGTTGTCGAAGACCGAGAGCGGCTCGGGATCTTTCACATCGAGACAGGCCGCGCGCAGTTGCGCCGCCACGGCATCCGACTTCGCCTTCACCGTGGCCTCCCGCTCACTGGTGAGAACGCCGGTTCGGCGCAACAGTGCGGCCAGGCGGTCGATCGGGTCTTTGGCCGCCCAGGCGGCCAGCTCGGCCGGGTCACGGTACCGGGTAGGATCGTCGGCCGTCGTGTGCGGCCCCATCCGGTACGTGACGGCCTCGATGAAAGTCGGGCCGCCGCCGCGCCTGGCGCGCTCGAGCGCGAGCCGGGTGACGGCCATGACGGCGAGCACGTCGTTGCCGTCGACACGCACGCTCGGAATGCCGAAGCCCGGCGCTCGGTTTGCGATGGGCGTGCGCGCCTGCAGGCTCACCGGTTCGGAGATGGCCCACTGGTTGTTCTGGCAGAAGAAGATCACGGGCGCCTGGTATGTCGCGGCAAAGATCATGGCCTCGTTCACGTCGCCCTCGCTCGTTGCGCCGTCACCGAAGTACGCCATCGCCACGGCGTCAGAGCCGTCGTTCTGAATGCCGAGGGCGTAGCCGGTGGCGTGTAGCGTCTGGGCGCCGATGATCACCTGGGGCGTCGCCATATTGACCGAATACGGGTTCCAGCCGGATGCCGCGGCACCGCGCCACACCGGCACCAGCTGGTCAACCGTCACACCGCGGCAGTATGCCACCGCGTTCTCGCGGTAGCTGGAGAAGACGAAGTCATCTTTTTGCAGGGCACGCCCCGAACCGATTTGGGCGGCCTCCTGGCCGAGCAGCGGCGGCCACAGGCCGAGCTCGCCCTGGCGCTGCAGCGCGGTGGCCTCGGCGTCGATGCGACGCACCACCACCATGTCCTCATAGAGGCTGACCAGTTGTTCGTCAGTGAGGTCGGCGATCCACGAGTCATAACGCGCATTGCCCACACGCACGCCGTCGGGGGTGAGGAGTTGCACGAGCCCCGCATCGGTGCTCGTCTCGCGCGCCGTGTCGGTGGCACCGTCGCTAGTCGCGGTCTGGCTCGAGGAGCCCTGATTCGTCGTCGCGCCGGTGGGGGCGAGGTGAAGAAGTGAAATGCTTCCGATGGTTGTTTCGGTCGACATCGTTGCACGCAACCTTTGCATTCGCGCGATCGATCGTGGCGCTTGTGGCGTCGTGATCGGCTCTCGGCCTCTTTGCCAAAAGTGTTTTAAGGCTACGCGCATCGGTCAGGGTGTACAACGGTAGAGAAGTTCAGTGCGCAATTTGAGTGATTTGAGCGCACTCGAGGCGTCACAGTGTGGCACTTTGCCCAGAACGACGGATGCCCGCCCCGCGTGAAGCGGAACGGGCATCCGTCTGTGCAGTTACGTTGTTACACGTCGGCGCCTTCGGCCGGGGCCACAGGACCCTCGGAGTGAGCGTCGCTGCCGTGCGTGTCTGCCTCGTCGGCGACCACGGGAGCAAGCGAGAGCTTGCCACGGTCGTCGATCTTGGTGATCTCCACCAGGATCTTCTGGCCGACACCGAGCACGTCTTCGACGTTCTCGACACGCTTGCCACCGGCGAGCTTGCGCACCTCGGAGATGTGCAGCAGGCCGTCCTTACCGGGAAGCAGCGAAACGAACGCGCCGAACGTGGCGATCTTGACGACGGTTCCGAGGAACTGCTCGCCCACCTCCGGGTTGGTCGGGTTGGCGATGGCGTTGACCTGCGCGCGCGCAGCCTCGGCCGAGGGTCCGTCGACGGCGCCGATGTACACGGTGCCGTCTTCCTCGATCGAGATGTCCGCACCGGTCTCGTCCTGGATGGCGTTGATCGTCTTGCCCTTCGGGCCGATCAGCTCGCCGATCTTGTCGACGGGAATGTTGACCGAGATCACGCGCGGCGCGGTCGGGGCCATCTCGTCGGGAGCGTCGATGGCGGCGTTGAGCACGCTGAGGATCGTGGTGCGTGCATCCTTCGCCTGCTTGAGCGCGCCATCGAGCACCGACGACGGCAGTCCGTCGAGCTTGGTGTCGAGCTGGATCGCCGTGACGAACTCGCTCGTTCCCGCGACCTTGAAGTCCATGTCGCCGAGCGCGTCTTCTGCACCGAGGATGTCGGTGAGCGCCGCGTAGCGGGTCTCGCCGTCAACGGTGTCGGAGACGAGGCCCATGGCGATGCCCGCGACGGGCGCGCGCAGCGGCACACCGGCGTTGAGCAGCGACAGGGTCGAGGCACAGACGGAACCCATCGAGGTGGAACCGTTGGAACCGAGGGCCTCAGAGACCTGACGGATCGCGTACGGGAACTCCTCGCGGCTCGGCAGAACCGGTGCGAGTGCGCGCTCGGCCAGGAAGCCGTGCCCGATCTCTCGACGCTTCGGCGAACCGACGCGGCCGGTCTCACCGGTCGAGTACGGCGGGAAGTTGTAGTGGTGCAGGTAACGCTTCTTCGTGACCGGGCTCAGCGAGTCGATCTGCTGCTCCATCTTGAGCATGTTCAGCGTGGTGACACCCAGAATCTGGGTCTCGCCACGCTGGAAGATCGCGCTGCCGTGCACGCGCGGGATGACCTGCACCTCGGCGTCGAGCGGGCGGATGTCCGCGAGCCCGCGACCGTCCATGCGGATGCCGTCACGCAGGATGCGACCGCGAACCACAACCTTGGTGACCGACTTGTACGCGCCGGAGACCTGGTTGTTGGCTGACTCGGGCAGCTCGCCCGCCGTGACCTTGGCCGCGATGAACTCCTTGGTGCGCGCCTTCAGCGCGTCATCGGCGTCCTGGCGGGCGATCTTCTCGGCGATCTGGTAGACCTTCGACAGCTCGTCGTAGGCGAAGCCGGCGACCGCGTCGTAGGTGGCCTGCTCGTACGGCGGGAAGACCGGGTACTCGGCGACAGGCTTGGCAGCCTGCTTCGCGAGCTCTGCCTGTGCGGCGACGAGCTGCTTGAGGAACGGCTTGGAGGCCTCGAGGCCCTGGGCCACAACCTCTTCGTTCGGCTTCGTTGCGCCGCCACGAATCAGGTTCCAGCTGTTCTCGGTTGCCTCGGCCTCGACCATCATGATCGCGACATCCTCGACACCGTTCGCGTCGGTGACGACGCGGCCAGCCACGACGAGGTCGAAGACGGCCTCGGCGATCTGGTCGTGGTTCGGGAAGGCGACCCACTGGTCATCCGCCTTGTTCGCACCGGGGATGAGCGCGAGGCGCACGCCACCGATGGGACCGGAGAACGGAACACCGGAGATCTGGCTGGATGCCGACGCCGCGTTGATAGCGAGCGCGTCATAGTACTCACCGGGAGCGATGCTGAGCACCGTGATGACGACCTGCACCTCGTTGCGGAGGCCGGCGACGAACGACGGGCGCAGCGGCCGGTCGATCAGGCGGCAGACGAGAATGGCCTCGGTGGAGGGGCGACCCTCGCGGCGGAAGAACGAGCCGGGGATCTTGCCGGCCGCGTAGCTGCGCTCTTCGACGTCGATGGTGAGCGGAAAGAAGTCGAAGTTGTCCTTCGGAGTCTTGCCGATCGAGGTGGCGGAAAGAAGCATGGTGTCTTCGTCGAGGTACGCGGCGACCGCGCCCTGTGCCTGCTGCGCAAGACGGCCCGCTTCGAAGCGAACCGTGCGCTTGCCGAACTTGCCGTTATCGAGAACGGCTTCGGCGAATTTGATTTCTGGACCCTCCATAGGGGGGTTTCTCCTTTGTTTTATGTCGCTCCCCGTGTGGGCGCGACGCGTCAAGGAGCAGGAGCGGGCAGGAAGGGGCGCGCGCCCGAATAGGCGTGATCGCGCTTTGGCATCTGCTCTGGCCAACAGTAGAAATACACCGTTCGAGACGGGATATCACCACCGGTGACCAGCTTCGTGCCGGCCTGCTCCGTTATGTCTTGCTCAATATTCAGTTGTGGTGTGCCGCGCGGATACGTCGCACGACCGTGTGAATCCTAACAGAGCAGGCTGCGATTACGCCGATGACCACGCTTTAATCGTGAGCCTCAACCGTGGAGCTGCAGAACCGCATCGCTGTCGTGCCGCGGGCGGGCTGCATCCTGTGCCTCACGGCGCACCCGCTCGAGTTCGCGCAGATGCCTCGCCTTGGACCAGGTGAGGATGAGGCCGAAGACAACGCCGATGACACCGCCCGAGGTGTTCGCCAGCAGGTCGCTCACCTGCGGGAAACGCGTGGGCATGAAGATCTGGGCCGTCTCGATGCCGACGGTCATCGCAATGCAGAGCAGGATGCTCAGCCACCACAACTTGCGCCCGAACAAGAGCAGGAAGAAGAGCCCGACGGGCACGAACATCAGCACGTTCGAGCCGATCTCGACCCGGGTGTAGGTGATCCAGTCCGTGGCGTCATGGCGGGCGAAGAACTTCAGCGTGCGCGTGAGCCAGGTGCTGACATCCGCGCCGTACGGATGCGGGGTCAGCGTCATCCAGCCGACGAACCCGAGGTAGACGGCCGTGATCAGACCGAGGAAGGGGTGGCGGTGCAGCATGAGCACATCATGGCGCATGCCGCTGGATGCATGCCGGTAATTTCATTGCAGATACCGAACCGTTATCGGAATGCCCCCACACCGGTGATGGCCCGGCCCACGATGAGGGCGTTGATGTCGTGCGTGCCCTCGTAGGTATAGACGGCCTCGGCATCGGCGTGGAACCGGGCGACATCGTTCTCGAGCACGATGCCGTTGCCTCCCACCACCTCACGGGCCAGCGCAACGGTCTCGCGCATCCGCAGGCTGCAGTACATCTTTGCCAGCGCCGAGTTCTCGTCGACGTAGTGGCCCTCGTGCTGTTGCTGGGAGAGGCGCACCACCATGCCGAGTGACGAGGTGAGGTTGCCGAGCATGAGGGCCAACCGTTCCTGAATGAGTTGGAACGCCGCCAGGGGCTTGCCGAACTGCTGTCGCTGGGTGACGTACCGCACCGCCGCCTCGTAGGCGCCGGCCTGCACGCCGGTCGCGAGCCAGGCGACATCCGATCGCATTCGGCGCAGCATGTCTGCGACGTCACGGAATGAATTGACCCGCTGCAGGCGATCCGCTTCGCTCACGCGCACATTCTGCAGGCGGATGTCGGCGTTCTGCACCATGCGCAGTGACGTCTTGCGCCGAATCTTGTTCAGCGTGACCCCGGGAGCATCGCTGGCAACCAGGAATGCCTTGACCTCGTGGTCGGCCTCGTCCCTGGCGAAGATGGCCAGGTATTTCGCCGAGGAAGCCGCACCGATCCAGCGCTTCTCGCCGTTGAGCACCCAGTCATCGCCGTCGCGACGCGCGCTCGTGGCCAGCCCTCCCGCAATGTCCGAGCCGTGCTCGGGCTCCGTGAGGCAGAAGACCCCTGTGGCCTCGAACGAACGGATGAGCGGGTCGAGGCGATCCACCTGTTCCTGGCTGCCGCCCACGTTCACCGCGGTGCGGAAGAGACCGGCCTGTGCGGTGTAGAAGGTGGCGACCGAGGCATCCATGCGGGCCATCTCGAAGATCGTGAAGCCCGAAAAGAGCGCGGAGCCCTGCTGTGCGGGTGAGTTCGGCGGCATGAGGTCCAACTCCGCGAGCGGCTGCACGATCTCGAAGGGAAATTCGCCCCGCTCCCAGTGGTCATCGATGACCGGCCGCACGCTCGTCTCGAGCACCGAACGCAGGCGCAGCAGCGCGGCCTGCTCCTCAGCGGCCAACAGCGTGGCATAGCCGTACAGGTCGGATGGGTAGATCGAGGCCGCGACTGAGACGTTCTCGCTTGCGGGCATGACAGGCTCCCTTCCGCACGCTCGGTGCCGAAGCCGGCGCCGTCGACGATACGAATTCCCATCATGACACCCCAGATGCTTGTCAAAGTCAATAATGTGAAAGATCATCTATCTATGACTGCTGCAGCGAACGGACGCGCCGACGAAGCGGATGCCGGTTCGCGCCTGCTCGCTGCGGAACTCACGACCGAGATCGAATTCCTGACGGCGCGGGCGCGAGCCATCGGTTCGAGCCGGGCCAACACGCTGCTGGCGCCGCTGGGTCTCAAGGTGCGCTCGTATGCGGTGCTCTCGCTCGCGTGCAGCGGGCTGAATCCGTCGCAGCGGGAGCTCGCCGACTTTCTGAGCCTCGACCCGAGCCAGATCGTGGCTCTTGTCGATCAGCTTGAGCAACGCAGGGCAGTCACTCGCGAGCAGGATCCGCGTGACAGGCGCTCCAAGGGCATCACCGCAACCGACGAGGGCGTTCGCCTTCATGACGAGGCCAGGAATGCCATCCGTCGCGCCGAAGCAGAGTCGCTTGCCCCGCTCGATACGGGCGAACGCGAGCAACTGCGCGCCCTCCTGCGCCGCATCGCCTTCGACGCCGCCGAGTAGCCGCAGTCAGCGGGCGTATTGCTCGCGCAGCGTAGCCTTGCGCACCTTGCCGCTCGCCGTACGCGGCAGCTGCTCAACGAAGACCACGTCCTTGGGGATCTTGTACCTGGCGAGCCTGCCCTGCAGATGCGCGCTGACCTCGTCCCGGCTGATCTGAAAGCCCTCGCGCACCGTCACGACCGCCAGCGGAACCTCGCCCCACTTCTCGTCAGCGACCCCTATCACTGCGACGTCCTGAACGGCCTCGAGCTCGACGATGATGAGTTCCACCTCGGCGGGGTAGATGTTCTCCCCGCCCGAGATGATCATGTCCTTGAGCCGATCGGCGATGTAGAGATAGCCCTCGTCATCGACGTAACCCATGTCTCCGGAGCGGAACCAGACGCCGTCTGCATAGGAGTCGGCGGTCGCATCCGCCCGGTTCCAGTACTGCCTGATCACGTTCGGCCCCGCGATCTGAACCTCACCGACCTCGCCCGCCGGCAACACGCGACCCCGCTTATCCACGACACGCACGTCGGTGAAGAAATGCGGCAAACCGGCGGAACCGGCCTTGTCTCGGCTCTTGGTGGGCGACAGGCTGGTGGCGCCCGGCGCCGTCTCGGTCATGCCGTAGCCGCCGGAGAAATTCAGCCCGCGGCTCTCGTAGGCCTCGAGCACGCGCATGGGAACGGCGGAACCGCCACAGGTGAGCTTGGTGAGCGAGCTGATGTCGGCATCCGCCCAATCAGGATGCTCGCAGAGCATCTGATAGGTCGTGGGCACGCCACTGATGACGGTGCAGCGGTATTTCTCGATCAGGTGCAGGGCGCGACCCGGATCGAATTTGGCCTCGAGCACCACCGTGGCCCCCTTGAGCAGCGCCGGCAGCACGCCCATGTCGAGCGAGGCGACATGGAACATCGGCGAGATCATGAGCGCGACATCGGTACTGACGAAGTCGTAGTCGACGAGCACATTGAAGCAGTTCCAGGTGATGTTGCCGTGCGTGAGCAGGGCGCCCTTCGGCCGGCCCGTTGTGCCGGAGGTGTACAGAATCATCGCGGGATCATCCCCCGTGACGGGCACGTCGAAATGCTCGGCGGATGCGGCGGCCCGCACCGCATCGAGCCTCTCGAGACCGGGGGGCGTCGCCCCCTCGACCGCGGCAGCGCCGGCGACAGTCAGGTCGGCGACCTCGATGCGGTGCGAGACCCGCGTCTCGCGGGTGCCGAGTGTGGCGAGTTCACGAAGAGACTCGGAGTGCACGAGCAGCGTACTGCCGGAATCCTGCAGGGCAAAGCGAATCTCGGGCGCCGCCAGCCGCGCGTTGAGCGGAACGAACACCGCCCCGACGGTTCCGGCGGCAAAGAAGGTCTCGAGAAACGCCGGGTGGTTCTCACCGAGGTAGGCCACCCGGGAACCGGGCTGCACACCGCGCTCACGCAGGGCGTTAGCGAGCCGATCGATGCGATCGATGAACTCGCCGTAGCTCAACTGAACATCGTTGAAGATCAACGCGGCTTTATCGGCCGACTTGGTGCGGCGACGGTGAATCCACGAGCCCAATCCCTGGTTCAGCATTGCAGACGCAGACCCTTCACGCACCCGCGTTGCGCGGGCGATCGATAGACGACACTGTCCCGCGTGGGCGAACACACCTCGGGTATATACACCGTAAATTTAATAATTGACAATGTCAATGATCGGGATGTGCACAATCGATCGATGCCGGTTTGCGCCGCCGCTATTCGGCTTGAAAACCGCCCACCGGGCTCAGCGACGTCGCCAACAGGAACGGGTCGCGCACCTGGCTCGATCGCTCGGAGGCCGCCACCAGCGGTGCGAACTCGCCGGCCGCGCGCTGGATGCGCTCGTGCAGGGTTTTCACCGTGTCGGCACCGCTGCCCCAGTCCTCCGAGGCCGCGAAAACGGCCGTCGGAACGACCACCGCGTGCAGATAGATGAACATCGGCCGAATCGCGTAGTCGAGTGCGAGCGAGTGCCGGGCGGTCCCCGCCGTCGCCGCTATCACCACGGGCAGATCGGTGAGCGCCTGGTTGTCCATCACGTCGAAAAACGACTTGAAGAGGCCGCTGTAACTCGTCGTGAAGATGGGCGTCACGGCAATGAGACCGTCGGCCGCGGTCACGGCGTCGATCACCGCCTCCAGCTTCGGGCTCGGAAAGCCCGTGAGCATGTTGTTCATGATGTCGTGGGCGACGTCGCGCAGGTCGAAGGTCTGCACATTCACCTCGACGCCCTGCTCCTCGAGCGCGGATGTCGTTGCCGCAGCAATGCGCTCGGCGAGCAACTGCGTGGATGACGGCTGGCTGAGTCCGGCGGTCACGACCACGATGGTACGGCTGGTCATGAGCGCACCTCCGCGATTTCGCTCTCCTCGGCAGTGTCGCCGGCGCGATCGGTACTGGCGCCATCGGTGCTGGCGGCATCGGTGTTGGCGGCGCGCTCGGCGTCGGCCAGCAAGGAGGCGTGGGTGGGGGCATCCGGAACATCGGCCGGGCGATTCGCGGCGAACTCGCGACGCAACACCGGCACGACCTCCTCGCCGAGCAGATCGAGCTGCTCGAGCACGGTCTTCAGGGGCAGTCCGGCGTGATCCATGAGGAACAGCTGGCGCTGGTAGTCGCCCACGTAGTCGCGGAATCCGAGCGTGCGGTCGATGACCTGCTGCGGGCTGCCCACGGTGAGCGGCGTCTGCGAGGTGAACTCCTCGAGGCTCGGTCCGTGACCGTACACCGGCGCATTGTCGAAGTACGGGCGGAACTCGGTGACGGCATCCTGCGAATTCTTGCGCATGAACACCTGGCCGCCGAGCCCGACTATGGCCTGCGCCGCGGTGCCGTGCCCGTGGTGCTCGAAACGCTGCCGATAGAAGGCGATCATCTTGGCCGTGTGCGAGGCGGGCCAGAAGATGTGGTTGGAGAAGAACCCGTCGCCGTAGAACGCGGCCTGCTCCGCGATTTCGGGGCTGCGGATGCTGCCGTGCCACACGAAAGGCGGCACCCCGTCGAGCGGGCGCGGCGTCGAGGTGAAGCCCTGCAGCGGCGTGCGGAACTGGCCCTCCCAGTCGACCACGTCTTCGCGCCAGAGTCGGCGCAGCAGTGCGTACTTTTCCAGCGCCAGCGGAATGCCCTGGCGGATGTCTTCACCGAACCACGGATACACGGGGCCGGTGTTGCCACGGCCGAGCATCACGTCGACACGGCCGTCGGCGATGTGCTGCAGCATGGCGAAGTCCTCGGCGATCTTCACCGGGTCGTTCGTGGTGATCAGCGTGGTCGAGGTGCTCAGAATGATGCGCTCGGTCTTGGCCGCAAGATAACCGAGGGTCGTCGTGGGGCTCGACGGAATGAACGGCGGGTTGTGGTGCTCGCCCGTGGCGAAGACATCGAGGCCCACCTCTTCGGCCTTCTGAGCGATGGCCAGCGTGGCCTTGATGCGCTCGTGCTCCGTTGGCGTGTAACCGGTGGTCGGGTCGGTCGTCACGTCTCCGACGGTGAAGATTCCGAACTGCATGTCGACGTCCTGCCTTTACGTTTCTGAGATCCTATTTCTATGCATTTGCATGGATATCGTACACAACAGACGGCATGGCGTCTCTATTCCCACGCGACACCCTGGGCCCTCGCCGCGTTAAACAGCCTGGCGGAGCGCACAATCCCGGCGCACATAAGCCCCTGGCCAAGGATGTAGGCAACCATGATGGTCGTGTCGATCTGCCATGGCTCGAAGCCGGGCAGGAACCGGTGCAGGCCGAGCATGGTGTCGGAGAGCACGACGAGGGCCGAGCCGATGACGATGAGGCGGTCGCAGCTCGCGCCGAGAACACCGACGGCGCCGAGCGCGAGCCCGTAAATCGCGACCGGCACCAGCAGCACCCCGGTGTGCGGGGCGAGCACGGCGACCAGAGCGATCCACCAGAGCACGTAGATGACGCTCCACCAGGGCAGGCGACGCCGACGCATCCGCCGGGCGTACAGCACGAGATAGGCCACATGGGCGAGCAGGAAGAACCCGAGGCCGCTCAGAAAGCCGAGGTCACCCGAGTTCATCAGCGAGATGTCTCCCAGCCACGAGAAGACAATGGCGAGGGTGCCCAGCAGGGCGATTTCGGTGCGCAGACGCGGCAGCGACCAGAGCAGCGCGAGCAACAGGGCCGGCATCAGCAGCGGTATTGTCGCTGTTGCCACTGCCCCTGCCGTCAGCGCGAGCGCGACGAGGTGGATGACGCCAACGACCGCGTAGGGCAGGAAGGAGATGAGGCGCCGAAGCGGCGACGACGACGTCTGCACGTCGCGATCCTATCGGGACAGGTCTGTCAGGCGGGGCAAACACAACGGGCCGCCACCCTTCGGTGACGGCCCGCATGTAAGAAGTTCGCGTTGTCGAACGAAGACCCTTCTCGCCGTTCGACGGTTCAGGGATCGCCCGCGCGGCTTCGAATCTGGTTATCGACTCGCGCCTTTTATCGACGCAGACCGAGGCGCTCGATGAGCGAGCGGTAACGGCTGATGTCGATGTCAGACAGGTAGCCCAGCAGACGACGACGCTGTCCAACCAGCAGAAGCAGGCCACGACGTGAGTGGTGGTCGTGCTTGTGCTCTTTCAGGTGCTCAGTGAGATCCTTGATGCGACGGGTGAGCATAGCCACCTGTACTTCAGGGGATCCGGTGTCACCGGGGTGGGTCGCGTACTCTTCGATGATCGCCTTCTTGATATCGGCTTCAAGTGCCATAGATGGAACCCCTTTTCTCTCGCTGCGCGGTGCCCGGGACAGAATGTCTGGGCTCTCTTTATCCGCGGCCGTCAGACGGCAACTGCACGAGTTTAGCAGAATCGGCTGGGTCTCACGGACCCAGAATCGTGCAGCGGATGCCGGGAACGGCGGCAAGTTTCGCATCCGTCGTGACCAGGGGCGCTCCCACCTCTTCGGCGAGCGCAATATACGCCGCGTCATACGTCGTGGCGTTGTGCGCGAGCTCCCGGATGCGCGGCAGAAGTGGCCGCGTCGGCCACACGTCAAGCTCGTATGAGGCGAGACGACGAGCGAGCTCATCGAATTGAGCATCGTCCAGCCCGCCGCCCAGCCAGAGCCCACGGAATGCGCTCATGGCCTCGACCAACAAGTGCTCCGTAGCGACCCAGTGCGCGTCGCGCGCGAGAAGAACAGCGACGTCATCCGAGCGCCCCGCGGCATCCGTCATCCACTCAACCAGGGCGGAGGCATCGACAACGATCATCGCGACGCCGCGAGGTTCTTTCGATCCTGCGCGTCGCGCCCTTGCCGGATGATCTCGCCGACGTCGAGTGCGCCATTCCCCCGAGGCCGAATCGGCTTCTGCGTGCGCAGAATCTCACGATTGCGCGCGTTCGCCGCCTCGCGTTCGAGCACATCGAGCAGAAAGACCTGCAGCGACTCCCCCCGTCGCTCCGCCTCCGCGACCAGGGTCAGTCTCACCTGCTCAGGAACATCACGCACTTGAACGGCAACCATGCATGCATTCTAGCATGCACAAATGCACTCGTGGCTGACGGTCGACTCGGTTCAACTCTGCCGGATGCGCCCGTCATCCGGCTCGCCTTCGGATGGCGTCGGCGAGCGCGGTGGGGGCCTTGGTGGCGCGGCGCCAGTCGGCGCGCGGGTCGATCCAGGGCGGTGCAAGCACCTCGGGAACCCCGCGGTTCATGCGAATTTCCCACCCGGATGTGTCAATGGTGCGGTGATGGAACCAGCAGAGGAGAACGCCATTGTCTGTGTGAGTCTCCCCAGCATCCGCGGCGGGCTGAACGTGATGGATTTCGCACCAGCCGGCGGGTATTTGGCAGCCGGGGATGAGGCATCCGCCGTCACGCAAGGTGACCGCCTTTCGCTGTTGCGCAGTGAAGGAGCGCTGCGGCGAGCCCAGTTCGATGACGCGGTCGAGACTGTCGAAAACCACCTGCTGCACGCCGCCCGTGCAGGCGAATTGCTTCACCGCTCGCATCGAGATGGGCACGTCTGAGCCATCGATGTGACCGGCACCGTGCCCGCGACGCAGGTCTTCAGCCCGCACGCTGACGCAGACGGTGGGCGCCGACCCGCCGATGGTGGGCGTGTCACCGCTGCGCGCGATGGTATCGATGAGCGAGGCGAAGACGTCGTGCCGCTGCTGATCCCGGCTGCGCGGGTCGTCGCTGATCCGACCCGTGGCACGTTCCTCGTGCGAGAGGAATGCTGGAGCCGTCTTGGGAGCCATTCCGCTGTCGAGTGATCGGGCCAGTTTGGCTGCCACCTCGGGCATCAAATCGCCGTTCACCGGAATGAGCCCGTCGCGTTCACGCCCAAGCCGGAAACCGCGCCGACGCATCGCCCGCTCCTCAGCGTCATCGGTGCCGTCTTCGTCGAGCAACGCCTGCCAGGCCTGAACCTGAATGCGCATCTGATCAGCAGTGAAGGCCACGGCGGATTCGGGAGTCGGCCCAGTGGCGGCCGCAACGAGTTCCTGCTCGGCAACGGCCAGGTGGTCAATCGCGCAGTGTTCGGAGACGGGCAGCAGACCGTGCACGATGGCGAGCGCCGCATCCGTTCCAATCTCGCCGCTCTGCAGTGCAGCGGCGACCACAGAAAACCGGGCAGGCATCGAGAAGCCCGCCAGCGTGAGCTGCGCTCTCGTGTGCAGGCCGAGTCGCATCCGCTTTTCCGCGGTTGCGGCCGAGACGAGCGTGACCCGCTGCAGCAACTCATTGGCGTTGCGGCATCCCTTCGACGCCGCCAGGCCCCCGATGCCGAGCTCTTTGCGTGAGCGCTCGGCAATCTCGCCGGCCCGCGCCACTCGCGCCGCGTCGATCAGCCGGCCGAGCTTTTCCACCGCCGTCGTGCTGGCCAACAGCGCGTCGTCTGACAGCACGCGCACATCAGCGGATGCGAGCACATCGGCAAGCGTGCCGGTGATCTCATCGATCCGTGTCGTGAAGCTGTCCATACGAGAATTCTCCCGCAGACCACCGACATTCGCGTCGACAGAACCCCCGGTCAGAAATGCTTTCTGTGGATAACTTTGCAAGGAGCCACCTGTGCAGGAATGGAGGCGACAAGCGGTTCCCACCGCCATTCGCTGGGCAAGTCATCCTGAGGCGATTCCTTCGTCTCGGACGGCCCCCAGGAGCAGCTCGCGAGCGTCGCTCACGGACTGAAGAAGGCTCTCTGGTTGGGTGCCAAGCTGACCGACAATGCCATCGATCCCTCTGAGCCCCGCCTTGCTCAACAATTGTTTTTCATTTGTCATCCATTCGCCACGATGAGCCAGAATCGCATGTGCGGTGTGGCATGCGGCTTCGCTCAGCAGTCCCGCGCATTGAGCAAGGCGGCCGTGTCGGGCGTGGCCCTCCGCGGCGTAGTGCAGGGTGAGGTCAGCGTTGAGCCACCAGATCCCCGGTGCCGATTCTCGAAGTGCTTCCGGGTAGTCCCACCGCGGCACGTGCCCCCGAAGCGTTTTGTTGATCCCGAGTTCCGCCAGCAGAATGTAGCTCGGAAGCCCCGCTTGGTGGAACAGCAGTGGCTCGATAGTGAAATCTCCTCGACAGGCGTCAGAGTGAACCTGATCGATGAGTCCAAGGTCGCGGTAGTGAATATCAATCACCTGTTCGTCGACGGTCAGTTTGCCACCGCCGTTGAATATCCGCCCCCAGCCTCCAAGGTCACTCAATTGGCCAGGCCAGCCGAGTTGCCTGATGGCTTCCGGGTCAAATCCTTCGCGATAGTAGACGGCTAAGTCCCAGTCGCTGTGCGGGTGGTTGGTTCCCTGCGCCCGAGAGCCACCGAGGGCGACGCCCTCCACACCGGGCAAGCGGTGGAGGGCATCTGCGACTTGCTCGACGAATTTGACTTCGAGATTGTGATCTGAGGAATACATAAAAGACCTTTGTTCGCAAGATCGGTCAACTCACCCGCGGATGCGGTGAGGACTGGAATCACTGCTCAAGGATCACGAAACCCACCCTTGCACAGCGCGCCGATGCGAGCAAAGGAAATCCCCCAACCGGTAACAGATCCTTCCGCGGAATCTCGACCTGCAGCACCGACGTGTACGAGTACCGTGCGACGGCGTTCCCGCACAGCGTCCGCGGAAGCTTCAAAGTGCACCAAAGCCTCGGGACCGCATTCAGACCGAGTTCGCATCGAGCTATATTTATTTACCCGTGCGCCTTGACCGCTGCAAGTTACCTTGCGGAAATTGACCTGAACTCGACCATTCTCCCCACGAGAACCGGGGCGTTGCTTGAAGTTGGAGTAGTCGGCGCTCCCGACCGCTCCGTAGTCGTCCACGCAATGGCTGCCCGAGCGAAGTTTCTGAGGTGAAGGATCGTGCCCCGATCGATTGAAGAGATCCTCGCCCACGGTGACGAGCTCGCGAAGAGGTTCGAGACATACGAGCCTTCACCTCAAGACGAGGTCAATCTCTCGGCCTTCCTCGCCCTCCGCACGGCGGTCGCACAGCGCGCAGAGTCTGAACGGCGACTCGCCAGCGCGATAGCCGACGCACGACGAGCAAAGTTGTCATGGGCGCGCATCGGCACGGTGATGGGAACGTCGGGTGAGGCCGTGCGTCAGCGCTACGGCGCGATTCAGCGGCCGCGCTGAACACATTCCGCGCACAGGGATCCCGCCGAGCGCGCCACGGCTTCGGAGACCTCGAAAAGGTCAGCGGCCGATGCGTCAGCGCGCATAGCCGGTCTGCTCGACTTTCCAGCGCGTCAGGCGCGGGTAAACCCAAAAAGAGTAGATGCCAATGGTAATCACGCAGAGGAGGAACCAGCCGATCCATCGTCCGAACAGACCCCACGCGCTTCCGTAGAACTGAAGTCGGCGGCCGTCAAGCAGCGTGTGCTTCGCCCGCCAACGCTCTATCAGGACCATCGCGAAGGGATAGCAGATTCCGAGCGTGACGAGGGTGACGAGGATACCGAGAAGCTGCGTACCGAACCAAGTTCCAGCACCTCCGTCGAATGCATAGAGCTTTCCCTGAGGCGGGTGACCGTTTCAACCGACATTGGACTCCTTCGTGACAATGCCGGCGACGCCGACAAAGCCGAAGCTATCAGCGTCAGAGAGTTCACAGCAGGCCTTTGGCCACCCCAAACAGAGGCACTCAGCGATGCGAAGCTGAGCGCGTACTCGAGGAGTTCGATGAGCAGCGCCCTGATGGTGGCGACATGGCTCGGCAGCGCACGCACGACGATGCGACGCCCGGAGGCGAGATGGATGTTTATGGCGTGCGCGTCTTCGGGCACGTCCGACGCTCCACCAGACCGCGCCGCACCAACGCGTCACCTGATGCGAGACTCTGCTCTTTTCCCAGCGCAGCCGTGCTGCGAGTTCGCGCACGCGCATCCGTCTCTCATGCGCACAGCCGATCGGCACATGACGATTCTGGTCGCACGCCGTGACGAATGCGATCGGTAGTGGCACGCTGGTAACGCGGCGTCGCGTCCGTGCTGCCGCGCATCCGTTCGGCGATGAAACGAGGCAGCATGCACGGCAGCAGCGAACGCATCCAGACCACTCACGCTGGCAGCCTGCCGCGCACGCCCGAGTTGATCGCCGCCAACGAGGCGCGCGGTTTCGACGACGACGGCTTCACGTTGGCACGAACGCCGGAGTTCGTTCGGCTCGAGTCGGATGCCGTTGCGGCCATCGTCAGGCGCCAGAGCGAGACCGGCATCACCATCGCCAACGACGGCGAGTACGGCAAGGCCATGTCGAGTCCGGTGGACTACGGCGCGTGGTGGACGTATTCCTTTCAGCGCACCGCCGGTCTTTCGCTCACCGAGTTCAACCCGATCACCTCCGCGCCCGTGCGATCGACGCCGGGCAACGTCAGGCTCACCTCCATGGCCGACCGCCGTGACTGGACCGTCTTCGCCGAGGCCTACCGCGACCCGACGAGCGGCATACAGCTCGGCAGGAACGCAACGAAGTTTCCCACCGCGACGGGCCCGATCAGCTACGTCGGCCAGGAGGCCATAGCCCGTGACATCGCCAACTTCCAGGCCGGGCTGGATGCCGCGGGCGCTTCCCAGGGCTTCATCACCTCCCTCTCCCCCGGCTCCGCCAGCCGCATCGGAAACGACTATTACGCGACAGACGAGGAATTCGTCTGGGCCTGGGCCGAGGTGTTGCGCGAGGAATACATGGCCATCATCGAGGCGGGCCTCGTCGTGCAGATCGACGACCCCTCGGTCGCCGAGAATTGGGACCAGATCAATCCCGAACCGAGCGTCGAGGACTACCGCGCGTTCACACGCATCCGCATCGAGGCGCTCAACCACGCGCTGCGCGGGCTGCCCGAGGAGCAGATTCGCTTTCACCTCTGCTGGGGCAGCTGGCACGGCCCGCACACCACGGATATCGAACTGGAGCACATCGTGGATCTCATGCTCGAGATCAACGCCGGCGCCTACTCGTTCGAGGCCGCCAACGCGCGTCACGAGCATGAGTGGCGCATCTGGGAGGACGTGAAGCTGCCCGAGGGCAAAGTGATTCTGCCGGGGATCGTGGGGCACGCGACCAATGTGGTCGAGCATCCGCTTCTGGTGGCCGAGCGCATCGAGCGCTTCGCCTCGCTCGTCGGACGCGAGCGGGTGGTCGCCTCCACCGATTGCGGTCTCGGCGGGCGCATTCACCCCCAGATCGCCTGGGCCAAGCTGGACTCACTCGCGAAGGGCGCCGAGATAGCCACGCAGCGGCTCTGGGCGTAGGCGCGACCGGCGTTGGCCAGCGACCGGGCTACTCCGGTTGCAGCAGGGCAAACTCCGCACCCTGCGGGTCGTTCAGCACGGCCCAGCGGCCCACTCCCGGTGCCGCGGCAGGGTCATCCGCCAGTTCGGCGCCGAGGCTGCGCGCTATCGCGAGCGTTGCATCCAGGTTCTCCACCTCGAAATACACGCGCCAGTGCGGATGCGTGCCGGGCGACGTGGGCGGCCACGCGCCCGCAACGGATTCGGTGCCCGCTGTGAACAAGGTGTAGGCGGGCTGGCCGTCGCCCATCGGCATTGTGGTGGTTCCAAGCCCGGCGATCTCTCGATAGAAATCGAAGGTCGACTCGTAGTCCTCCGCCACGAGCTCCAGCCAGCCGAGCGCCCCCGGCTCGTCTTCCACGCGCGTGTCGCCGTCGCCGACGACGTTGCGAAAGCTGACGGCCGCGCCACAGGGATCTTCCGCGACCAGGATCTGCGTCGATCCCATGTGCGTGGCGAACGGTGCCAGAATCGTGCCGCCCGCCGCCTCGATGCGCCCCGCGGCCGTCGCCAGATCGTCGACCTGCAGGTACACCTGCCATTGCGGCGGAACACCCTCCTCGACGAGAAAAACCGGCTCCTCGCTGATGACGGCAACGCGCTCACCGCCCTGCGTCGCGGTGATCAGCGGAGAGGCCCCCGGCATGGGAACGCTGAAATACTCCCAGCCGAAAAGCCCGGCGTAAAACTCGCTCGCGCCGACACGGTCGGTGGTCATGAGATCGATGAGATTCGGATGCCCCTGCGCAGCTGACGAGGTGAAGACGGGCATTGAGAGATCCTCCCGTTACGCGTCGCCGTGCGCGGCGCACCCCCAACACTGCGCCGGTCCCAACCCGGATGCAAGAGGCAATCACCGCTGAGACGACATGAATCATCCCTCAGCCCGCGGCAAAGTCAAGTGGTGTGAGCAACGCTGGGGCGGGTCAGGGCACGGGTGCGCGGCTACAGCGAGAGCAGCGCCTGGGTCTCGTGGCCTGGCAGCCGCTCGCGGCCGGCAAGAGCGTCGAGCTCGAGCACAACACCGAAACCGGCGACCTGATAGCCCGCCCGCTCGGTGAGGCGCGCGGCCGCGGCAAGCGTGCCGCCCGTGGCCAGCACGTCGTCGAGGATCAGCACGCGCGATCCGGCAGGCAGATGCCCGGGCTCGAGCTGCAGTTCTGCCGAGCCGTATTCCAGATCGTAACGCTCGGTGAGCACGTCACCGGGCAGCTTGCCGGGCTTGCGAATGATCACGAGACCCGTGTTCGAGGCATACGCCGCTGCCGCCGCGAGAACGAAGCCACGTGCCTCCACGCCGGCGACCGCGTCGAAACGGCCCTCGAAGCGGGCGAGAAGTTCGTTCGTGATCGAACGGAACGCCCCGGCATCCGCGAACACCGGGGCAAGATCACGAAAGAGAATGCCGGGTTCGGGAAAATCGGGGATGCTGGCGAGAAGTCGTTCGACGGCTGCGGATGCGGTTTCGGGGCTCACCCCTCAACGTTAGACGCTTGTCGCGTGCCGGCTCGCGCGCACCGCCCGACCGAAGCGACTGCCAGAATAGGGCGAGTGAGTGAACCCGTCGAAACCGACGCCCCGATACGCAAGCCGATCTTCGCCGACCTCACGCCGCTGCGGCAAAGCAAGCCGTTCGCGCGGTTGTGGGCCGGGGGCGCGATCTCGGGCATCGGCTCGCAGATGACGATCGTGGCCATCGGCCTGCAGATCTACGACCTCACCTCCTCGACCCTCGCCGTGGCTCTGGTCGCACTCTTTGCCCTCGTTCCGATGGTCATCTTCGGCCTCTACGGGGGCATGCTTGCGGATGCCTTCGACCGCCGCACCGTGGCCCTGATCGCCGCGATAGTCGCCTGGACGTCGACGGCCACCATCGCAACCCTCGCCTGGCTGCAAGTCGAGACCGTATGGCCGCTGTACCTGCTGACCACCGTCAACGCCGTCGCCTCCACGGTGATCGGCAGCACGCGCGCGGCCATCCTGCCGCGGCTGCTGCCCGCCTCGCTGCTGCCCGCGGCATCCGCCCTGCAGGGCATCAGCACCGGCGTCATGATCACCCTCGGCCCGGCGCTGGCCGGTGTTCTCGTCGCCACCGTCGGCTTCGGCTGGACCTACAGCGTCGACGTGCTGCTGTTCGTTGCGGCATTCATGGGCATCGCGACCCTGCCGCACATCGTGCCCGAGGGCGGATCGCAACGGCCCGGGCTGCGCTCGCTGGCGGACGGCATCCGCTTTCTCAAGAGTGCGCCGAACGTTCGCATGACCTTCATCGTCGACATCATCGCCATGACGTTCGGCCAGCCCCGTGTGCTGTACCCGGCCGTCGGCGCGCTGCTTCTGGGCGGCGGGGCCATCACGGTGGGTATTCTCACGGCAGCGTTCGCCGTCGGCGCGCTGCTGAGCAGCGTCTTCTCCGGCCCGCTCGGCCACGTGCGCATGCAGGGTCGGGCGATAGGGCGGGCGATCCTGGCGTTCGGAGCGTCCACGCTCGCCTTCGGGCTCGTGCTGGCCGTCATGGCGACGGGCTGGTTCGGTCCGGTGAGCTCAGCCATTGCGGATGCCAACGTGCCGGCTCTCGTGCTGGCCTGCGTCTTTCTTGCCGCAGCAGGGGCATCCGACAACATCAGCGCCATCTTCCGCATGACCATCCTGCAGGCGGCGGTGCCGGATGCCATGCGCGGACGCATTCAGGGAGTCTTCACCGTTGTCGTGACGGGTGGCCCGCGTCTGGGCGATCTCTTTGCCGGGTTTCTGACGGCGGTGGCCGCCCTGTGGTTCCCGCCCGTGTTGGGCGGCATCGTCATCATGGTGGCGATTCTGCTCGTGGTGCGACTGCAGCGCTCGTTCCGCGCCTACGACGCGAAGAACCCGACGCCGTAGACGGCATCGGGTTCTGTGCGTCAGAGAAGATTCAGCTGACGCCGAGCAGGTCGATCACGAAGATGAGCGTCTGGCCGCCGAGCGGGTGACCGCCGGCCGGGCCGTACGCGAGGTGCGGAGGAACGGTGAGCTTGCGGCGGCCGCCGACCTTCATGCCGGGGATGCCCTCCTGCCAGCCCCGAATGAGGTTGTTGAGCGGAAAGTTGATGGACTGGCCGCGGCTCCACGAGGAGTCGAACTCCTCGCCGGAGTCATAGCCGACGCCGAGGTAGTGCACGTCGACGGTGGAGCCGGCGGCTGCCTCAGCACCGTCGCCCACGGCGATGTCCACGATCTCGAGCTGCTCGGGAGCGGGGCCGACGGGCGCGTCGACTTCGGGCTTGGAGTGAGTTGAATCTGTCATGTCCCTATCCAAGCGGCATACGCATCCTCACGTCAAAGCGTGGGCGGATGCGTGGGCGGATGCGTGGGCGGATGCGTGGGCGGATGCGTGAGCAGAAAGTGCTTGCATTCATGCGACCGAAGAGGCACCCTTGTAGGGAACCAACTCATCGCCCGGGAGCGTTGCAGGCATCGCCGCACCGCCGGGCGATGAGTCTGTTAACGGCTGCTAGTTTCGAGACGGCCGCGGGCGGCCTCCTCAACCGGCGGAAGTCGACGGCCGCGGGCGGCCTCCTCAACCGGCGGAAGTCTCAGAAGACCTTACCGGGGTTCAGGATGCCGAGCGGGTCGAACACGGCCTTCAGCTCCGATTGCAACTTGAACGAGGTCTCCCCGAGTTCATCGGCGAGCCAGCGGCGCTTCAGCACCCCGACGCCATGCTCACCGGTGAGCGTGCCGCCGAGACGCAGTGCCGTCTGGAACAACTCGTCCGCCGCGGCCCATACGGCATCGGGAACCGTGTCGCCGGTGTAGATGAAGTTCGGGTGCAGATTCCCGTCGCCGGCGTGTGCAACGGTGGGGATGCTCACCCCGTGCCTGGCGCCGATCTCTTCGATGGCCCGGAACATCTCGGGCATGCGTGAGCGTGGCACCGCAACATCCTCGATCAGCACCTCGCCCGTGGCCGCGAGCGAGGGGTGGAACGCCCGGCGGATCGCCAGCAGCGCCTCTCCCTCCGCCTCATCGCTCGACAGCCGGGCGCTGCCGCCCTCGGCCGCGATGAGCGGCAATGCTCGCTCGGCGTCTGCGGCGGCCGCGGATCCGTCGAATTGCACAAGAAGATAGGCGCCGATCGGCGTTGATCCCGCTGCCGCGGTCTCCAGGGCCCCGACGCCGGTTGCCGCCTCGACGACATCCGCCCCGAGATGAGCGGAGATGAGTGTGAGCGACGGTGCGTCGAGCAGCTCCATGACGGCGGGCCGAAGGTGCGCCGCCGTGACGGATGCCGCAGCGGCGGCCGCGGATTCGACGTCCGGGAACACGGCACCGATGGTTCGAACACCGCCTTCGGGCAGCGGCAGCACGCGCACCGTGGCACCGACTATCACGCCGAGGGTGCCTTCCGAGCCGACGAAGAGCGCGGTGAGGTCGTACCCGGTAACACCCTTGACGGTGCGGTGGCCCGTTTCCAGCAGCCTGCCGTCGGCGAGCACCACGCTGAGCCCCAGCACGGCCTCGCGGGTGACCCCGTATTTGGCGCAGAGCAGCCCGCCGGCGTTCGTGGCGATGTTGCCGCCGACCGAGGAGATGGCCTTGCTGGCCGGGTCGGGGGCGAACCAGAGTCCGTGTTGCACGAGAGCGTCGTTGAGCTCCGCATTGATGATGCCGGGCTCGATGACTGCGAGCCCATCCTGCGGCGAGATCTCGAGAATGCGGTTCATGCGCGCCACGCTCAGCACGATGGCCCCGTTGGTGCCGTTCGCTCCCCCGGCGAGCCCTGTTCCCGCGCCGCGCGGCACCACCGGCACGCGGTATTCGGATGCGATGCGCATCGTCGCCTGCACCTGCTGCACGCTCGTGGCTTCGACGAGCGCGAGCGGCAGGCCCTCGGCCACCCACCCGGACTTGTCGGTGCGCACCGCCTGCAGCCTCGCCGCCTCGACGCTGACCGCATCACCCAGCTCGGAGAGGAGCCGCTCGAGCGCGCTCACGATGTCAGATGACGCCGAGGGCGAGCATCGCGTCGGCCACGCGGGTGAAGCCCGCTACATTCGCGCCCAACACGTAGTTGCCCGGCTCGCCGTACTCGTCGGCGGTCGTCGCGCAGCTCTCGTGAATGTTGCGCATGATCTCTGCGAGGCGCTCCTCCGTGTGCTCGAAGCTCCACGAGTCGCGCGATGCGTTCTGCTGCATCTCGAGCGCCGATGTCGCTACGCCTCCGGCATTCGCGGCCTTGCCCGGCCCGAACAGCACGCCGCCCTGGTTGAAGACCCGCACCGCCTCGGGGGTCGAGGGCATGTTCGCGCCCTCGGCCACAGCGCTGATTCCGGATGCGACGAGCACCTTCGCATCCGCCTCGTCAAGCTCATTCTGCGTTGCCGACGGAACCGCTACATCGATCTTCGTCTCACCCGCGATGCTCCACACGTTGGCACCGGCGCGATATTCGGACGCCGACCCGCGCCGCTCTGCATAGGTACTGAGCCGCCCGCGCTCGACCTCCTTGACCTGCTGCAGCAGTTCGAAGTCCAGGCCGTCTTTGTCGTAGACCACACCGGAGGAGTCTGAGCAGGCCACGACGACACCGCCCAGCTGGTGCACCTTCTCGATGGCGTAGATCGCC